>CAYGZM010000128.1:0-10887 GCA_964354365.1 uncultured Pirellulales bacterium
CGGGCTGGCGGGATACCGACGTCGCAAAACAGGTCCTGGCCAACAGGATCGACAGAGACGACATTATGTTTCTGCCTTGCAGCAAAACCGCCTTGAATATCTTCCCGATGGTGCAGTTGGCGCGGGTGCTTCATCTCGGTTTCGGGCAAATGGTGCACAAGGGGGATTACTCCATCTCGATAAGCAAACTGACCAAATGGATGGGGCAGATTGCAAAGAACGCAGGGGTGGAGGTGCTAAGCGGTTTTGCGGCGGAGGACATTATTCTCGATGACGCATCGGGCAAAGCCACGGGTGTTAAATTAGTTGACCGGGGATTAGACAAGGAAGGACACAAACAGCCCAATTATGCCGTCGGCGAGGTCATAAGCGCGGACTTTATCGTGTTGGCGGAAGGCTGCGACGGCTTAGTTACGGAAAAATTCATACAGAAGACCGGCCTGCAAAGGCGGTCGAACCAACTTTATTCGGTAGGCGTCAAGGAGCTGATAAAGGTAACGCCGGAACAGTACAGCCGGTTCACGGCCGGCAGGGTTGTTCATGCGATGGGCTATCCGATATGGACTCCCTTCATCGGGCCGGCGATGTTCGGCGGCGGAATAGTCTATTCCGGCGAGCAGGATCATCTGGCGGTCGGTATGATTGTCGCAGCGGACTGGAAATACCATGATTTCAATCCACAGGATGCGCTGGCGCTGTTCAAACAACACTCGTTCATCAGACATTTTATTGACGGCGGCACGGTGGTCGAGGCGGGGGCCAAAATGATTCCCGAAGGGGGGTTCTACGCCATTCCGCGAGAGCCGCGGACAGGTAACATCGGCAGGGCGAACGTTATGATACTCGGCGACAGCGCCGGATTCGTAAATATGCTCAAGATAAAGGGGCTGCACAATGCGATCGATTCCGGCATTCAGGCAGGCAGGGCCATTGCCGAGAGCATGGGCAGTCCCGAGGCTGCGGCGGCGAAATATACCAACCTGGTTGAACATTCCAACATTATCAAAGAGATGTGGTCGGCTCGGAATTTTCGCCAGACGGTTGCGAAGCTGGGGCCGCTGGTTGGAATGCCGCTGTCGGTTCTGGGAGGTCTGCTGCCGAAGTTCCACGTTGAGAAGGACTACGAGGCGATGACCGGTTCAACGTACCGAATCAAGCCGGAGCAGAGCTTCGACAAGGACACGTTCACCGCCGTTGCCGCCACCAGCCACCGTGAAGAGCAGCCCCCGCATCTAAAGATTCTCGACTCGAACGTGTGTAAAAGCCGGTGTACGCCGGTATTCAAAAGCCCGTGCATAACGTTCTGCCCGGCGGGGGTATATGAGACGATTGGCGACCAGGTGAAGCCCGCCAATCCGTCCAATTGCCTGCACTGCAAGACCTGCCAGCGCAAGTGCCCCTTCGACAACATCCGCTGGACCGTACCCGAAGGCGCCGGCGGACCGAGATACAAACGGATGTGAAATAGTCGTTGTTTTGAGGCCGATTAACACAGATTGGCGCTGTTTCTGAACGTGGGACGACCGGTTTTCCAATGAATCTTCGGCAGATTTACGAACCGATAGCGGATGACCTGAAAATGGTCGAGGGCTTGCTTGCTTCTTCCATCAGCGAGTCGAATGACCATTATGGCCCGGTGATGAGGAGTCTTTTAGTTGAATCGCCGGGCAAAAGGATAAGGCCTGCGCTTGTGTTTCTGTCGGAGCGAGCGGCTTCGGCAGGGCGCAGCAGCACGTGTGATCGTGGCGAGCTCATCGAGATCGCCACGGCGGTGGAGCTGATACACATAGCGTCTCTGATTCACGATGACGTTCTGGACGAAGCGGCCATGCGTCACAGCAGGCCCACGATTAACGCTCGATACGGAGACGACGTTTCGATTGTCTTGGGGGATTACATCTACTCCAAGGCCTTTCAGCTTATCGGGAATTGCGGCAATACCGACATTTTCGCCTGCATGAGCGAGGCGATACACTCAATGTGCCAAGGCGAGCTGATGCACGTTTGTCAGAGGCGCAATCTGGATCTGTCCAAGGACAGCTATATTGTGATCGCAAAGAAGAAGACGGCGTCTCTGTTCGCGGCGTCCTGCCACGCAGGCACAATTATAGGCAATCACAGCCGGGACCTTCAAACGGCATTAAAGGAATTTGGGCTGAACTTCGGTGTGGCGTTTCAGATTGTGGACGATTGCAGGGACGTCATCAGCGAAGAAGGCGATCTCGGCAAAGAACCCGGGCAGGATGTAATTGCGGGGGACATAACTCTGCCTTTGCTGACTCTTTCGGAGGCCGTCGGCCAGGCCGAGAGAGAAGAAATCAAGAATATGCTCGGATCTGCAGGCGACAAAAGCAATCTGAGGAGATTAAGAGCGATGCTTGCGAACTCCGATGCTTTATGCAAGACTGAGCAGGTCGTGACGTCTTATCTGGCCGGCGCCAAAGAACGGTTGAACAGGCTTGCGGATTCGGTTTACAAGGAGAGTCTGAGCTGGCTGGTGGAGCACACTACCCAAAGGAGCTTTTGAGATTTTGCGAGGTGTATTATGGAGAACGCCAGGATATTGATAGTTGACGACGACGTCGATCTTACCAAGGCCCTGAAGGTCACTTTGGAGAGCCGGAAATATACGGTAGTTACGGCGGCCGACAGAGATGAAGGCATGGAAAAGGCCCAGGCCCAGAAGCCCGATTTGTTCATACTCGACGTAATGATGGGTACATGGCAGGACGGCTTTGAAATGTCGAGGGAGCTCAAGAAAGACCCGCAGTTCAAGGACACGCCCATCCTGATGCTGACGTCAATCCAGGAGAGAACGGGGATAGAATTCAAATCGACGGCGGGGGATCCGAACTGGCTGCCCGTTGAAGGATTTATGGAGAAGCCCGTAGAGCCCGAAGCTCTGCTTGCAGAGGTCAAGAGACTGCTGGCGAAATAGAACCGCATAAGACAGGTGTTCGCAGAGGTCCTCGATGTGGTCTGAGGAAGTGTGCAAGGCAGGATTGGGAGTCTGGAGGTAGTATTTGGTGCGCGCGGGATTGGGACAATTCAACGCGGTTGTTGGCGATTTGGCGGGCAATGCGCAGAAGATGCGGAGCATTTATGCGCGCGCCTTGGAGTCGCAGGTTGATCTGCTCATTTTCCCGGAACTGGCCGTCTGCGGTTATCCCCCGGAAGATTTGCTCTACAAGAAGCACTTTCTACAGGCCAATCGTCTAACCGTCGAGAAGCTCGCCGTTGACTGTCCGCAGAAGACCATAATCGTCGGTTTTGCCGAAGAATATGAGGGGCAGCGGTACAACTGTGCCGCGGTGCTGCAGGGCGGCAAGGTCAGCAAGGTTTACCGCAAAGGCATGCTGCCGAATTACGGCGTCTTCGATGAGCAAAGGTATTTCCGGGCGGGCGCGGAGCCTGTGCTAATCAAGCTCGGCGATCTCAATATTGCACTTACGATTTGCTTTGACATCTGGAATATCGAATGGCTGCGCAGCTTCCTCAAAGACCTCGGCCCTATCCGGATGATCCTGAACATCTCCGCCTCGCCGTTCCATTCGGGTAAGATCAAAAAGAGAGAGGATTTGGTCGGCCGATGCGCCAGAGAGTTCGGCTGCGCCGTATCGTACTGCAATCTGGTCGGGGGGCAGGACGAATTGGTTTTCGACGGTCGAAGTATGTTTGCCGATTCGGGCGGTAAGGTGGTCGCCCAGGCCCGGGCATTCGATGAGGATTTATTGATTGCTGATATCAATACAGATGCCGGCGGAGCGGTGGTGGTCAGGCCGATGCAGCCCTGGACGCGGCAGCCGAGCAACTTTATTGACGAGATTTATCAGGCGCTTGTGCTCGGCACAAGAGATTACGCCCGCAAAAACGGGTTCGAGAAGGTGCTTTTGGGTCTTAGCGGCGGCGTGGACTCCTCTGTAACCGCCGCCATAGCCGCGGCGGCTTTAGGGGCCGAGAACGTTGTCGGTGTCTCAATGCCGTCGAGATTCAACAGCGCCGAGACGAAAAGCGATGCGAACAAGCTGGCAAAAAACCTCGGCATCGGATTCTTCACGATCCCCATTGAGCCGATGCTCGAGCAGTTCGACGAGGCATTAAAGACTGTCGAAGGGTGGGACAGCAGAGGTATCGCATACGAGAATTTGCAGGCGCGGATTCGCGGATGCATCCTGATGTCGCTGAGCAATCAACTCGGCTCGCTGGTTCTGACTACGGGCAATAAGAGCGAAACGGCGGTGGGGTACGCAACTCTATACGGCGACACGGCCGGCGGGTTCGGCGTTATAAAGGACGTACCCAAGACGGTCGTTTATCAGCTTGCCGAGCACATAAACAAGACGGCGGGCAGGCGGATCATACCTGCCGCCGTGATAAGCCGGGCGCCCAGCGCCGAGCTGAGACCCAACCAGAAAGACGCCGACTCGCTGCCCGACTACGACATGCTCGACAAAATCCTCGAAGGCTACGTCGAAGAAGACAAATCCGCCCAGGAGCTCATCGACTCGCACCTGCCGCCGGACCTCGTCCGCAAAGTCATACGGATGGTGGATCGCAACGAATACAAAAGGAGGTTATGCCCGCCGGGGATAAAGATCACGCCAAAGGCCTTCGGCAAGGACCGCCGCCTGCCCATTACAAATCACTACTCCTCGGGCGCCGACGTAAGCTGACGTTCATCAGGCCGCGCGGTCTGGATTTCGATGACTCGTATCACTCTGTTCCCCACTGTTGAGCGGACTGTGCAAAATCCGCTAAATTCACGCACCCATCCTGCACGATATCCTGCTCAATCTGACCTGCGACAATCTTTACAGGCTGACTATGGGCGAGTATGCTACAGATGATAGCGACGAGGTATTGACAGTAGACGATTTAGGCAACAGGGATTCGGGCATCATCCGGAATCGAAATGGCGTGGACTAAGCCATCGACAACCTGAGCAACCGATAGAATGAATGATAGAGCTGATGAGGCGGTGAAAAGTAAAGATAGGTAACCAAAAATGGTGGGAGTCCATAGCAGGTCCAAGGAAGCCCAGGGCGGTATAGCCGCAAGAGAGGCAAAACTATTTTAGAAAGTGAGATATTATGGCAATCAGTGAACAAGCAATAGAAAGTCTGAAGGCTGTCTTGAGGCGAGTCAGCCCAACTTCAGACGATGAATATGACAGGATAGGGGCACAAATCCGAGACGCGAAAGAGCAAGTAATAGCCAGATACAGGCCAATCTTTTGCCCGGAGAACCTCGATAATCTTACCAGCGAGGATTTCAAGAGCTTCCTCTTATTCAAGAACAACCAGCATTGGGATAGTCTTCATCGACAGAGCGGATGGATGACAGCCGACATGGCCAAGCTGAAAGATGCCCTGGGACTTCTGCTCGATGAGAAACTTCCCATAAAGACTAGGCTAAACAGATTACGTCCAAGCAAAGGGGAACCGATGGTGAGGGGTTTGGGTCGAGCTGTGATCACTGCAATCTTGCAGGTTATGCATCCAGACAAGTACGGTGTTTTGAACAACCCGGCCGAAAAGGGAATGAAGAAGACCAAGCTGTGGCCTGAGTTTCCAAGGAGCGCATCCTTCGGTGATAAATACGAAATAGTCAATAACGTCTTGGTAGAGGTAGCCCATTCAGCAGGCGCTGACCTCTGGACACTTGATATGCTCTGGTGGAGAGTAGGTACGACTCATACGCCGAGAGGAATTGGTGTGGTAGAAGGGGGCAGGAGGGGGGAAGATGAACAGGAGACGGATATCGAGTCTTTGGAAGGAATCGGAGTCTCCGACAGTATTTTTGCCTTGGAGAAGCATCTGCACGAATTTCTCGTGGACAATTGGGAAGCAACAGAATTGTCCAACGAGTGGTCTCTTCTGGAGGAAGATGGAGAGGTAGTTGGTTCAAGATACGACACGAATGAGGTCGGCGAGATAGATTTACTGGCAAAGCACAAAAGTGACAGAAATTGGCTTGTCATAGAGTTGAAGAGAAATCAGAGCAGCGATAGCACTGTAGGGCAGATCCTTAGATACATGTCGTGGGTGAGAAGAAAGCTCGCGGCTGAAGGAGATGCTGTGCAGGGGCTTATAGTATGTCATCAAATTGATCGCAAATTGCAGTATGCCATTGACGGTCAGAAGGACATTAAATGTATGACTTATCAGGTGAACTTCAAATTGGATACAACACCTGATCTGAATGAGTAATGAGTGTTTGGTTTTGTCACGGTTGATTTTCTGTTGTATTGGGGTGGTTACAGGCGGAACTGGTCGGAGCAGTTTGCCGGAGGGTGTTTGTACTATTGGCATACCAATGCAAAGAAGATGTTAGAACTTCATTCGGTACCGCCCTGGATTTGTTGGACACAGGTTTGTACATAATCACGCCGCGATCTCCACGGCAACGCAAGCATTCTTTTGGTGTCTGGGCAGCAGTTCGATAGCCCAGGCGTCCCATGATCCACTGGTGGTTGTAAAGCTCTTTGAATCCCAACAGGGTTTGCTGAAGCTCCTCGATGGTCTGAAACGTTCATACCCACAACAGGTTCTCCTTCAACATGCGGACGAAGCGTTCCGCACAGGCATTGCCCTCAGGTTCCCGCACAAACGCCAGCCAAGCCCACCTGTCAATCAGCATTCCAAATAACCTGTCCACTGGTTCAGTCCAACACGACATTTGTGTCGGTCAGCGACATATAAACTCTTAATTCTTCAGCGCTATCTGCCGGTGAGGGCCTCTGCAATGGCTCTGCCGAACTGCACCGCCATCGCCGGTCCGCTGCAGGTTATAACATAAGCGTCTCGCTCAAGCGGGGCGCCTGTGAAAATGGCGCCGCCTTGTTGTAGCTTCTCTTGTTCCGACAGGAAAGCGGTCGCGCGTCTGCCGGTCAGCGCGCCGGCGTTGGCCAGGATCGTGGGCGCCGCAGAAATAGCAGCCACAATTTTTCGTTTGGCGGCGGCGTCGCGGGCAATGCTTTTTGCAAGGGCGTTATCGAAGTACTCTTCGACACCAGGCCCGCCTATGAAGACTATCGCATCGTAATCATCTACTCGTAATCCGCTGAGCATGATTTTCGCCTCGATCATATTGCCGAGCATACCCCTTACGATTCCGCGCCTTGTGCTTGCGATGACGGTCTCGATGCCCGCCATATCGAGGGCGCGTTTTGTTTCTATAAGCTCGTCGTCGCGGAAATCCTTGCTCGGAATAATAAGAGCAGCCTTTTTGCCCGATGTCGGGGGCGTCTGCGCGGCGGCATTGGGATCATTGCCGGTCGCGGTTGTGGTTTGCGTTGAGGGGTAGCCGACACTAATTACGTAAATGGCTTCGTAGTTTCTCGGAAGCCTGCAGATTCTGGCGACCTCCCGCGTATCTATCCCGCCTATTGTCACCGACCCCAGGCCGAGACAAACGGCCTGCAACTGGATATTCTGAGCAACGTGGCCTGCTTCGAGGAGCATGTATGTCCTGGCCTTATCGCGGAACTGGGTCGTCAGCTTTCTTGCTGAGCCGGCGAGAATAATATCGCACGGCGCCGGCGGCACGCCGAGGACGGCCCTGACATCGTCAGTCAAGGTCTGTTCGAGACTGTGCTGCTGCGGACGATATGCAAACAGCCCCTCCGGCGTTGCGAAATACAGGTCTATCGGATAGGTCGCTCCCGCCGACGGCGCGGTCCGCAGGCCTTTTTGCAGTTCTGTAATGCCTTGTCCGGCCCAGGCTAATTGGCCGATGAGTGGAAACTCAACGGGCCGATTGGCATACTCGCGAACGCTTCGGCGTTTTGACAGCGCCTCCTCGAGGCTGACCGTTCCTCTGTGCTTGGGCGGCGTAAGCTGAATTATCTGACGCGTCGGCGTACGGGATGAGACGCGGGAACCAGCGGCGCGCGCAAAACACAGGGCCGCCAGGTCGGCCAATATCAGCAGGGAGATTGTCAGGCGTTTCATTGTGTCAGACCTCCAAAGTCATTTCTTCGAGCGATAAAGCAGCATAAACCCATATTATACGCTCCACCGGGGTTTTCCCAGACCAAAAACCGCCGATTTGCCGTATAAAAACTTGCAAAGAGATGAGGAATTTGGTAGTATGAGCTTTACAGGAGCTATCCAGCGGCCCTGCGCTACGGCAGGCTGGAGAAGCCCGGTGGGTGTGGAAAGACAGAAATGCCCACAGGTCCTTTGAGGAAGAATTTTGATGCGTTATCTTGGATTTTAGGGAGGAACTCTCCATGAAGCTCGTTGGTTTGAAAGCAGTGGTCATTTTGTCTTTGGGGATTTTACTTGTTCAGAGCAGTGCCTGGTCGATGACGATACAGATCGGCGCGGGGGGAGTGGAATTGATCAAGCGGGGCGACCAGTGGCGATTCTTCCGCGGCATCACAACGCCGAGCACTCCGGCTGATGCTTGGAGGCGAATCGACTTTAGCGATTCCGGCTGGGAGCTCGGAGAGAGCGGCTTCGGCTACGGGGACGGGGACGATGAGACAGAGCTGACCGATATGGAGGATCACTACCTTACAGTGTACATCCGCAAAGAGTTCACGCTGGCGACGGTTCCGGCCTCGGGACAGGTCGTGTTGGAGATCGACTTCGACGACGGCTTCATCGCTTATCTGAACAACGACCGTGCAGTGAAGAAAGATTACATGCCGGCCGGCACCGCCACCTTCGAGACGAAGGCGTCTTCGCATGAGGCAGGGACCCCGATAAGGTACGTTCTCGGGCCTGCGAGCGATTTGCTGCTGAAAGGGAAAAATGTCCTGGCGATCGAGGGGCACAATGCAGATTACGATAGCACCGATTTTTCACTTATGCCGGCGCTGCAGGTGACGGCGGACACCGTGCGAAACGGCGAGACCTGGATTGTGCAGACACAGACCCTGGCAGTGACCGGCAGTACAACTGGCCCGGGCGCTGTCTCCGTTAAGGTCGGAGGAATCGCCGCTGATTTCAATCCCGGTGACGGCACATGGACCGGCGAGGTCTCGCTTTTGCCCGGCCTGAACACGGTAACCGCCGAGGCGCTAAATGCCGGCGCAACCGTCGTGGATTCGGGGACAGCGGAGATTGTGTATGTTCCGGCTGCGAACCACGTTTCCGGAGAGCTGGCCGGTGATACAACGTGGTCCGGGGCGGTGATTGTCGAAGCGACCGTTGTCGTTCCGGATGGTAATGTCTTGTCTATTGAGCCCGGGACGGTGGTTTTGATGAAGGACGCAAATTCGCTTATTGTCCATGGACAGCTTCTGGCCAACGGGACGGAATCAGAGCCGATTCGCTTGACGCATTACGGCGACGGCACAGCGTGGAAGCAGATTATGTTCGTTGAGGCGGCGGACAGCCGGCTCGCCCACTGTATTATTGAGTATTCCGCTTGTGAAGGCGACCACAAGGACTACTACGACAACGACTGCAACCCGGCAACACTTCCGCCGAGAAGAGTGTATCACGAAGCGATAGTCGCCCTTGCAAGTCACCTCGATATCGAAGGATGCACTTTTCAGCACCTTCTTGGCGGCAGCACGAATGCGGAAGGAGACGCCATAGCCATCATATCCGATGACCCGGAACTCCCTGGAAATGCGTCAGCGAACATTCGTAACTGTCAGTTTCTCTCCATCGGACAGGGCGTGCACACGAGATACGCCTACGTTCTGGTTGAGGACTGCTACTTCACGGACAAAAGTGGCGACAACGACCACGTTGACTTGGTTGGGGAGAGCACGCCCGCCCCGCTCATCCGCAACAACCTGTTTACAGACTCCCATGATGATATGGTCCACCCAACGGCGTGCTCGGCGATAATCGTCGGAAACGTGATATGGGGCTGCGACGACCACGGCGTGGTCCTGCGCGACAAATGCTATCCGGTCGTGATGGACAATCTGATTTATGACTGTTCAGCCGGAGGCATTGCGGTGCAGAACCAGTGTGATGCGCTGCTGATTAACAACACGATTGTCAATTGCGGTCGCGGCATCCGGTTTTTTGACCACACGGGCAGGTGGGGCCCTCCGTATTGTCTGACGCCCGGCAGCGGCAAGGCCACGGTAGTCAACAGTATTATATGGGATTGTCCGACGTCGTTTGAGCTGGCGGACAGTCCGTATACGGGAGATCGCGGCTCTCATGCAACAGTTCTTTACTGTGATGTTAAAGGCACCACATCGGTGTCCGCAAATTCGACCCTTACATGGGGTGCAGGAAACATCAATATCGATCCTCAATTCGCCAGCACGAGCAGCCATGACTTTCATCTTAAATCCCAGGCCGGCCGATGGAACGCGACTGCGAAGAGATGGGTCACAGACGCGGTGACAAGCCCATGTATTGATGCTGGGACTTCGTACTTAGTCGATGATCCAAAGTACAGGTATTCCGGCCTGATCGACTGGCGCGGCGAGCTGTGGCCGCATGGCGCCAAGATTAATATGGGGGCGTACGGAGGTACCGCCCAAGCGAGTATGTCCCGCGACCGCGAAAAAGGCGATGTGGCGGACGTTGATTACGACGGATCGGTCGGGTTGTTGGATTATGCGCGCCTGGCGCAATGGTGGAGGATGGAACGTGCGCTGTTGGCGGAGGATCTGGACCGTAACGGCGTCGTGGATTTCCGCGATGTCCTGCTGATGGGACAGGAGTGGACGTGGCAGGAAGAACCGTGAGCGGCAAGAGCGGATCAGCCTCCGCCTTCGATACTCGAAATCAGGCCGTAGGGTGGGCAAAATGCGCTTCCATTTTGCCCACGCTGCTTATGCATCTGCGCGCTGTTCACCCGGCCGGATAACCTTGAGGATTCGGTGTGCAAAAGCAAAAAGCGCTTTTGCACACCCTATTCATGAAAGCCTGCCAGGTGTCAAGCAAGACTTTTTCTTTTTTTCAT
>CAYGZM010000129.1:0-10855 GCA_964354365.1 uncultured Pirellulales bacterium
GTTAGGCCATTTGTCTATCGAAATATATAAGATTTCGGTGAAATATGCGGGTTAGAGGAATGTTCCCTGGTTCTGAGTAGTTGTACAACCTCTGCAATGCTCCAGATAGTCCGGCCCGAGAGACGTGCGATTAAAGGAGAACTATAATGAGGAAACAGACGTACACAGTCACGGTAATCGCAATTTCAACTCTTCTGACGTGGAGCTTTGCCGGTGCGGCGGACAGCCCCCTGGGGGTGGATTACAAGGCCCTCGTTTCGCGGGCCGACCTTGACTACAACGAGCCGGCGAGCAGGAGCGAAGAGGGTATGCCGGTCGGCAACGGTCGCATGGGCAGTCTGGTCTGGACGACGCCGACCCAGCTCAAGCTCCAAATAAACCACGTGAATCTGTATGGCGTCAATTGCGAAACCGACAGCTTCCCCATACGCCACGCTGATTATGCGAGCACTTGCGCCTATCTTGATATTACGTTGGTGGATTATGGAGTCGATGTATTCACCGCCGATGCATTCAGGCAGCATCTCTCGATCTACGATGCCCTGATGACGGCGCAGGGCGACGGGGTGACGGCTCGCGTGCTGGCCTGGCCCCATCAGGACGTTATGGCTGTGGAGATTGAGGATACCCGCCGGCGGCCGGCGCCCATCAGCATCGACTTGCGGATGCTGCGCTATATGATGCAGTACCACGAACGGCTCAACTATCAACTGACGAAGAATCATCAGGTGATGGTGCGGACGGCCAGCCACACGGCCACCTCCGGACTGGACATCCGCGACGGTCGAATCATCCTGACGCAGCAATTCCGCGAGGACGAATTCTATGGGGCCTCGGCGGTCGTCGCCGCCGTATTGGGGCGCGACTCTCAGGCGAAGTATCAGAATGACTGCACGGTGCGGCTGACGGCTGCCCCCGGCCGCGGCAAATTCACAATCCTTATTGGCAGCGCCGCCACCTTCGACGCGGAACAGGACGTGGCGGGGTTGGCGCTCAAGGCGCTGGACGCCGCTGCGGCCAAAGGATTTTCCTCGCTGCAGAAGGAAACCGCTGACTGGTGGCATGATTTCTGGTCCCGTGGCTTCGTTCGTATGCACAGTGCCGACGGCCAGGCGGATTTCGTCGAGAAGCACTATACGTATTTTCTTTACCTGATGGGCGCAAGCTCGCGCGGAGACTACCCCCCGCGTTTCGGGGGGATGATCTGGTACACCACAGGCGATATGCGGGCCTGGGGCTCGCAGCATTGGTGGGCCAATACAAACGCCTACTACAGCAACCTGATGCCGTCAAACCGCCTGGAGTTGATGGCCCCGATGTTCTCGATGTACACCAAGATGTATGACTCGTGCGCCCGGGCGGCGGTCCAGCAATGGGGCAGCAAGGGCATCTGGATCCCAGAGACAGTATGGTTCGACGGTTTGGAAGACCTGAGCGACGATATTGCCGCCGAGATGCGCGACTTGTATCTGGCGCTCAAGCCGTGGGACCAGGCATCGGCAGGGTTCCTTGAGTACACCAGGACCAAACAGCCGCACAACTCGCGCTACAACTTCAAGGGCAAGGGCAAATGGATCGACGGCCGGTGGATTTACACCGACAAGGGAAAGGGAGCATTCGGCCACACCTCTCATATTCTCGGCGCGGGCGCCAGGATTGCTCATCTCTACTGGCAGCGTTACCAATATACGATGGACGAGACCTGGCTGCGCGAACGCGCCTACCCGATGATCAAGGGCGCAGCAGAGTTCTACCGGAATTTCCCGAATCTTCGCAAAGGCGACGACGGCAAGTACCATATCCATCACGTCAACAACGGCGAAGGAAGCTGGGACTCATCGGACACGCCCTACGAGGTCTCATGTATGAATATGATCTTTCCGTTGGCGATTCGCGCCTCGCAGATTCTCGATGTGGATGCCGACCTCAGACCAATCTGGCAGAACATTAAGGATAACCTCGTCGAAGCGCCCGCACGCTCGCGCCGCGGCATCGGCGCCGGCGGATACGGGGCCTTTGTCTATGGCGGCGCCGGCGCCATAGAGTCCCTGGGCCCCGAGAAGGAGCTCAAGAGCCGTTTTCTGAACTTCAACCGGCTTGCGAGCTTCATCGATACTGCCGGCAGCGGCGGCGCGCAAATCTTCCGGAACCGGCTCCGCTTGCGTGAAGGGCCTGGCGCAATTGATGCCGAACACGTCGGCGGGCTGGCAAGCGGCATACACTCGTCGCTGCTCAGCAGCGAGCCGGAAACGCCCGAGGGCGACCCGGTAATCCAGGTATTTGAGTCATGGCCCAGGGATTGGGACGCCGCATTCACCCTGCTGGCTCGCGGCGCATTCGTGGTCAGTTCCTCGATGGAGAAAGGGCGAGTCGAATTTGTGCAAATCCGGTCCGAGCTTGGCGGCGAGTGCCGCCTGCGCAACCCCTGGCCGGGCGAGGCCGTAACGATCTATCGTAACGGCCGCAAAGCTGAGGAGCTTTCAGGCTCTCTGCTCATGTTCCCGACGCAGCGCAACGAAGCCGTTGCTATAACAACCCGGCAAAGCGGCAGTTGAACCTGGCGGAGTAAAACGGGACCTCTGCCTCAGCCTACGGTGGAATCTGCGGAAAGAACGTTCCGTCATCAGTCAACGCCTGATATAGTGCTAAGAACGATATGGACAAACAAGGAGTTGTGCATTTCGAGGAAAGGCAGGTGACTATAAGATGGGCAGAATGAAGCTCTTGTGTGTTGTCTTCGGAATATTCCTGCTGGACATTGCGATGACAAAATCGCAGACGAATGACTACAAGCTGGAGACGAAGCAGGCCCGCCGGTACTTGGGCGGGCAGGCGGCCAAACCGTTGTTTCGCGATCCGCTGTATGATGGAGCGGCAGACCCGGTGCTCTGCTGGAACCGAGGCGAGAAGAAATGGTTTATGTTTTACACCAATCGGCGTGCGAACGCGCCAGACACTCCGGGTGTGACGTGGGTCCACGGCACGCGTATCGGCATTGCCGAGTCCTCGGATGGAGGAGCAACATGGAATTACCGGGGCACGGCGGACATCGACTATGGCCAGGGCGAGTACACCCACTGGGCGCCGGAGGTGATTGAGCATGACGGCGCCTATCATATGTACCTGACCTTCGTGCCGGGGATTTTTGAAAACTGGTCGCATCCGCGCGATATCATCCACCTGACAAGCAGTGATCTGCTAAAGTGGAAATATCAGTCCACGCTGAAGCTCTCTTCCGACAGGTGCATCGACGCCTGTGTCATGCGGCTGCCGGACGGCGCGTGGCGCATGTGGTATAACAATGAAATTGACCACAAATCAATCTACTATGCCGACAGCCCCGACCTGTACAACTGGACGGACCGCGGAAAGGCGGTAGGCGAGCGTCCGGGCGAAGGTCCGAAGGTGTTCCGATGGAAAGACCGATACTGGATGATCGTCGATGTCTGGAAAGGCCTCGGCGTTTACAGCTCGGACGATTGCCTCAAGTGGGTACGGCAGGAAAGGAATTTGGTCGAAGAGCCTGGAAAAGGCCCGGGAGACCAAGTCGAGGGCCGTCACGCGGACGTCGTGGTAAGCGACGGCCGCGCCTACCTGTTCTATTTCACTCATCCGGGCAGAGCCAAGCCCGGGCCGGATGATTCCTACGAGCAGCGGCGAAGTCTGATTCAGGTCGTAGAACTCGAATACAAGGACGGCCACCTTGCTTGCGACCGCGACAAACCAACGCATATCCTGTTGAAGTTGCCTGACGGCGAGAAATGAGTTCTGCAAAATTGCAGGTAATCAACAAACGATTTTTTCTTTTCCAAGCAGGCCTAACCTGCAATTTTGCAGAAGCCTTGGCGAGAATTAAAAGGAGGAATCGTAAGATGAAGCTGAAGATCAAAATAAATCCGGTTGTCCTGATTGGGATGATGTGTCTCTTTGTGGCTGATGCTCGTGCGCAGCGGCTTATGGAGAAACTCGGTCGTGGGGTCGTCGCAGTTAATCAGGGCGACGGCAAGGTCTATGTCGGCTGGCGTCTGCTTGGGACCGACCCTGACGATATCGCCTTCAACCTTTACCGGTCAGCCGGTGACGCCGAGTCTGTGAAACTGAACAAAGAGCCGATTACCGAGAGCACAAATTTTGTAGATACAGGCGTCAATCTCGGCGAATCAAACTCGTATGTCGTCAAGCCTGTTCTCAAAGGCGCCGAACAGGCATCGAGCGCCATTTTTACGCTGCGAGCGAACGCGCCTACAGGACAATACATCTCTATTCCTCTTGCGACGCCTGCCGGTTATACCCCCAACGATGCTTCTGTCGGCGACCTGGATGGCGACGGTGAGTATGAGATTGTGCTGCACCAGGCCGGCAGAGGTCGTGACAATGCTCAAAGCGGGACAACGACCGAGCCGATACTTGAGGCCTACAGGCTGGATGGCGTTTTTCTCTGGAGGATTAACCTGGGAAGAAATATCCGTGAAGGCGCCCACTACACGCAGTTTATGGTGTATGACCTTGATGGTGACGGCAAAGCTGAGGTTGCATGCAAGACGGCAGACGGGACCATTGACGGAAAGGGCAAGATAAGCGGCGACGCAAATGCAGATTATCGCAATTCGAGGGGCTACGTTCTGGACGGGCCGGAGTTCCTCACCATATTTGACGGCCAAACGGGCGCAGCACTTGCCACGGCCGATTACATACCGCCCAGAGGCAGCGTTAGTGAATGGGGGGATGACTACGGCAACCGGGTGGACCGATTTCTGGCGTGCGTTGCGTATCTTGACGGCGAAAGGCCGAGCCTTGTAATGTGCCGCGGTTACTACACGCGGGCAGTGCTGGCGGCGTGGAATTGGCGGGACGGCAAACTGACGCACGTATGGACGTTCGACAGTGACGATGGCGCTGCGGGCAACGGAGCTTACCGAGGGCAGGGCAATCACAATCTGAGCGTCGGCGATGGCGATGGCGATGGCAAGGATGAGATTGTCTATGGGGCGTGTTGTATTGACGATAACGGAAAAGGACTCTATACAACAGGCCTGGGGCATGGAGATGCGATGCATCTATCCGATATTGATCCGGGCAGGCCGGGCCTGGAAGTATGGGGCATCCATGAAAGACCCCGTCATCCTTATGGGGCCAACCTTCGTGATGCCGCGACCGGAAAGGTTATTTGGGGGCTGCAATTGACGGACCCGGGAAGAGGCGTGTCGCTCGATATTGACCCCCGCCATCGAGGCTATGAGTGCTGGGCTAATAATTCAGACGGCCTATACAACTGCAAAGGCGAGAAGATCTGCGATTCCAAGCCGCGGTCGTGCAATATGGGGATATGGTGGGACGGCGATGTGCTTCGCGAAATTCTCGATGGTGCTGTAATTGACAAGTGGGATTATGCCAACGGCGTAACGAATAGACTATTCACGGCGGAAGGTTGTTCCCGGAACAACGGGACAAAATCCAACCCTTGCCTCTGTGCCGATATCTTAGGCGACTGGAGAGAGGAGCTGATTTGCAGAACGAGCGACAACGCGGAGCTGCGCATCTACACGACTACAATACCGACAACTCGTCGTTTCTATACCTTTATGCACGACCCTACATACAGGCTGAGCGTAGCCTGGCAGAATGTGGCGTATAATCAGCTGGCTCAGCCCGGTTTCTATTTTGGCGAAGGTATGGCGGCGCCGCCCAGCCCCAACATAAGAACTGGCAAGTGACGATGTATAAAAAACACTTGCTAAATGTGGCTTAATCGCGATAATGGGGGGAATTGAGGCCCGATTGATGTTCGAGCCAAGAGCAGACAGTAGCTCCCGAAACAAATGTAACATTTGGGAGTATGTGCGCAATTAGATAGGAGAAAGGCCGTTATGAGTGAGAACACGAGAAAAGATACATCGCGTCGTGAGTTCCTGAAGAACACAGGCCGGATCGCCGCAACTTCTGCTTTGGCCGCCGGCATCATTTCGCGCGCTTACGCAGCCTCGGATAATACCATAAAGCTGGCCCTGATTGGCTGTGGCGGCAGGGGCACCGGCGCAGCTTCCGACGCCCTGTCCGTCCAGGACGGCCCGATCAAGCTCGTCGCTATGGCCGACGTCTTCGAGCGCCGTGTTGCCAACAGCTACAAGAGTCTCAAAGACGGGCGCGGCGACCAGGTGGATGTCTCCGATGAGCGTAAATTCGTCGGCTTTGACGGCTACAAAAAGGCAATGGATTGTCTGACTAAAGGCGACGTTGCGATTCTTGGAACGCCTCCGGCATTTCGCTGGGTGCATTTCACTTACGCCATCAAGAAGGGCCTCAACGTCTTTATGGAGAAGCCGGTTACGGTTGACGGCCCGACCACGAAGAGGATGATCGAGCTGGCAAAAGAGGCGGCGAAGCAGAATCTCAAATGCGGCGTGGGCCTGATGATTCGGCATTGCCGGGGTCGTCAGGAGTTGCACGACCGTATCAAGAACGGCGAGATCGGCGAGATCGTTTTGATGAGGGGCTACCGTATGGGCGGTCGGTCGGCCACGTGCGGCCGCAAACCCGACAATACCAGTGAGACGCTCTACCAGATCCAGAAGTTCCACAGCTTCCTGTGGGCCAGCGGCGGGATGTACAACGACTACTACATCCACCAGATCGACGAGCTTTCATGGATGAAAGACGCCTGGCCTATCGAGGCGCAGGCGCTGGGCGGGCGACACTATCGCGGCGACCAGGTCGATCAAAACCTCGATACTTATGATGTCGAATACACCTATCCGGATGGAACCAAGCTCTTCTATCAGGGGCGGAACATGTCCGGTTGTATGGGCGGTTTCTCGAGCTATGTTCACGGGACGAAAGGCTCGGCGGTTGTCTCCACCTCGGGGCATACGCCCGGAAAGGTTCGCACGTACAAAGGCCACAACATGGACGACGCCAATATCATCTGGAGGTACCCGCAGCCCGAGCGAAGTCCTTACCAGCTCGAGTGGGTCGATCTGATTGAGGCTATCCGGCAGGATAAGCCCTACAACGAGGTGGAGCGCGGCGCGATAGCGAGTATGGTAAGCTCGATGGGCCGGATGGCGGCGCACACCGGCCAGGTCGTAACTTATGACCAGATGCTCAACTGCCCGCACGAGTTTGCTCCGAATGTGGCTAATCTGACAAATGACGGCCCCGCGCCGGTTCCGGCCAACGCCGACGGCTCGTATCCGGCGCCCCAGCCTGGTATCCTCAAGGACCGGGAATACTGAGATTACGTTTCGTCAGTGTAGTGTAATAGCTTGTCCAAAACATTTATATACAGGGTCTAATGATGAAAAACTACAGTACTGTTCCTCATCGTCTGGTCAAATATACGGCACTATTCGCCGTATGTGTTGTTGTCCTTTGCTCCTCGGACGTAGTTGGGCAAAGCGCTGATTCCCCGAAAAAATATACCGAGACCGTTACGTCCGAAACTAATGAGAAGATTTCGTTCGAGATGGCGCCTATCCCCGCTGGAACGTTTCTAATGGGCAGCCCCCAGGATGAGCCGGGCCGCAAAGACGATGAGGCGCCGCAGCACGAGGTGCGTGTGGCGCCCTTCTACCTCTGTACGACGGAGACCACTATTGAGCTGTTTATGGCCTACTATCAGGAAACCGTTACCGCAAAGAAAGACTTCATAGAGCCTGAGCAGGCGGAAAAGGAGGCAATCGACGATGTTGACGCCATTACGGGTCCTACGCCCGTCTATGGGGACATGACGATGGGCTACGAAAAGAACCACCCGGCCATCGCAATGACTTGGCACAACGCCACAACCTTCTGCAAATGGCTTTCCAAGAAGACCGGCAAGAAATATCGTCTGCCGACGGAGGCCGAATGGGAATACGCCTGTCGTGCCGGAACGACCAACCGCTTTGGCGTTGGAAACGACCCCGGCCAGCTCAAGGACTACGCCTGGTATGAAGCCAATACCGAGGGTAAGAACGGCGTAGTAGCCAAGAAAAAGCCCAATGCCTGGGGTCTCTACGATATGTTGGGCAATGTGCGCGAGTGGGTCTATGACTTCTACGGTCCGGCGGCATACGAGGAGACTGCTAAGCAAAAACCCGCCGTCAATCCAAAAGGCCCAAAGGCCGGCAAGGTGCACGTGGCTCGCGGCGGCGACTACGATAGCTCTGTCGAGGAGCTGCGGTGTGCGGCCAGGGCGTTTGAAGAAGAGTGGTGGCGCATGGGGGACCCGCAGATACCCAAGAGCAAATGGTGGCTGCCGGAGATAGACATAGTAGGTTTTCGGGTAGCCAGGTCCATCGATCCTAATGAGCAAAACTCAGCCAAATAGAACATCGTAACTGAAAGGATTGGTCCAATGGATGCTTCAAGAAATACAACACGGCGCGGATTCCTGAGAAGTTCGGCGGCTGTAGCAGGCGGCGCGTTGGCAAGCAGACTGACGATTGGAGAAGTAGCCTATGCCGCCGGAAGCGACATCATCCGCGTTGGTATGATCGGTTGTGGCGGACGCAACGCCGGCGCCGGCGCCCAGGCGCTGACGGCGGACCCCGGCGCCCGCCTTGTTGCTATGTGTGACATCTTCATGGACCGTGTCAAAGAGAAACACCGACTCCTCAAAGAGCAAAAGCCGGGTCAGGTCATTGTGGACGATGATCACTTTTTTGCCGGCTTCGACGGGTACAAGCACGTCATTGAGTCCTCGGACGTGGTGCTGATTGCCAATGCGGCAAAGTTCCACCCGCTCCACGCAATGACTGCAATCAAGGCCGGAAAGCACGTTTTTGTGGAGAAGCCGCACGGCATCGACCCGGCTGGGGTCAAGCTGATGCAGCAGGCCGCCGACCTGGCAAAGCAAAAAGGGTTGTGTATCGTTTCCGGTCTTCACAGCCGTTATCACGCCGGCTACGCCGAGACGGTCCAGCGGATACACGAAGGCGCCATCGGCGATGTTGTCGCTATTGAAGAGAACTTCCTCCGCCCCCCGTATGTCATAATCGAACGCAGTCCGGGGCTTTCGGAGCTCCAGTGGCAGTGCAGCACGCAATACCACTTCCGCTGGCTTTCGGGTGATGATGTCCCGCAGTCTCTGGTGCATAACCTGGACCGCGCCAGTTGGGTGATGCGCAATGAGGTCCCTGCGAAATGCCACGGCATGGGCGGACGATCCTCGATGATCGAGCCGATCTACGGCGACGTGTTCGATCACCATTCAGTCGTTTACGAATACGCCAACGGCGTGCTCATCTACGCCTTCTGCCGCACCACGGACGGATGCCACAACGATTATTCCAGCGTTATCCTTGGCAGTAAAGGCAAGGCTGATATTATGCAATGCCGCATCTGGGGAGAAACGAACTGGCGATGGGATGGAAGGTGCGACCCCTATCAGAGAGAGCACGATGTGCTCTTTGCGGCGATTCGCTCCGGCAAGCCCGTGAATAACGGCGATTACATGGCCCGCAGCACGATGGTCGGCGTGATGGGGCAGATATCCTGTTATACCGGTAAGGAAGTCGCCTGGGACCAGGTAACCAAGTCCGATTTCTATTACCCCCCCAGGGCGGAGGATTGCCGCGACGACATGGAAGCCCCGTCCAAACTTGGCGCAGATGGCAGCTACCCTGTTCCAAAACCTGGTTTTACCAACATGATATGACCCGAGCGGTGCTCGCCTGAAACCGACCAATAGCAGCAGGTAGGATAACATTGCGTTTCCTGATTCTCGCTACGATGCGGCAATGAGATTGCTTCGTCGCTTCGCTCCTCGCAATGACAATTCGAGACCCTCGCCTGTTCTTGTAAGCCCGCCCCCGTGGGTGGCAATTTTATCGTTGTACTACTTCTGAAATGGGGTACGAGTACGGAGGGTGTGGCAAAATAGGCAATTTTGCCTTGACTTACGATGGTAAAATAGGATATAATGTCTCTGTGGTCAAAGACATTATATCGTTTGTTCTGCGGATTGGCCTTGTGGTGGCGGTTTGGGGGTTTGTGTGGTCGTTTGTTGAACCGAGAACGCAACTGATGCGTGTGCTCAGGGCGGCCCTGCTTGTCCTTGGCCTTTTAGGTGTCTGGGCCGTCCTGACGATTGCGGGGGCATAGTCAAGAGTACGCGGCATTTCCGCCCATATCTTTATCGAGAGGCTTGCCTCCTCACATCCTACCAGCCCACTCTGGCCGACCGGTTGGAGCCTGGCCTGCGGTGCGGTAGGTATGGCTACATCCGCGAGGCGAAGGCGAAACTGCCCTTATGAGCAAGTAGTCTCCCACGCCTAAGCGAGAGACTACCTGACTAATCGCTGTGACCACGGGGCCTTCTTGTTGCGGTTTCTTGGCGGCGGTGACCCCGCGCGGGCTCAGGCCGTAATCCTTCTACGGTGAAACAAGTACAGAATAATACTCAGGGCAATTAGACCCACAAGCCCGTTCTCACCCAACTTGGCCAACAGACCGGTGAGATTCGTGACAATCGCTCCAAAGAATGGAGTCTGCTCGCCGAAGAGAATACCGGCAACAATGCCAAGGGCGACCAATAACAGCGCAATTTCAGTAATCTCACCAATCCATTTCCTTATTTCTTCGAGGAAGTTCATGACAAACGCTCCTAAAATGAGTGATAATAAAAAGCCTAAACGAAATATGTTCCTGCACTTTATTCGGTCTATCCTCTCGGATTACTTTAATAATATCGGGCCTAAAATGCTTGCACATATCGATTACAAACCAGACTTGGCATGGTTAGCGCCTTTTGCTGAAAATGGTTAAGGGCCGCCTTATCAGTGCCAAAAAGCAGGATTTTGGTGTTGCCGCTGGATGCGAGTCGCTGTGGCGCTTCAGAGTGGAGGCACGATTGACCGTTCTACGAGGCAACCCG
>CAYGZM010000130.1:0-10678 GCA_964354365.1 uncultured Pirellulales bacterium
GGCAATTTCTCGACGAAGGCCTTTATCTCGTCCCGCACGCGGCGGTAGCAATTCAGGGCTTCCCGTTGAGTTTTGGCGTTCTGTGCAAGTTTGGGCGGGTCGTCGAATCCGAAGTGCAGTATCCTGGCCTTGCCCGGGAAGAAGGGGCAGTGCTCGGCGGCGTGATCGCAGAGGGTGATAACGTAGTCAAATTCGATGTCCCCCAGGTCTTTAACGTGCTTTGAGCGCTGGCCGGAGATATCGACGCCCGCCTCGGCCATTACCTTGACGGCGTTGGGATTGAGGCCGCGAGTTTCAATTCCGGCTGAATAAGGCTCGATAACGTCGCTCTTTAGGAGGCGAGTCCAGCCTTCCGCCATCTGGCTTCGGCACGAGTTGCCGGTGCACAGAAATAATACTCTGAGCCTCTGCTTAGTCTCTTGCACGGTTCGTTTCGCTCCTTTTCAGGGTTGTGCGAGGCGAAGGGCTGCTTCGGCGACGCGGACGCCGAGCTGCTTGGCGGTCGCCATGCCGAATTCGTCCTTTGTGATGTCGTCGTTGTAGGCGTTCCAAAGCGTGGCGCCCTGGTGTGCCCCGGGCTTGCCGCCGACAATGACCACTTCGTGGCAGAGCATCGCAGCCTGGATCTGCTCGATGACGAGCTCCTGGCCTCCGTTGCGATAAGCCCCCACGGCGACGACTCCGACAGGCGTATCTGCAAGCAGCAGGTTGGGCTTGCGAAGCACCGCCAGTCGCTCGAGGAAGGCCTTGCACAGGGCGCTCATCGTGCGGAAATAGCTGGGCGAGCCGATGATCAAGCCGTCCGGCACCGGGTCTTTGAGCATCGGAAGTATCTTGTCGAAGTCGTCGGAGGCTTGCGATGACGTTCCGGACGAGCCTGCTATCTGCATACCGCCCAGATCGATCAGCTCGACCTCGATTCGCGGATCGACTTCCTTTGCGGCATTAAGGGCGGCTTGGACGGCCGTAGCCGTTGTCTTGCCTTTGCGTGGGCTGCAAGAGACGCCGAGTATTTTGACGCTTTTCTTGTCCGCCGCTTTTGCAGTAGTCGAAGCGAGGGTCGCGGCGGCCCCGGCTGCAACTGATGTTGAGAGGAAATTTCTCCGGTTCATTTCTTGACCTCCATTACAATAGTTGACAATTACAGTTTGTTCTATCCCGCCAGTTCACCGGGCGCTCAGTAACAAAATAGCGACTTTGCGATGAGTGTGTTTCATCGGGCAATGTAGATAAGATACAGACCTCCAAGCAAGACTAAGACGCCGCAGACCCTCTTTACTATGACGGCTCCTTTGGATTTTTCATTCCAGTTCATATACTTCTGCACAAGCTCCGTGCACGTCCCGGCCAAGACAATGACAGAGCAGTGGCCGAGGCCGTACACTATGAGCAAGAGAACGCCATAGAGCAGAGCCGTTGACGCAAGTCTGAACGTAACGGCCAGCATAGGGGCCATATAGGCGAATGTGCACGGACCCAATGCGATTCCAAAAACAAGACCCAGGATGAGCGCAGCCAGCATGCCCTTGCGTTTCATTCCGACCTGGGCCGGCCCGGAAAAGGGCAGCGGGATCACGTCTAACAGGTGCAGGCCAACGACGAAAAAGATTGCAGCGACGAAGTAGTTTCCGTAGCGTCCCACGTCGCCCATCATCCTGCCAGCGGCGGCAGTGACTATCCCGATTGCCGCGATGGTAATGAGAATACCCACGGCGAAGAGTGTGGAGATGAAAAAGGCCCTTCTGGTTGACATTCTGCCCTGCTTGTCGATAAACCCGACAATCAAAGGGATACTGGCTAGGTGACACGGGCTTAGCAGGATGCTCAGGATGCCCCAGAGGAAAGCGGCGGCGAAGGCGATAAGGGGCGTTCCCTCGACGGCGTGCGTCAGCGTTGTGAACACCTTTTCCATCCGCTATTTGACCCCCATTTCTCTCAGTTTCTTCTCGATTTCCTCCTGCGGAAAGAATCCGATGTGGCGAAAGACCTCTTTGCCGGTTTTATCGAAGAATACCTGGACGGGAATAGTCTCTACCCCGTATCTGGCGGCCAGTATTTGCTTTTCACGAACGTGGACAAAGAGGACATTGAGCTTGTCTTTATACTTGGCCTCCAAATCCTTGAGGATCGGGGCCAGCATATCGCATGGGACGCATCCGGTGGCTCCGAAGTCCGCCAGCGAGGGTTTGCCGCTGTTGCGGGCCTTGTCAACGGGATTGTCCAATGTCAAAGCCGCCTGTTTCTTGAGCCAGGAGCCCGATACGCTGATTTCGATTCTCTTGCCGATAGTGCGGATATAATCAGCAGCTGCTTTTTGCTTCTTCTGACCCAACAGGTAAGGCTTAATCCGCTCGCGCACCTGCGCCAGCGCAGCCCCGCCGAACATGTCTTTGTTCTGACGGTAAAACTCCTCCGCCTCGGCATCCGTAACCTCAATCGTAGCGAAAACGTGCTTCTCGAAATAGTCCTGAATAATCTGCTGATCGCGTTTGGGGTCCGCTTCTTTTACAATTCCGGTCATGCTTTTCTTGGCAAGGTTCAGCAGCAGGCGGGGCGTCGCCAGATGTTCGAGCACAAACAGGGCGTTCTTGTTCAGCTCATCCTGTAGTTCCGGAGGCTGCCCTTGGATGAACTGGCTGATATCGACCATTGAGATTGTAATGTCGTCGGCTCGCAGAGCGATGCCCTTGGACAGCTCGGCGGCTTTCGCAAAGGTCAAGGCGCCCGATGTCACCGTCGGATACAGAGCAGCTACGGTGTTTGGCTCTGCGTTTTCCTTTTCTTGTGCCAAACCCGTAGTGACGAATAGTTGAAGGCTTGTGCAAATCGCCGTAATGACACATTTCTTGTTCATATTCTTTCCCCTGGAAAATGCCTGCAATTGTCTTTGCCGAGACTCAGACCTCACGGCCTATTTAGGAGCACACTCGCCGATTTTGCACGCCTTCTGGATCTGCTGGGGCGAGAGCTTCATCTTGTCGGCGAGCGCCTGGCTAATGCTTATCAGCTTGCCTGTTTCGTACGGATTCTGCTCGACCCACTTCTTCAGATTCTCTGCATTGACAAAGAACCCCTGATGGAAACACCCCGCTGAACCCCACGCGCCGTCGGGCCTTTGTCGCTGCCCAAACCAGGTAACGGCGGTCGCCGGCTCCAGCGAGGCAATGCTCCCATTCAGCGTCTTGACGACGATTTCCTGGCCGGTCAGCCGGTCATGTTCGTGGACCTCGATATCAAGGCCCGTCCTTGCCGCCACGCCCAACGCGCAGTGCGAGCAGCAGCCCCAGGTATATACGCCTGCGGCTCGCACGACTGCCGCATCTTCAGGATACACGGCCCGGTCACAGAAGCCGCAATGGGAGGCCGGCTCCTTTTCTTGGAGCATTCTCCAGTCGATGATGTTTCCGCCGGAAGTCTCCTGCTCAGCCCTGGCCTTTTCCGCGTCGCCAAAGGCTTTGACAGTTGGTCGGCTGGTCCGACTGTCCAGGCCGTACAAATAGATTGCCGAAGCAGCCGGTATCAGCTTGTCCGCTACCCAGTCCGTCACCGAGACCTTCCTCTCAAAACCGGTCTTATCCTCAGTCAGGCATGAATACATAATGAAATAGCAGTGCGGGCTGCAAAGCCTCACCGGACCTTTGTCTGTCTGAACGGTCACTAATGTTTTCGGATTGATATCGCCGTCACACATATAGCAGATGGTGTTCTTCGGGCGGTCGTCGATTTTGGCGGGAGTGAGTCGCTCGAAAGCTGGCAATTGCGGAGCAGAAAGATCTATGCCAAGCTCCTTCCACTTGCCGAGTATGTCTTCTTTGGAGTAAAATCCTTCGTGGCGGAACAGCTCTTTGCCGGATGCGTCGTAGAATATCTGCGTCGGCTGGATGCTGATTCGATACACCCCGGCTAGGGCGGGAAACCTGCCTACATCGAGAAATTGCACCACAAGCCTCCCTTCCATTTCCTTTTTGAGCTCTTCGAGGATGGGGGCCATCAGCTTGCAGGGGATGCACGTGCCGGCGCCGAGGTCGACCAGGGCGGGCAGGCCCTTTCCGGTGAGCTGCTCCGGCCTGTATTCCGCCGGTATCTGCTGTCCGGCGGCGCCGCTACTCGGTGCTGTTGTGCCCCGACCGGACTTGTTGATCTTCACAGCAATCACAACAACCACAGCGACAATCAAAACGACGACAATTGCGATTTTCCCAATCTTGTTCATACGCGAATCATCTCCTTACACCAGCATTTTCTTGATCTCATCCGGCGAAATGACCTTGCCAACGCTTTTAACCTGACCATCAACAGCCAGCGCAGGCGTCATCATTACGCCGAACTTCATAATCTCATTTATCTCCGTGACTTTCTCGATCTCGTATGCAACGCCAAGCTCTTTTGCTGCGGATTCGGCGTTCTCCGTCAGTTTCTTGCATTTCGGACAGCCTGTCCCAAGTATCTGTATCTTTTTCATATTGAATCGTTCCACCAGTTACTCATTCGTTCATATTTTCGCTGTCTATCCCAAGACGGCGCCGAAGAACATCCCCGCAATTGTTGACATCACAATCACCAGCAGAACAAAAACCGTCGTTTTTGCATTCCCCATCACTTTGCGAAGGACAAGGATGCTGGGCAGGGACAGCGCCGGCCCGGCCAAGAGCAGCGCCAGGACAGGTCCTTTGTGCATTCCCAGCTTCATCAAAGCCTGGGTGATGGGGATCTCTGTCAATGTCGCAAAGTACCAGAACGCGCCAATTACACTTGCCACAAGGTTGCTTTGCAAACTATTGTCGCCCACCCACTGAGCAACCTGTTTTTCCGGCAGCAAAATGCTGACAAATCCGACGATGAACACCCCGCCAAAAAGTAACGGCACAAGCAGCTTGGCAAATTCCCACGTGTTGTGCATCCATTCTCGCAGCTCTTCCCGTTCGAACCATCGCCACGCCATAATCGCCACCGCAAGGCCGCACAGGCCCGCCAGGTGCCACCTGATGTGGTGGATGCGGATAATCCACGTATTCTGTTCTTGTATGTCCGCGATCTCGGCTTTCTGCAGACTGACCTTGTCGCCAATCTTGTCTGGGCCGAGGTCCTGCTCGAGTTGAAATCTGATGGCGTCTTTCGTCTCGTGGATTACCACCGCGTTGAACTGTCTGCCGTCTGAAGTCTTAACGGTGACGTTGCCGGGATTGAACCAGTCGCTAAACACCAGAAACATAATCATACAGGCTAAGAATATGGCGGTCTTCCCGATATGCCGGCGAGGCTTTTCAGGCTCCGGCATTTGCATCGCAGCCTGTGCCTTTGCCGTCTCGCCTCTGCGAAAAATAACTGCCATCAGGATACCGATTACCACCGCGAATATCACAGCGCCGATGAATCTGCCCAAACCGATAGAAAAACCAAGTACACGAGCGCTCAGAAAAATAGCCAGAACATTGATCGCCGGACCTGAATAAAGAAAGGCTGTAGCCGGCCCCAGACCTGCGCCGAGATTGTAGATTCCCGCGAACATCGGGAGCACGCTGCACGAGCAGACGGCCAGGACGCAGCCTGCGACCGACGCCACCGAATACGCAAGAACAGGATTGGCCCTCGGCCCAAGATAGCGCAGCACCGAGCTCTGCGATAGGAACGTGATAATTGCCCCCGCTATGAATAACGCCGGCACAACGCACGCCAGCGTGTGATTACGCGCATACCACTGAAGCAGCCGGAACGACTCCTGTATCGCATCCTGCACCTTCGTATTGCCCAGCGGCAGAAAATAAGCCACAAGAAAGATCCCGGCTAATGCGGCAAAAATCTTAAGCTCTCGTTTCGTATCTGTCACGCCTTCTAAGGCACTCTAACAAAACGCAATTCGTCATTCCGAGCGCAGCCGAGGAATCTATTCGAATACCCCTGCGAAGCGGCGCCTCATTTTGAAGTCAGGTTTTGTTACAACCTCTAAATACTTTTTAGCAGTTTTTTGTTTTCCTCGGCCTGCTGTTTGAGGACGCCGGTGACGCAGGAGAAGAAATCAAGAATGCAGATGCACTTGAGTCTGTATATCACTTTGAGTCCTTCTTTTCGATACTCCAGCACGCCTGCGTTGACCATTATCGAGAGATGCCGGGAGACGTTCGAGCGTTCGGCCCCGACGTGCTCGGCGATGTCGCAGACGCACTGCTCCCCGTCCTTGAGGAAATTGACGACGGCGATTCGCAGCGGGTGGGCTATGGCCTTTGCAATCTCCGCCTGTTTCTCGAACAACAGCAGTTTCTTCTTGTCCGGCATAAGGTCTCCTTGGCTAAGTTACTATGTGATAATATACTCATATAGTAATATAAAGTTCTCGCGGCGTCAACTATTTTTTTGCCTGTTGGGGGCTCTGGTTTGGGGTCCGGCCAGTCTTTCTCTAAATCCTTCGGAGTGAGAGGGCAACCGTGCAGAAGCCCAATGCAATACCGCGGTTTTCTGCGAAAAAA
The DNA here is from genome assembly GCA_964354365.1 of uncultured Pirellulales bacterium. Classification (GTDB taxonomy): domain Bacteria; phylum Planctomycetota; class Phycisphaerae; order Sedimentisphaerales; family Anaerobacaceae; genus CAYGZM01. Next base: position 6,465 of record CAYGZM010000130.1, read on the forward strand.
GCCGGACAGTGATTGTAGCGTCAATGAGTCTGTAGAATGAACCGAAAAATGGTGGAAGTCCTCCGGTAGGTCCGGTAACATAAGTAATCGGAAGGTTCAGGGGTGTTGGGAAGTGGTGTGTGCCGGGCGTCTCAAATAGAGCCGTTACGCCAACGGAAGAAGCAAGACTCTGTGTTTTGGCTGGACAGTCTCTATGGAATTGCAATTGGGCTTGGGCTGCCGGCGTTGTTTCTCTGAATGAGTGGCCCCGGCGCAAGTTGTTCAAAGATGAAGAAAATGTGCCATACTTTTCGGCTCGGCGTTACGCGCCTTGTGGCGTGCCGAACTGCCGAACGTACTGGGCGTTCTGCTGGATTTGGTCTTCATACCGAGGATACATACCAACGATCACGCCATCGGTAGATTTGAGGTGCTCAAAGGCAAACTTGAATGCCTCCATGACGGATTGCTTGTCATGACACCTTCGACCCGCCGCCAGAATCTTGAAGCCTAAGCAGGGCTGCTCAACCTGCTGGACCACTTTGGTCATATCGAGCGGGTCGGAGGCAAAGAACGGATAACCGATCTGGAGCGTGACGATCGGCGGCATTTTCCCCATTTCCTCGGGTGTCCTGGTGAGATAGTAGAAGCAAGTCATAAACAGATCAACTTCCCAGCCTTCATCGGCTACCTGCTTGATGCAATCGGGATTATGGGCCGAAACACCGGCCAAAACGCCGGCATCGTGAACGCGTTTGACAAAATCGTGGACCTCACTGCTTTTGCCCTGTCGAAACAGCCGGTCGGTAACCCCACCGTGATGGACAATTGCAATGGGCTGAATGTCTTTGACAACCTGCTTGATCGAAGTCTGCTCTGGCCCACCGGCGTGCAGGCAGATGAATTTCATCTTCGATCCTCGCTCTCGCAGTGTCCGAAATACACTGGCCATCTGCTCAGGGCTGCTGAACTGATGAGTGTTGATTCCTGCTCTTTCACACTTCCACAGGAACTCAGTTGTCTGCTCAGGCGTAAAATACTCCCTCATGTGCTGGTCCAGGATGGGGCCCATGTACGAATATCCACTGATCGGATTCGAGCCGGCAATCAGCCTGGTGATGTAGTGGTCACCGAGCCGTATCGTAGGCAGCGGCGGCGCGGGTGAGTCACCGACTGCCGGCGGAGTCTCGCTTCCCTGCGATGTCTTGCCGAGGACAAGGGCCGAACCGGTTGCAACTGCCGAAAGCCCTGAGAGAAACTCCCTGCGCCCGATCCCTTGCGCTTCATGTTTGTCTGAATTCATATTGGCCTCCTAAACCCTTGAACACGCTACACGGTCCCTGCTGACCTTCACATTTGAATATCTTTCGGTTCAGTCCATCGGTTGCTGTAAAGCTGTTTCTCAAAGAAATACAGCAATCCCGGCAGATCAATCTCGTGTCCACCTGCATGGACGTCTAAAACCACGTTTTCGGGCTTGCCTAAGTCACAATAGATCATCCTGATCTCTTCCATTGTCTTTCGGGCCAGCGGCACATTGAACTGGCTTACCGGTTCGAGCAGCCCGTTTTGACACTGGAGTGCTCGAGGGGCGATAAGAGAGTAGATGTCGGCAAAATCGACCAGTTCCCTTAGCCCTGGGAACTTCCAGCACATGCAGTGATTCTGCTCTATATGGCCCATGGTGGTTAGAAAACCGGCACTGACAGTCGTGGCGATTCTCTCATCCATGGCCCCCAGCCACATCGCCATTTCCCCTCCAAGGGACAAGCCGGCACAGCCAATTCTTGAGCGGTCCACTTCGGGCATGGATTCCAGGTAATCGACACACCGAATCAGGTCCCACAGGCGCTCCCCCATCAGCAATCGACCTTCTTCGTAGACCTCGTGTTGGCTCACCGTTGTAGAGATGGTCACATATCCTCTCTTGGCCAGAGCCGTACCGAATCCTCTGTAGATACGATCGGATTGTGCCTTCGCGCTGTCTTTGGCAACAGTATGCTCACTATACGGGCTGTACAGGCTGCTGCCGTGGCCGCCGATGCAGACAACAGCAGGTAGAGGACCATTCGGCGACGTTAGGGACGTAACGATGATTCGGATGCGTCTCTTCGCTGTGGAGTTTATTTCCACTTCTTGGACGTTGTAAGCCGCTCTGGCTGCGGACGAGAGTTCCTTGGGATCGAAGGCAATTGTATCTTTTTTGTCGATCAGGTCATCCATCTTTAGCAGTTGAAACAGCCTGGCTCTGGCATCCTTTTGCCATGCGCTGGCGCTGTCGGCGGAACGGGATGTGTACTTCATGGATCGCTGAGCCGGAACACTTTCGCCCTCTTTTGCCGCTGCCCGCAATACAGCAGGACTGACGAGAAGTGCAAAAACTGCTGTGGGGATAATTCGTCTGTGACGTTGCATTTGCGATTTACCTGCCTGAAAGCACAATCAGTCTCTGATATCAAACTCTCTTGGCGAACACAGCAGTATTGTAGTCAGCAGAATACCTGCAGGCAACAAATTCCCTCTTGGGCAAGTTGGCTGCACAAATGGCGATTCACCCTCTTCCGACCTGACCCCCGGATTATGTACCACACATGATTAGAGAGTTCTCTACGTTCTGTGTCGTGTATTGCGCAGGTCGAGGCGTACCCGAGACCGAAGCAATGCATACAGCGGGTGGTTCAATAGATTCCTCGACAAGCCAGCCCAGGCAACGGCGGGCTTGCAGAACGATAGTAAATCCCACACGGGCACCAGCATCTCGCAAATCTCAAAATCGCCCCCCATCCAAAGTTGAAAATCGGACGCGGCGGGCCAGATTCGCACAGACTCCCCGCTTCACGCTTCACGCTCCCCCGCCCAACTACCCCCGCGCAACCTCACGACGCCCTCGCCGGGCAACCCCGCGACGCCCTCTGCGATTAAATAGCCGCCTCCTCCAAAACCTCGGCTCATGTTGCACTATATAAATATATACGCATGTATTTATATGGTGGTGGCGCAGCTCTCAACAAGCCCCGACCCCGCAAAACGCACGCGCACACCAAACCTCCGCCGCCATCTCCCCTCTCTGGGCATAAAGTCCAGCTTATCCGCAACCAAATAACTCTTTACCCCAAAACCTCATTTCGTATGGCACTTCATAAGTATATACGCATACACTTATATGCTCTTATGCCCAAATCCGTATAATCTGCGTAATCCGCGGTTCCCCTTCGTTTTGCCCATTTGAGAATTTCAGCTTTGATATTGTTTCGGATTTCGTGCTTCGTATTTCGAACTTGCTTATCTACTCTGTAATACAATCTTGTATCTTCTTGTTTTTTATGCACGTTTTTTCTATTGGGCGATCACAACCTCTTTATTATCAAGGTGTTATGAGACTTTCTTGCCAGACGAACTTTTTGGTTGCGGCTGAGGGCCAAAGGCCCGAAGCCGCGCCAAGTCCTCCGTGGCAAAACATTCACTTGACACCCAACTGTCTTTGATGTATAATATCCATCTAACAAAATAGGAGGTGATCAATGTCTAAGCGAAGTCGCAGTAAAACGAACATGCCGATTCATCGGGAATCCCTCTTCTGGATTCTGTCTCCTGTCTTCTGCCTCCTGTCTCCTGTCTCCTGTCTCCTGCCCTACCCACCCATCCTGCCCAGCTTTCCAGCACTTTATGAGTCAATTATGCAAAACAAACCCAATGTCAAAATAGGCAAAATCAACATAAGTACAGCAATAATAAAGACTTATGCCACTGAACAACGAACAATGAACAACGAACATTATCCAAAACAAACCCAATCAAACCCAATTCCAAACGCGCAAACAGCTTACCCCGCTTGCCGGACGAGAGATTGCCACCCATTCGACTGCGTTCAGGGCAGGCTTCCTCGCAACGACGAGTTTGAATGGATTCCTCCGTTCGCTGCGCTTGGTCGAAATGACAAATGGCGGGTGATGGCGCAGTCGGCCGGGGACACTGCGGCCGGAAATCAGGAAATCGGTGATAATAATTTCTCAGAAACCGGTTGACTTCTGTGGGAGCGAATCGTTAGAATTCGCCGGTTTTTTGAACTGTTTGCGAATTTCTGGAGGCAATAGGGTCAAATGGGCGCCGTAACCAAAATACTGAAGCAAAAGCTGGCAGCCGAGCACTACAAGAGGCTAATGGCTCTGAAGAACGCCAAGCTGCACGAGTTTGTGGCCGATGCAATCGAGCTGACCGGGGCAGCGTCGGTGTAT
>CAYGZM010000131.1:0-10588 GCA_964354365.1 uncultured Pirellulales bacterium
CGCGCCACAGGGGGCGGATTTCTTTTTTCATCAGGCCGATATCCTGCAGCCCGATAAGGTCCATACCATCAAGGACATCCGTGACTCGCAGATCCTTGTACAGTTCGAGGATCTCCTTGCGGGCTTCTTCGCTGTCGTCGAAGCTCTTGTTCATCAGCAATCTAACACCCTGCGGCGTAGTCAGTATTTGCGTCTTTGGAGACTCCTTTGCATCCGTACCGAAAATGGCCAACATTGAAACGACCACAACCAAAAGGACAAAGTTGAAGTTTCCTGGCTTGTGCCTGGTTAAGCGATACATAAAGACCTCCCTATTATTGTTCAGAGTATGAGTTCTGCAAAATTGCAGGTTAGGCCTATATTGTTGAAGAAAATCTAAGCGATTATGAGGCAATACATTACCCTTGAAAAGAAAAAATCAACAAACGATTTTTTCTGAGTAGGGTGGGGCTTGCCCCATCGAAGTGGTGGGCTGAAGCCCACCCTACGTCTGCAATTTTGCAGAAGCCTTTTGTTCAGAAACTTTGAGCGTTCTTATATGTACAAAAAACTAAACCAAAGGCCTCGAAATGCAAGTTTTTTTCCTTTTTAACAGTCAAGAAACCCTGCACGTCCCATGTGGACTGGCCACGAAATCGGAAGTTTTGATAACGTCCCAAAGTTTCTGGGCAATCTGGCTGTTCACTTTGCGAACAACCAATTGCGTTTATCGCTTTATCAGCTACCAGCAGAATCGCAAACCTACAAGCTCTGCTGTGCTGGACAAGAGCTTACTATTGCCATTGCCCGAGAATAGTATTACTCAAACTGACGGGCTCACCTTGTCATACCTGCGAAAGCAGGTATCCAGTAGTGTGGTGGGTGAGTGGATTCCCGCTCCCCGATCAGGTCGAGGACAAGTTTCGCGGGAATGACACACTGTGCTATATTGCTGTCGCATAAGGACTTATCGTGCCATTTTCTTGAAAACCGGTCAGTTTGAGTAGTATTAGTATCTGCTTGCCGGCACGGAGGATAGGGCGACGCAGGCGTGCGACCCGAGCGCCGTCTCGGTGCTATACAGCACAAGGGCTCTGGGAAACTCTCGGAGCCGTTTTCTTGCCTGCTGTCAGCCCCAATGCGATAAACGCTCTTTTACCCGATAGTGTTTTCCCCACAACTCTTGGGAGGATACTAAAATTTTGCCGGCAAAGATGTGAAATTGCACAAAAATCTGTTAAGATATGAATCATCAAACGTATTTGGTGGCGTTTTTGGAGATTGCCTATGACCAGGGTAGTCATACGCTCCGGTTGTCTGTCTGTATTAGTGACAGGGTGGCTGCTAATTGGGGTGGCCACTGCGATTGCTGGGAATGAGGATAGCGATGCGCTGCAGGCAATGGTTGAAGCGGACTGGGCCGCCCAGGAGCGACGGAAGAATCGGACAGATGATGACCCTGCTGCCTTGCGCGAGGCTTTTCATCGGGCCGAACGGCTCATAGACGACCTTAAAGGAATGTCCGAGGGGCTTGTGCTCAATTCGGAGCTGGCGGCCCTGAATCGGCTGCGGGGGCAGGTGGAGGGGGCGGACTCGCTCGACCAGGCAGCCCGCCTTGACCTCTACAGGAGCGTCCGCTCTATCGCCAGGGGCGCTGCGTTAAAGAATCCGCTCATCGCATCGAAGCCGATAGTGTTTATGGAGCGGCGTCGCTTTATCTGCCAGATGCTTCACGAATATATCGGCTACTACTATGACTATGCCGACATTGCCGGCGGGGGGGTGTATGTGCTCGATGAGCCCGGGCGCTCCGCCAAAGTCAGGGACTTGATCGACGGGCGGCTGCCGCGCGGCAACTATACGACTCTGGCGCTGTCGTATGATGCCCGGACTATCTACTTCGCGTTTGTCGAGCGGGCCGTACAAAAGTATGATTACTACTCGCCCGAGCGCCGCTATTTTCACATCTTCGCTATGGATGCCGACGGGGCCAATCTGTGTCAGCTTACCGGAGGTCCGAATGACGACTTCGACCCATGTCCCTTACCGGATGGCGGAATTGCCTTTATGTCCACACGCCGTGGCGGCTTTGCCCGATGCAACAATCCCTGGGAGCCGCTGCCGAGTTATACGCTGCACTGGATGGACGCATCCGGCCAGGGGGTGCGAACGCTGTCGTTCCACGAAACGAGCGAATGGCATCCCTGGGTGTTGAACGATGGGCGAATTGCGTATTGTCGCTGGGACTATGTCGATCGCTCGGCGGCGAACTACCACGGTATTTGGGTCAGCAATCCCGACGGCACGAGCCCGGTCATACTCTTCGGCAATTACACTCAGCGGATCAACGCCTGCTTTCAGCCGCGGGCAATCCCCGGATCGAACAGGGTCGTTTTCATCGCCGGCGCGCACCACGCCGATGTGGGCGGGTCGCTTGTCATTGTGGACCCCGGTCTTACGAAATTCGACCCCGCCAGCGGTGAGGACGACTTCGATTCGATAGAGGTTCTGACGCCGGAGGTATGTTTTCCCGAGGCCCCCGGCTGGCCGAAGAGCTACTTCCACAGTCCCTGGCCCCTTTCGGAGAATTACTATTTGACGGCCTTTAGCTTCGAGCCGCTGCCGGGGATGGGTTCGGGCGTCAAGAAGGATACGCGGACGGCTCTGTACTACTTCGATAGATTCGGCAACCTCGAATTGCTCTACAGCGATGATGATATATCGTGTATGTATCCGATTCCACTGGCCGGCCGTCCCGTTCCGCCGGTCATACCTTCTACGCCGGCTCTTGACCTCGAGGACGAAGGCGAGTTTGTGCTGGCGGATGTGCGGCAGAGTCACTTTGCGCTTCCGGCCTCGCGGCAGATCCGAAAGCTGCGTATCTTCCAGGTCCTGCCAAAGACAGACAATCACATCGTGAACCAGCCGCGAATCGGCCATGCCAACGCCGAGAGCGCCCGTATGCTGCTCGGCGCCGTTCCGGTCGAGTCCGACGGCTCGGCTTATTTCCGTGCGCCTGCCTGCAAGCCTCTCTATTTCCAGGCAGTGGATGAGCAGGGCAGGGCGGTCCAGAGCATGCGCAGCGTCACCTACCTGCAGCCCGGCGAGCGCCGCAGTTGCGTCGGCTGCCACGAGCGCCGCGGTTCCGTGCCCGTCAATCGGCAGCGGCTCTTGGCGATGCAGAGGCCTCCATCGCAGATCGAGCCGGGCCCGGATGGAACCCGGCCCTTCAGCTATCCTCGGCTTGTTCAGCCTGTTCTCGACCGGCACTGTGTGCGCTGTCACGATGGACAAACCGGCGAAGGAAAAAGTCCGCTGGTCCTGACGGGCGAGCCGGCCGAGACCTTCAGCAAATCGTACGAGAGCCTCCGACCATACGTCAAATGGTACGAATGGGGCGGCAGCAGCATAACGCAATTGGTCACCAAGCCCGGACGCATCGGCGTCGATGAGAGCCCCCTGATAAACGTGATTGAGAACCCAACGCACACCGAACAGGTCAGACTTTCCCCTGAGGACCGAAGCCGCTTGTATATCTGGCTCGACGGCAACGTTCCTTTCTACGGCACGTACGACAAAGACAAGCAGCTTGCGCAGCAACTCGGCAAGGCCGTCTCACCGCCGGTGATACAGTAGGTTGAATGAGGCAGCGTAAATCATTTTTCGTTTCTTTCGGAGAATCCCGACAATGTTCGGAAGGCAAGCGTTGGCATTACCAATGGCAGTTGGTCTGTTCTGTGTGGCACAGGTCCGGTGCGATGACTGGCCGCAATGGCGGGGTCCCAATCGCGATGGCGTCTGGCGTGAAGACGGTATCGTGGCGAAATTCGACGGTCCGCAATTGGCCGTTCGCTGGCGGACCGAAATCGCATCAGGCTATAGCGGCCCAACCGTGGCGGACGGCCGTGTCTATCTCACCGACCGCCTGACCACCCCAGCCTCCGTCGAACGCGTCCACTGCTTCGATGCGATGACCGGCAGCGAAATATGGTCCCATTCCTACCGATGCGAATACGAAAAGGTGGGATACGGCGACGGGCCGCGAGCGTCGGTGGCAATCAATGAGGGACGAGCTTATTCGCTGGGCACAATGGGGCATTTGTTCTGTTTTGATGCCGCGAAGGGAGAGGTGCTCTGGAGCAAGGACCTCCGGGCCGAGTACAAAATCAGGATGCCTATCTGGGGCATTGCCGCATCGCCTCTGATTGAAAAGGACTTGCTCATAGCGCAAATAGGCGGCGAAGGCAACGCTTGCATAGTGGCGTTTGATAAGGTCTCGGGAAAAGAGAAATGGCGGGCGTTGAACGACCGCGCCTCATATTCCGCTCCCATCGTGATTGAGCAGGCCGGCCAGCGTGTCCTCGTTTGCTGGACCGGTGACAGCATCTGCGGCCTTTGCCCTTCGAACGGAAAGCTATACTGGCAGCACCACTTTGTCCCATCCCGCATGGTCATCGGCATTGCCACGCCGGTTCTTCAAGACAACCATTTGTTCGTGAGCAGCTTTTACGACGGCTCGCTTCTGCTCAGGGTCAATCCCGGCGAGCTTGCCGTCGAAGAAATCTGGCGGCGAAAGGGCCCCAGCGAGACGGATACCGACAGCCTTCATTGTTGCATATCCACACCGCTGTTGCAGGGGGACTGTATCTATGGCGTCGATAGTCACGGCGAGCTTCGCTGCCTGGACTTGAAAACCGGCGACCGCATCTGGGAGAGCCTGGAGGCGGTTCCAAAGGCCCGGTGGTCGAATATTCACATTGTGCGGAATGGAGACAAGATTTGGATGTTCAACGAGCGCGGCGAGCTGATTATCTGCGGGCTTTCGCCGGAGGGCTTTAAGGAAATCAGCCGCACCAAGCTGATTGATCCTACGGAAGGGCAGCTCAACCAGCGCGGCGGGGTCTGCTGGTCCCATCCTGCCTACGCCAACAGGCACATATACATCAGAAATGACAAGGAGCTTATCTGCGCGGACCTCTCAGCCAGGAATTGATTATTATTGGCGCATTGCTGGAGAAATCTCGTCGGCCTTGACGCTTCCGCCGCTGGGCTGTTTCACGATGTGCTGATACGGGGAATTGTCTGCAAAAAAATCTTGAGTGGATTGGGCGTCTGATATATACTTGCTACGGCTTGGGGCTCGTAGCTCAGCGGTAGAGCAGTGGACTCATAATCCATTGGTCCAAGGTTCAAATCCTTGCGGGCCCAGTTTTGGAAGCAAGCTCGAGCGATTGCCTGCCCGGTATCCGCGCACGGCATCGGCGGGCGCGCGGCCAACAGCACCGACTGCGGCCGGAACCTCGATTCGTTCACCATCGAGCGGACGTTCCCCGACGGCGTCAAGGCCTTCGACGTGCTCCGTTGGCTTGCGAATTGCCATACCGAATTTGCCACCTACCTCCATGTGACGAAACGCGCCGCTCTGTCGAATCTCGCCGATATCATAGGCCGGGCGGCGGCCCACTGCGGGAAGGTCATCACCTGGGACGAAGCGATGGCCTCCGATTTCCAGTTCTGCCCGAACATAGATCGACTCACCGACGACAGCGCTGCACCAGTCCAGGCCGACGCCCAAGGCCGTTACCCGGCGCCGATCCCAGGGCAGTGGACAGAGATTTAAGTTAGTCTCATTGAACATGACCTCGTCGAGACCCGCAACCGGTGGGCCGCCAATTCGGAGTGAACGGGCAGGTGGAGTCATTCCCAAGCACATGGATGAGCGCGGGTATTCAGAGGAGCCGTGTCGCAGGAGGTTCGCAGCGTCAACAAGCGAGCGTTTCTCATTATCGGTGAGACGGATATAACCTCCCCCTCAGATTTGAGGATCTTGTTCCCCAGGTGGAGATACTTCTTCTGGAGCGGGAGGTCCCGGCTTACGATCCGGGCTACTGTGGCAATCACCAGCGGTCCCAGCAAACTTGCTGGACGTTGAGCAGGCATTTCATTGTTCGTCACGATTATCCAAACACTGCTTGAATGCGGACGGCTCAGAGGATAGAATAGATAACTTATTATGCAGAGCCTATGCTCGATGCGTTCGCATGAATAGATGTACCCTACGGGGTGAATAATGCCAGTGAGTCTCCTTTAACCCGAAAGACGAACAGAACACTAAGAAAGAGGTCCGTATGAAGACGAAACGTTCGCAACTGTTTAACCGGGCCGCAGTTTGTGTGGTCTTGAGCACTTGGAGTGCCGGTTTAATGAGTCTATCGCCCATGCAGGCAGTGGGTCAGGAGTTCCGCCGCTTGCCCGCCAAGGAATACCGCGACAAAATGAAGGCTGGCTGGATCGGCCAGATCATCGGCGTTTCCTGGGGCGCTCCCACCGAGGGCAGATACAGGACCATCATGCCTGCGGAGAAGATGCCGCCATTCAGTGAGGATTTGATCAATGATGCCTTTGGTCAGGACGATCTTTATGTGGAGATGACCTTTGTGCGATCCATGGAGGAGTATGGGTTCGATGTTTCCATCCGGCAGGCGGGCATTGATTTCGCCAACAGCGGCTACCCACTCTGGGTAGCGAACGCCGCCGGCCGAGCTAACCTGCGCAACGGCATTGCACCGCCGGACTCCAGCCATCCTCAATTCCACAATTGTGCCGGCGCGATTGATTATCAGATCGAAGCGGACTACGCGGGCCTGATTGCGCCGGGGATGCCCGACGTTGTCATCGCCTTGGGCGATAAGTTCGGCCGGCTGATGAACTACGGCGATGGCGTTTACGCCGGCCAGTTTATGGGCGCGATGTATGCCGAGGCGTTCTTCGAGAAGAACGTCATTAAGCTCATCGAAGCCGGCCTGAAAGCCATTCCCAGGGAATCCATGTACGCAGAGATGGTTCGCGACATGATCCAGTGGCACAAGGCGAACCCAACCAGCTGGGAAAAGACATGGGAACTGGCGGAGAAGAAATATAACCAGGACCGGAACTACAACATTAGCGCGCTCGATGTGAAGCGCGAGGGCGCCTGGGTCCTGATGGGACTGCTCTACGGGCAGGGTGACCTCGATCAGACGATGATCATCTCGTGCCGGTGCGGCTTTGACAGCGATTGCAACCCGTCTTCCAGCGGTGGTATTCTATTCACAACGCGCGGCACATCGAGTCTTCCCGACAGGTATTACAGGAAGCTTGACGAGACGAAGATCTTCAGCCACACGGCCTACAACTTTCCGAAGCTGCTGGACGTTTGTGAGAAGCTGGCGCGCCAGGCGCTGGCGAGAGTCGGCGGGCGAGTTGAGAAGGACCCGAACGGCGAAGAGGTCTTCGTGATACCAGTCAAGGCGCCGACGCCGAGCAGGTTCGAAGACTTGCAGAATCCAGGCCCAATCACCGAGAGTCTCTACAGCGACGCGGAGATGACGCAAATCAGCAACCCGGGATTGAAATGGGCCGCCAGGCTGTTGGATGGTTGGACACTCTCCAACTGCGACCTCGGCCAGAGTTCAATATTTTGGGAGTTGCACGGCCGGAAGAACGTGTTTGTGCTGAACGGCTTGGCCAAGGGCGCGAAAGGCTATGTCCTGACGAAGACGCTGACTGTGCCGGCGGGCAAAGCCACGACGCTGGAGTTCTCGGCGGCCTGTGATCCGACAACCGACGGGTGGAAGGTCAGCGTGAGGGCCGATGGTAAGGGACTCGCCGCCGAGACGGTGAACAAAGCCACGATGAAGAATGGGTGGATAGAAATTAGCTCACCGCTGGTAGAGAATGTGGACAAGCTGTTGGTGGTGGAAATCACGATGGAACCGGTGGTCCCACCCGCCGAGAAGAATGGTCCGCCAGCTCTGAACATTACCGTTCCAAAGCTCAGGAATCACTGAAACTCATCAATAATGGTCTTATGAAACTCGAAACCAAGAACCTGTTGACTGCCTGTCTCTTGGCGGCTGTGGTGCTGTCAGCCACTGTCTGTTGGGCTGAATCGGTACAGACCACGACAGAAACCAAAGAGCATCGCGATGTCCGGATGGCCTGGTGGCGCGAGGCGCGCTTTGGAATGTTCATCCACTGGGGGCCAGTGAGCCTCAAGGGCACGGAAATCAGTTGGTCGCGTGCGAACTCGAATCCTGCTTGTCCTAACCAAGGGCCTATTGCAGTCGAAGTGTATGATAACCTCTATAAGGAATTCAACCCAGCCGAATTCGACGCCAAGGAATGGGTTGCTATTGTGCAGGCATCGGGCATGAAATACGTAGTCTTGACGGCGAAGCACTGTGATGGCTTCTGTCTCTGGCATTCAAAGGTGGCAGATTACAACATATCCAAGACTCCCTTCGTACGGGATGTGTGCGCGGAGTTGGCCAAAGCGGCGCACAGAGCTGGAATCAACGTGGGGTGGTATTACTCGCCGATGGATTGGCGTGATCCAGATTGTCGGACGGAACGTAATACCAAGTACGTGGCGTCTATGCAGGGGCAATTGCGTGAGCTTCTGGGCAACTATGGGCGAATCGATCTGCTTTGGTTTGATACTGACGGCAGGTCGGCGCCGTGGGACCAGAAGCATACCTACGGCCTGGTCAGGCAACTTCAACCGCAGATCATAATCAACAATCGTCTGGACATGGGCAGCATGGCGGACTACGAAGCGCAGTTAATTGGGCCCAATGCCGACTACTACACCCCGGAGCAGCGAATCGGGGAATTTGATAATCAGCGGCCGTGGGAAACTTGCATGACCTTGGGAACGCAGTGGTCGTGGAAACCCAACGACAACATAAAGTCTCTCAAGGAATGCCTGCACACCCTTATCAAATGCGTCGGCGGAGACGGGAACCTGCTGCTGAACGTCGGGCCGATGCCCAACGGCGAGATTGAGCCACGCCAGGTGGAGGTACTCAAGGGAATTGGGAAATGGCTGGGCCGGTTCGGGGAGAGCGTTTACGGCACACGTGGCGGCCCGTTCAAGCCCGGCAGATCCCTGGTCAGCACCAGCAAGGGAAATGTTGTTTATATACATGCCCTCGAGTATGACGGTGATACAATCAGGCTGCCGGCATTGCCACGAAAGATTGTCCAGAGTAATGTTCTAACCGGTGGTGTCGTGCAGTTGACGCAAACCGAGGCGGCTCTCTATTTGACTGTTGTCAGGGACGATCAGGCGGAGGCCGACACTATAATCAAACTGACGCTTGATGGCCCGGCAGATCAGATTCCGCCTGTCACAATAGAAGAGCGATCCAATTGAGTTGAAGCTTGTTTCATAGCTGTGGAAATGGCCGTGTCTAAGGACTTCTACTAAAACAAGCTTTCGGGCAGCCTTGTTGGAGATAGAAAGAGGAATCATCATGAAGATTTCTGTACGTGCGGGGCTGGTTCTTGCGGTGGTTGTTGGCGGATGTTCGTCGGTATCCACACAGCAGGTGAGCCGGGAAGAATTGACTGCCAAGGTGCTGCAGGTCCGGCAGACGGAAGATTTCGTAATAAGCGGCAGGGGCGATGCATCCGCGTGGACGAAGGCCGATTGGGAGCGACTTCACCTGCGTCATGCTGATGGTCATCAATATGAGACGCGCATCAAGATGCTTTACTCCAAGAGCGGACTGTACGTACTGATGGATGCCGAGGATCGCACGATTACCGCCACGATGAACGAGGACTTTCTCGACCTGTGGAACGAAGATGTGTTTGAGTTTTTCTTCTGGCCGGATGAACGGTACCCTGTCTATTTCGAATACGAAATTTCGCCGCTTGGCTTTGAGCTGCCGATTCTCATCCCCAATTTCGGTGGTGAGTTTCTCGGCTGGCGGCCCTGGCACTACGAGGGAAAGCGGAAAACACAGAAGGCCGCCACAGTTATGGGAGGCTCCAAGCAGTCAGGCGCCCACGTCACAGGTTGGAAGGCTGAGGTGTTTGTTCCGTACGACTTGCTCAGCCCCCTTCGAAACGTCCCCCCGAAGCCTAAAACTCAATGGCGAGCCAATTTCTATCGGGTTGACTATGATGAAGGCAAGACCACGAGCTGGGATTGGGCACGAGTCGGATCGAGCTTTCACGAGTTTGAGAAGTTTGGCACCCTCATTTTCGAGTAGAGCCGGGATTGCGGCCGAGGCAGAAGAGGTGCTTGAAGCCTCGCAGGAAGACCTGGCCCTCACTGATCGCAGGTGAGGCATAGCATTGCTCGCCCAGCTCGTATTTCGCGATGCGCTCGAACTGCGTGCCGGGTTTGATCACGTTCACTTGGCCGTTGTCGTTAATGAAGAAGACCAGTCCGTTCATCAGGACCGGGGAGGCGTGATGCCGCCCGAGCTTCTCCTGCCAGAGCACCTTGCCGGTGGCGGCTTCGTAGCAGAACGCTACGCCGGAGCTGTTGACGCTGAGCAGGAAATCACCCGCGACGATCAGGGAGGGGACATAGGGGGCTCCTCTATTGTCGCTCCAGACGACGTGAGTCCCCGTGACGTCACCGCTGCCGTCAGGCCGGATGGCAAGCAGAATTTGCCTGGGCCAGCTGCTGCTGACGAAGACCAGCCCGGCCTTCTCGCTGTAAACCGGTGTGGCGACGAATTCCTGCGAGGGGCCGTCCACCGTCCAGAGTTGCTTGCTGGTTTCAGGATCGAAACTGGCCACGCAACGGTCGCCGCACTGAATCAATTGAGTG
>CAYGZM010000132.1:0-10388 GCA_964354365.1 uncultured Pirellulales bacterium
GACAGCCAATAGAAGTTATCCGAGAGGACTTTCCCATCCTGGCTGTTCAATTCGAGCTTAACGAAATAGACATCCGTCAGGTCCTCTGGTCTCTCGATGGTGAATACATCCTTGTAGCTGTTTGCCTCGACGTCGGTCTTTGCTTCTTTCTCAAAAAGCAATTTCATATCAAAGTCGTACAACCTCGCCCGCGCCAGCAAATTTGTCTGAGGTCTCAGATGATTGTTCACAATAGTTACCGTCGGCTCAAGCAGGCCCAATTGTATATGCAGAGGCTCGCAAGCCTTCTTGATGTAGTAGTAGCTCACCATAGGTTTGAGATACCAGTCAAATATCTGCCACTGCACGCTCGGCCAGCAGGCGTTGATCTTCCACTGGGTAAAGCCGCTGGTAATGTCCCACATCCGATGGTTGACCGCCTCGAACATCGCCCGATGCTGATCGGCCGTAATCAGGTGGCCTTTCATACAGTAATCAGCCACGCTTTCCGGCCGCCCGTAAATCCTTCGCAGCGCCTGGTCGTAGTCCTTGTAGTATGAATTGGCCCCATGGTGAGCCCACGTCTTATCCAGCGGAAACACGTCCGGCTTGCCCGCCCAAGCACCGGCGGGCTTGCTCTCTTGCCCAAGGTCGGGAATAAACCGAGCCAGGCTCTCAATCGGAGGCAGCGACGCCGAGCCGCTCTCCATCATAAACATCCACTTGCGGTCGTTTCGCACAAAATCATAGTAGGCCTTGGGCTCCTTCCATGTATATGTCGCTCCTATATCGGTCATACCCGTCGGCAAATCCTTTTTGAACCACTCCGGGACATCTTTGCGGCCGTCCGGAAAATACGCCGACGGAATCCAGAGCCGTGTCCCGTCCAGGGCAATGATGTGCTTCCGCCACATCTCATAGACGACCTCACGCGTGTCCTGCTCGTTCATTGCCATATAGAGCCATATACAGGGGTGATTACGATACCGTTTGATGATATCGATAGTGCACTGCTCCAGCAGATCAAGGTCGTCCGGGTAATTCGTGCCCGGACGCAGCCAGTAGCAGCTATAGAAGCAGTTACCGAAGAGCAGACCGTACTTGTCGCAGGCCTCGAGGAAACCGGCCGGCGGATTCGGTATATCCTCGAAATAGACCAGATTCAAATTCGCCTGCGTGAAATACCTGATTTCCGTCTCCATACGTTCGGCATCCCAGTCGAACATCACCTCCGGCTGAATGTAACCGCCCCGACAAAAAATCTTCTGCCCGTTGACATTCAGCCGCATCCCGTGAGCGCCGTCCAGTTTGTACAGTTCTTTGCCGACCTCCCGCACCCCGAATCTCACTACCTCCTCATCGGACACCCTCCCGTCGATGTAGAAACCAAGACGCAGATCATAGAGATTCTGCGGACCGTAGTTCACCGGCCACCACAGACGCGGCTCGGAAAGCGCCGGATGAGGATCAAAACTGACCGTCTTCGTCTGGCCCGGCGCCACCTCCACCGACTCCTCGAATGAAAGCCCGGTCCCGGCGATAGCGCCCCTCAGTATCCCTTTCTGCATCGCTGATGTCCCGTTGACCAGCTCTGCTGAAATCTTCAGCTCCGCCTTGTCCGTCTTCGGCAGCGGCAGGTCCGTTACAACAAAAGGATTGCGAATATCCACCGCCCCGGCAAATTCAATGTACACATCCTGCCATATCCCCATATTGCGGTCCGGCACCGTCGGCATGCAGTCGTAACCCACAGTCATAATCTCCGTAACATCTCTCATAATCTCTTTGAAGTATCCCCTCGGCTGCCCAAAGACCTCTGTCTGCGTGTCCGGATCGCCGGGATGGTCAACCGGATAAATCTTCACCGCCAGCACATTCTTTCCAGTCTTCGCGTATGCCGTAATATCGTATGCAAAACGCCGAAACATCCCCGACATTTGCTGGCGATCTGCAATCTGCCTGCCGTTGACCCACACGTCCGCGCGGTAGTTGATGGCGTCAAAGTGCAGCCACGTGCGAATCCGCTCGGAAATATCCGGCAGCTCAAACTCCGTTCGGTACCACCACGGCTGTCGCCAGGGATTCTCCTTGCCCGGCAAATGGCTGTATTTGGCAAGGTCGTGCCGGGCGTTGAATTCGTCGGAAGAATCCGGTATGCGCAGACTGTTCAGTCCGACGCGGAAATCCGGGTACACGCCGTTCTTAATCAACGCATTCAGCACCGTCGAAGGAACGGTCGTTGCATGCCAACCCGTGCAGTCGAATCCGTCCCTTGAGACGGCCTCGCCGCCTTCGCCAACGACTTGTGCACATCTCAGCAGCCATCCCTGTCTAAGGTCTATCCTCTGCTGCGACGGTTCTCCCGCAGAGAAATCCCTTGTCTTTTCTCTTGCTGCAAGCGTCGGACTCATCCGGAGCGTAACGGTCAACAACAAGCTGCAGATTATTCTATCCTGCATCGATGTATCTCCAATTTAGTGATTACCCAACGACAGCATTGACGCCGTGAATCCAGACTCCTGCTCGCCGCCACGCCCGGACAATACACGCCCGGCCCGGCAGGCGAGAATCCAATTCGCACAGCCGCCCAACGCCAAACATGATAAGCTGCATACGTTGTCATATCACGCGGATTCTGCCGGACTATTCGGGGTAGTCGCTTGAGCTTGATGTTACTCGCCTAGCCGCCCCGGACAGAGAATGAAACACTTGCCCCTTATGGCCGTTTGCCATATATTGGAGGCCGTCTTGACCGTAACTCTATTTGGAGCAGTGAAATGCTGTTTGTGGCCCGCCTCTGGCGGGCTCGCAGTCATATTTAAGGAGTTGACCTATGCCTACAAAACAAATCACTCGGCGTCAATTCATCCGGAGCACCGCTGCCCTGGCCAGCGGCGTACTGCTGTCTTCCTGCGCCTTGCAGAAATCCGCCAAGAGTTCTAAGCCCACGGCCGTCGACCAGGTCACGCTGGGCAGGACAGGATTGAAGCTCAGCAGGCTCGGCATCGGCGCCGGCAGCAAGGGCGGCAGTATTCAGCGAGGCCTCGGATCTGATAGCTTCAACCGCCTGATACGATACGCCTACGACCAGGGTATTACCTATATCGACACGGCCGATAACTACAAGACGCACACAATGGTCCGCGACGCCATAAAGTCTCTGCCGCGGGAAAAGCTCTTCATCCAGTCGAAGATGCCCGGCGTCCCCGAGAACCCCCTTGAAGTCCTCGACCGCTACCGCAGCGAGCTCGGCGTTGACTATATCGACAGCCTGCTCGTTCACTGTGCTGTCAGAAGCGACTGGGACGAAGAACACAAACGGCTGCTCGATGCCCTCGAAGAGGCAAAGGCCAAAAAGATTATTCGCGCGCACGGTGTCTCCTGTCACAGTCTGCCCGCCCTCGCCAAGGCCGCACAGCTTAATTGGGTCGATGTCAACCTCGTGCGGGTCAATCCGCAGGGCGCCTACGTCGATACGCCCGCCGAGAGCTGGGACGCCCAAAGCGATGCATCGAATGTCCCTGCCGTGCTCGAACAGCTCGGCATAATGCGCAAGAAAGGCCACGGCATAATCGGAATGAAGCTGATAGGAGACGGCGATTTCACAAATCCCCAGGACCGTGAAAAATCCATACGTTTCGCGATGCGCCCCGGCCTGCTTGACGCGGCGGTCATCGGGTTCAAGAGCACCGATGAGATCGATGAGGCGATCCGCCGCATTAACCTCGCCCTGATAGAGACTGCCTGACGGCGCAATCGCGATCGTGATGACTTCAAGAAAGGTCCTGGATATGCGTATAAGATGGTTTTTCGCCGCAGTCATCGTACTCTCGGTGACGCTCTGTCCGAGCGTTGCTTCGACAAACAACGCCGCCTCCTCGCCGCTCCGCGCCGGGCCGACAATACTGCACGCCCAAATCTATCCCATCAAAGGCCCGACCGAGGGCCTCGAACCGCAAAGACTCGATTTCCGCTACGCCCCAAAGCGCTGGCAGGCCTGCATCGGCCTGCCGGACGACCCGCACAAGAGTATGGTCGGCTCGGACGGGGGCCTCTATTACGATTATGGTGCCGGCCCGTTCTATGGCTTCGATACACGCATACTCGCTCAGCTCGAAACGCAGGGACCGGCATCCGACGCTGCCCAGTCGCTCCATAACCCCCGTATCCCCATAGTCATCACCAAGCAGAACTTCGGCAGCCTCACACTCCACCAGCAGGTCTGGGCCGGTGCGCCACACGCTGACACCGTTTCTCAATGGGCGCAGCACCGAGTCGATTATCTCTGGCTTAGAATGGTCAACAACAGCACTCAGCCCCAAACCGGACGAATCACACTGCAGATCGATTCCAAAGAACCCCTCGCGTGGCACGGGCTTCCAGCCTATGAAACCGACAATGCAAACACCCGCCTTGTCCAAAGGGCTGATCCCAACCGGACCTTCTGCACCCTCTCCCCGGCCTGCTCATCGTATGAACCCCCAACCCTCGCCCGCGGCAGCGGGCAAGTTCAGGCCGAGCCGCCTGCCGCAGGCATCCAGGCCAAGACGCCGCCGGCGGTCAACCGTAGCTGGGCCGACCCGAACGTCGCCTGCGACCCACGTTTCCGCGACATATTCGTCGGCTACCGCCGACCGATGGTCTTCACATATCCGGCCAAACCCAAACACAAGTACCGAGTTGCCTTCGGCCTGATTGAAGGCTGGCACTCCAAACCTGGCGTTCGCCCGCTCGAAATCCGCATCGAGGGCAAGACCGTCCGCTCCATCGACCTGATAGCCGAATTCGGCCGCAATACGCCCGCAGTCTTCATCTTCGACGCCGAGGATCAGGACGGCGACGGCCTGCTTGAAATGGCTGTCTATTCGCCCGAGGGTGCCGAGGATAACAACACAATCCTCAACCTCCTCTGGGTATTCGATGCTGAAAACGCCCCCACCGACAAGCAGCTCATCGCCGGCGTGCCCGACGACCGCGCCTTGGCCGTGACCTGTCCGGCAAAGGCAGCCGGCCCAGTCAAGCTCCTCTTCGAACAGAAGCGCCTCGCCCCCGGCGAAGACTACCGGGCCTTGCTGACCTTCCACCGCGGCGAGCTTGCCTCGCTACGCACCACTGAAGACCACGCCCAATACGAGCTCGACCGCGCCGTCAAATACTGGCAAAACGTCGATTTGCCGTATGGCCGCATCATCGTCCCCGACCCCGCAGTCCAGGCCCTGCTCGACTCCTGTATTCGCAACATCTACCAGGCCCGCGAGTTCCGCAACGGCCAGCCCGCATTCCAGGTCGGCCCCACCTGTTACCGGGGCACCTGGGCCGCCGATGGACCGTTCATCCTCGAATCCATAACCTACCTCGGCCGCGCCGGCGAGACCCGCGCAGGCCTCGAACTCCAGGTCGATAAGGACGAAGGACCGCAAGGCGTCCAGTTCTCCAAGAAGTCCGGCCTGAGGCTCTGGATGATCTGGCGGCACGCGCAGCTTACCGGCGACTGGGACTGGCTCGAAAAGACCTGGCCCAAAGTCGAGCAAAACGTCAACCAAATCCTCGAATACCGCCAAATGACCCACAGCGACCCAAATGCCGCCAACTTCGGGCTTATGCCCCCAGGCTTCGGCGACGGCGGCCTCGGCGGCGTCCACCGTGAATATACCAACGTCTATTGGACCCTCGCCGGCCTCAAAGCAGCCATCGAAATGGCCCAGAAGCTCGCAAAGCCCTCCCTCTCAGGATGGCAGGACGAATACAATGACTACTGGCGGACCTTCGACAAAGCCAGAAATCGCGACAAGCTCGCGGACGCCGCCGGCAATGTCTATGTCCCCGTGACTATGAAGGGCGAGGAGGCCCAACCCCCTCAGCGCGGCGCCTGGGCGTTTCTCCAGTCGGTCTTCCCGGGCCGAGTCTTTGACCCCGACGACAAGCTGATGCTCGGAACTATGGCGATGCTCGACGCCAACCAGCGCGAAGGCCTCATATTCGGCACCGGCTGGATCGCCGACGGTATCTGGAACTACGCAGCTTCATTCTACGCCCACGCCCACCTCTATCTCGGGCACTCCCAAAAGGCCGCCGCTACTTTGTACGCATTCGCCAACCACGCCTGCCCCCTCCTCTGCTGGCGCGAGGAGCAGAATCCAAAAGGGCAAAACGAAAACTACGTCGGCGACATGCCGCATAACTGGGCCTCCGCAGAGTTCATCCGGCTCGTCCGCCACCTGCTCATCCTCGAACGCGGCGACGAGCTGCACCTCCTTGAAGCCCTGCCCAACGCCTGGGCCGGACCCGACCACAAAATCAAAATGCTCGACATCCCAACCTCGTTCGGCCCGGTCAGCTTGTCCGTCGATATAGCCCGCAGCGGAAAACTCGCCGTCATACGAGTCACCCCTCCTCGCCGCGACCCGCCAAAGATAATCGCCGTCCATCTCGAAAACTTCCAAAGACCGGTCAAACAGACCAAGACCGAGCTAAAAGACGGCCACTTCGTCATCAACGCAAGCTTCGAATAGTGCTCGAGCCCCGCGTCTTGATGACGAAGATTGATACGCCGGATTGCTGTGGACAATATCCGGAGCAGTATGGATAATAGTAGAGGTATTTCACCAGGACTCAATGGCTGGAGTTCTGGCGAGATGAGACACATGACCAAAGGAAGCACGTTTTTGGAGGCTTGAAGTAACGATGAGAACGAAATCAGACCCAACCGAAAGGCGATACGACACTGAGGCTGCGAGCCATGCTATGAATCGTCGCGATATGCTCCGGACAGCCGGTGTTGCAGCACTGGCCGCCTCGGCGTTCCCGCTGCACTGGGTTTCTGCCGCCGAGAAGAAAAAACAGAAACTCCTCTACTTCTCGCGCTCGGCCGGCTTCGAGCACGACGCCGTCAAAATCAAGGACGGCAAGCCCAGCATCTCCGATAGAATCCTCATGGAGTTAGGCCGGCGCCACGGTTTCGACGTCGTTTGCACCAAGGACGGTCGCGTCTTCGACGGCGACCTCGACCAGTACGACGCCATCGCATTCTACACCAGCGGCGACCTCACAAAGCCGGACGAGGCGCAGACGCCGCCTATGTCCCCTGAGGGCAAAGAGAAGCTCCTGCGCACCATTGCCGCAGGCAAAGGCTTCGTCGGCTTCCACGCCGCCACCGATTCCTTCCACTCCAAGGGCCCCCAAAACGAGAACCAGACCGAACTTGACCCCTACATCGCCATGATCGGCGGCGAATTCATCGTACACGGGGACCAGCAGGAAGCCCTCATACGTGCCGCCTCGCCCAAGTTCCCCGGCGTAAAGCAGTTCGGCGAAGCACAGAAGCTCACCGAGGAGTGGTACGCCCTCAAGAACTTCGCAAAGGACCTGCACGTCATACTCATCGAGGACAACGAAGGAATGAAGGGCGACTGCTACCAGCGCCCGCCGTTCCCCGCCACCTGGGCTCGCATGCACGGCAAGGGTAGGGTCTTCTATACCTCGTTCGGCCACCGCGACGATATCTGGACCAGCCCGCTCGTCCAGGGGATCATCGCCGGCGGCTTGGCATGGGCAATGGGCAACGTGAAAGTCGATGTTGCTCCCAATATCGACCAGGCCACGCCCAAGGCCCGACAGTTGAAATACTGATCGCTATGGACGACACCACCGGCGCAGAGGTAGTTCGCGCCTCCACCAGCGCCGCAAACGGCCGACTGCTCATACGCCCTGCCCGGCGGCTGTATTGCATCGGCAAACGATCTGCTGTGTTGTCCGCTCATGCGGTGCCCGCGGCAAGGAATATCCCGCCTTGGCTCTTGATCATGGGGCGCATAAGTCCCGTCGAGAGATTCTCCATGAAGAAATTCGGCCGCAGAATCGTATATCCCGCCCCCGAGTCCATAAGGGCCCTCTCAATGACACGCAGCGGCGCCTGCTCGTTCTTGCCCACACCAAATGCGGAGTTGAACACAATCGGCGGGAGTCGGTGATTTTATCGCATATACTCCCTTCAAGTGTTACCCGGAATTGAACCAGGCCGAATTTCTGTCTTCGCACTTCTGATCGCATGTAGGATGGGTAAGGGTAGCGAAGGTTTCGGTGGCGGGCGTTTGTCTGCTCTGCGGCTAAAGTTCCTCTGCGTTGCCGCACTCGGAGCACAGGCTGAAGGCCCTGAAGTCCTGTGAGGCGTGGTCAACGAACGGCAGGTATTCGAGTCCTTCGTGCCCGCACTTCTCGCAGATACTGTTGGCGCAGAGTTCGACCTCGACCGCGTGGTCGGCTGTTTCCATTGAGCCCGGAATACCGGGAACGTAACCTTCTTCGGCCATTCTCGCTATTAAGTCGTTCAAGTATGATCCCTCAATTTACACCTTCTATCATAACAGATTTCAGAAGAATGTCAATGGGAAAGAGCACAGATTCGGGCGGGGGCGGCATTTTTTTTCAGGTCTATGCGATAGAGTGGCGATATGTGCTCAACAGCATAGGCCGTCGTCGCGCCCTGCCTTTGGCGGGCTGAGCAGGAGCGATCTCGAAACGAATCTCCGGCCCACTCAGAGGAAGCGGTCCGAGTTAGAAGGCGGGCCCATTTTGATAATGGTCTCGGCCCAAGGAGTATCGATTGTTGATTTCTGCGTGGGTCTCGGCACACGTACGCCCCCCCCCGCCGTTTTGCTTCGCAAAACGAAGCAGCGGGGGCCGCTCAGAAAAGCCCCTCCGAAAACAAAATCCAGAATATCAAAATGATTCCTACTGCTATAATCACCGCACCAATCCAGAAGCTTTCTTTTTGCATAAGCCGCTCTTTACCTGATTCGAGAATCTCTGCTGAACTTCGGTCCGCAACAGGGCGTACCCCATAGGCCCCTGACGGGGGCCCCGAGCGTCTCGAAACTTTCAGTCAACGTGTTGCCTTCGGTGTTGCCCTTGTCGAGCGAATTCTCAAACTGCCCATAAGGGCGCCACTGGGGCGTCTGTCAATCGACGCACAAGTATATAGGAAGTCTGCGGCAATTCTATCGTGGTAACTACGGGATTTTGAAAAAAATATGTTTTTTTCGCCCTTGTCGGCTTCGCCCCCCGGGTCTCTGGGTGCGGGGGAATTGGGTTTGATTGGGTTTGTTTTGAATGACGTTCGTTGTTCATTGTTCGCTGTTTATTGGCATAAGCCTTTAGTGTTACTGTACTTATTTTTATATTGCCCATTTTGAAATTGGGTTTGTTTTGCATAATTGAGTTACAGCCACAGAGTTCTTGGCGCGGCCTGTGGCCGCAACCAAATCCGAAGCACTAAATCCGAAATCCTAAACAAATCCGAATCACCAAAACTCAAAATTCAAAACAAACCATAACGTCTTATTTCGACGGTGGTTATAGCAGCCGGATTCCAATATCAAGCAGAAAAAACGAGAAGATGAAGGATTGTATTACAGAGAACCTGGCGCGGCCTGAAGGCCGCAACCAAATCCGAAGCACCAAATCCGAAATCCTAAACAAATCCGAATCACCCAAACTCAAAATTCAAAACAAACGATAACGTCTTACTTCGACGGTGGTTATGGCAGCCGGATTCCAATATCAACCAGAAAACACAAGAATTTGAAGGATTGTAGTACAGAGAAGAAGTGCATCGGCGAGGAGTATGCCAGAAAACAGACCGATGTGCGGCAAGATGGGCGGGATAGGGAGTTTCGGCGTTTCGGGCCGCTGAGAATTGACTAACCGCGAATTTTCACGAACGAGCACGAATTTGGAGAGAAGTTCAGAATTGAGTATCATTATTGAGTTCCTTTAGTTAGTTGGGTAAGTATTATACTATATCTGAAGTTGGATGTCAAGTGAATTCTTAAAGAGTAGATGGGTGGATGAGAGGATGAGTGGATGAGAGGATGAGAGAATGCGGGGATGAGGGTTCTTGAGGAAAAGGGCCGGGGAGTCAATCAGAAGAATCACGACGGATTGCGGGGTTTTTCCATTTTAATAGGTGGCTGTCCCTATTTGAGTCAGCAGATAGAGAAGTACCAGAGGGCGACACAATCACGGGCGTCCTGGTCGTTTGCATTCGCAATTTTTGCTATGGTTTCTGGATTAGCGTTTGTTTTCTGGGGTGGTACCCACATCTTGGTCCGGGCAGGGGTAGAGCATATTGCTGCGGGGTCAGCAATATCCGCGATTGGGGGTGGGATAAGTGCGTACATAACCAAGACGTTTCTTGACGTTCATAAAATATCCCTCGGTCAGTTAAATCGGTACTTCCGCCAACCTGTGATAAATGCCCACGTTCTTACGGCCCAAAGATTGGCTGACCATCTTGGGGATGCTAAGATGAGGCGGAAGGCGTACCAGGATATCATAGGGCGCATAACGACGCTGATTAGCCCGACTTCGCGGATTCGAGGGTTGGAACCTGCGTGGCGTGGTCAAAATCG
>CAYGZM010000133.1:0-10336 GCA_964354365.1 uncultured Pirellulales bacterium
TTCGGGGCTCCTTTCTTATGCGCCGACCGCAAACCACAGACCCCGCTGGAGTCCGTCAACCAAAGACCCAGCCGCCGAACAGGGCCGATGTGGACCCGAAGAATTGAATGCGCACTGGAGACCTTCCTGCTGGGTGGCATCCTCAAGCCCGAAGGGCTTGGGGATGGCCGGGAGCAGCCTTGACCCCTCTCTGTCATTCCCGCGAAAGCGGGGTACATGTTTAGCCGTGCGAAATCCCTTTGTGGCACGGCCATCCTGGCCGTGGTCGCACGGGCTTCAAGCCCGTGCCCCGTCAGCAAGACCCAAAATCACTTGTTCGGCTAAACACGTACAAAGCGGGAATCCAGGAGCCTTGATTTTCCCGAAAGACTCATTTTGTTACAGGCTCTTAATTTCTATGACCCGCTTAATCGCTTCACTGCCTGCCGACAACAACCTCGCTCTTCACAGGCGAGTAGTTCTCTTTCTCCTGCTCTTTACCCTCTATCACGATACCCATTCTCTCGAAGCGGCACTTCATACCGGTCCCGTCCTGAATAATCGGCGTATTCTGAAGGTGATAGTGCAGATGCGGCTCGGAAGAGTTCCCCGAATTGCCGCAAAGACCGATCACCTTGCCCCTCTTGACCTTATCGCCCACCTTCACCCTTGTGCTGCCGAATTTCAAATGGGCCAGCACCGACACCTCGTACTGCCGATGCCGTATTAGCACCGCGTTGCCCAACGTCGAATAAGGATTCATAGAACCGGGGGCATTGTCTCTGACGCCCGTGATCACATCCGTCACCACCCCATCCCCCGGCGCCAATATCTCTCTGCCAAAAGCAAAATAGTCCTCATTTGAAAGACCGTTACCCTTTCGCGTTTCACCGTTTTCATTGACGGCGAGAAAGTCAAACGCAAATCTCTGGCTCGGCGTATCGTGATGATAGTTCAGCTCCTTCGTATCCCCGCCCCACTTGACAAGCCACCGCCCGCGAAATAGCAGCGACAGCCGGCTCTTGTGCGCGTCGGGAACGGGAATCTTAGGTTTGTGCGGGAGAAACCACAATCCCATGATCTTATCCTCGTTGTTGACGATAATCCTGATATCCAGAGTCCCGCGCTCGCAGTGGCCCGTAATAACGGCCTGGTTCGGCGGCACTATGTGCGGCGAATCGAGCCTCGTAATCTTGCCGTATTCGTCTATCACGCCCCGAAAGAAGACCGTTGCCTTCTCCGGCGGCAGGGCCTCCTCCATTACCTTCGCAAAATCCGCCCGCGCGCCCATATAGTCCCCGCGATTGATGGCCTCCGCCATTCTGCTCGCCATCTTCTCAAAGCGCACGCCTAACGCTTCTTCACCCGCTGGCCCTACATCCTTGTCCTCTGTTTCCACGCCTCCCGCCACAAGCTGGGCCGACAAGACAATAATGAATGCCAACGTGGACTCTCGCATACAATTGTCCTTCCCGAAAACCTCTATCGCCCGTTGCCTTCCCGCACGCCGCAAAAAGTCTTTGACACGCAGCCGCATCTCAGGCCATAATTCCTGCACTATTGAGGATTTTGCATAGTCGCGGCTTGTATTATACGGGCTGCCGCATCGAATCAAAGTAAGAAATGTCCGTATTAGTCTGTCAAGATTAACGTTATGGGTTGTCATTCCTGCGAAAGCAGGAATCCAGCGGTCCCAACGATCTGGATTCCGCATCGACTGCGCAATGCCAACTTACAGATTCGTCCTTGACAGAGTAATAGTTGCTTGTGCGAAGCCAAAGGAGGTCAAAGAATGTGGATAGCTGTAGGTATTGGCATAGTAGTCCTTTTGGTCGTCATCTTCATATACAACGGCCTCATCGCCAAGAAAAACCAGGTCGCAAAGGTTTTTGGCACCATCGACGCCTTGCTCAAGAAGAGGTACGACCTGATCCCACAGCTTGTCGCAACGGTCAAGGCCTATATGCAGCATGAAAGGTCCCTCCTTACGGAGATAACCGAAGCCAGAGCCAAAGCCGTCTCAGGCCGGCTCTCCGACGACCAGCAGGTCGAGCTTGACAACATTGTCTCCAAAACGCTCGGCTCAATCATGGTGGCCGTCGAGAATTACCCCGACCTCAAGGCCAATCAGAACTTCATGCACCTCCAGCGGACAATGAACGAAATTGAAGAGCAGATATCAGCCGCAAGACGCGCTTACAACGCCGCGGTGGAAGCTTTCAACAATGCCGTCGAGATGTTCCCCACTAATATCGTTGCCTCAATGATGGGCTACAAGACCAAGAGCTTCTTTGAAATAGCCGCCGAACAGCGGGAAAACGTCGATGCCGACAAGCTCCTGAAGAGTTGAAAACTTCGCCCGTTCAATAGAGGGCCGATTCGTGAAAACGCTTGAAGACTTGAGAAACTTCTATGAAACTGCCTTGATGCCCGACCTAAAGGTCCTCGATCAGCAGCGCAGAAGCATCGTTCGGAAGATCACTTGCGTCATAATTATCACCATATTGATCGGGTGCGTCGGCTTTTTCCTCGCTGCTGCATATTTGCATTCGACCCGTCCTGCCGTTGCTCTGCCATTCGCTCTGTGTCTGCTCATCGCAGCCCTTATCTGCCGCCTGCTGACACAAACCTACGTGATGGACTTCAAATCCGTCGTCATCGAAAGAATAGTCCGCTTCATCGACCCAAACCTCACCTACAGCCCACATAACTGTATCCCGAAATCGACCTTCATGCTCTCCAAAATCTTCACCACGACGCCCAATCGATACAAGGGCGGCGACCTGGTCTGCGGCAAAGTCGGCGCTACGCAAATCCAATTCTCAGAGCTGCACGCCGAGTACGAAATCAGCTCCGGCAGGAATCGCCACCGCTACACCGTATTTCGCGGCATCTTCTTCGTCGGCGATTTCAATAAGCACTTCACCGGCCAGATAATCGTCCTGCCCGATACCGCAGAGAAGCTCTTTGGACGTTTAGGCCAGAAGCTCCAGTCCCTCAACATATTCCGAGGCAATCTGATTAAGCTCGAAGATCCCGAATTCGAAAGCCACTTCGTCGTATATGGTACCGACCAGATCGAGGCCAGGTACGTCCTCTCCACAAGCTTGATGGCCAGGATCACCGACTTCAAAAAGAAAACCGGCAAGAAAATACACCTCTCTTTCATTGGCTCGATGGTCTTTGTCGCCGTTTCCTGCACAAGGAGCCTTTTCGAACCGAGATTGTTCAAGACCCTGCTGGATTTTGAGCCTGTCAGGCAGTATTTTGAAGACCTCCAGCTTGCTGTCGGAATCGTTGACGACCTTAACCTCAACACGCGTATCTGGAGCAAGGAATAAATGGATTCTTACTGCTTGACGCCCGGCAGATTGCCCCCTCTGCAAATCGACAGGCTTGGACCCGCCACAATAGACTCTCCCTTGATATCTGCCGGGACGCACTTTGTTGATGACGATGAGAAAATCGCCGTTTACGCCCATTCAGCCGACCTAAAAAAGTGCCGCGCCTTGAACATCGAGCAGCCGATGTTCGAAATGGCCGGCCCGCGCCGAAAAATCTTTTTTGACCCCAACGAATTGAACTGCGGCGTTGTTACCTGCGGCGGATTGTGTCCCGGCCTGAATGACGTCATACGCACCATCACCCTTAGTCTCGCCTGGCAGTACCGCGCCGCAAAGGTCTATGGATTTCGATATGGCTACGCAGGTCTATCCTCAAATCCCCCGGTCCCGCCCATACTCTTGACGCCCGACCTCGTTGACGAAATACATCTAAAAGGCGGAGACATCCTCGGCTCCTCCCGCGGACCCCAGGACTCAGACGACATGGTTGACAACCTCGTTAAGTACAATATCAGCCTTCTGTTTGTAATTGGCGGAGACGGGACCCTGCGAGGGGCCAACGAGCTGGTCGCCGCCATAAGAAAAAGGTCGGCGTCGATTTCCGTCATCGGCATTCCCAAAACCATTGACAACGACATATCCGGCATAGACCAGTCCTTTGGCTTCTCGACCGCCGTCGAGGCCTCGCGCTCCGCCATCAACAGTGCCCACGCCGAGGCAAAAGGCGCATGGAACGGCGTCGGGCTCGTCAAGCTGATGGGCAGGGATTCAGGTTTCATAGCCGCCTACGCAACCCTCGCCAACAGCGATGTCAATTTCTGCCTGATCCCCGAAGAGCCCCTGGTTCTCGAAGGGGAAAATGGCTTCCTGCGCGCCCTTGAGAGACGGCTGGACCGCAAACATCACGCCGTCATCGTCGTCGCCGAGGGCGTGGGCCGCACCTTGACCGAAAAAAGTGCACCCGGAAAGGATGCCTCCGGTAACGTCATCCGCGACGATATAGGCCTTCTGTTAAAACAGAAGATTACTGAGCACTTCAGGAAGGTCGATAAGCCCTTGTCGCTCAAATACATAGACCCCGGCTATATGATTCGTTCCCTGCCCGCCGATTCCAACGATTCCGCGTTTTGTCTGATGCTCGGCCAGAACGCCGTCCACGCTGGGATGTCGGGCCGAACAAATATGGTCGTAGGATACTGGAGCCAGTACTTCGTTGATGTACCTATCGCGCTTACCATCGGGGAAAGAAAAAAGATTGACCCCAATGGCCATCTCTGGCAAACTGTGCTCGGAACCACCGGGCAGACCAGAAACATTGCCCTCCTAAGAAAATAGCCGGCTTTGGTACCGTGGGGCTTGCCCGCCCAGACAATGGCGGGCTTGTCCCACCGAACTAAATCTCATAGGGGGTTTTTCTGATGAAAGCGGCTGTTATATATTCACACGGGGAACTGGACCGCATTAAGATCGAGGATGTTGCCCCGCCCCAGCCCGCTCCCGGTGAAGTCCTCTTGCGCGTCCGCTCGGCAGGGCTCAATCACCTCGATATCTGGGTCCGAAAAGGCAGAAAGGGCGTTTCCCTGCCTATGCCCCACATCTTGGGTTCCGATGCCGCAGGCATCATCGAGGCCCTTGGTCCCGATGTCGCCGGCGTCAAAGTCGGTGATGAAGTCATCCTCAATCCGGGCCTGAGCTGCGGCCGTTGTGAATACTGCCGTCGGGACCAGCAGTCCCTGTGCGCCTCATTCGGCATCGTCGGCCTCAGCCGCCCCGGCACTTTCGCCGAGTTTGTCGCCGTCCCGGCAAAGAATCTCTGCCCAAAGCCTGCTCATCTCACTTTCGACGAAGCCGGGGCCTTCGTCCTCTCCTTCGTAACCGCCTGGCGTATGCTTATGACACGCGCACAGCTCAAACCCGGCCAGACCCTCCTGATACACGGCATCGGCGGCGGCGGCGCCCTATCCGCCCTCAAACTGGCAAAGCTTACCGGTGCCGAAGTCATCGTCACCTCATCATCCGACGAAAAGCTCGCACGTGCCAAAGAAATCGGCGCCGACCACACAATAAACTACAAAGCCGCTGACGATGTAGCCCGAACGGTGAAAGAAATTACCGCGGGTCGAGGCGTCGATGTTGTCGTCGATACGGTAGGCGCAGCAACCTGGCCTATCGACTTCTCCGCCGTCCGGCCCGGCGGCAAAATCGTCCTCTGCGGCATCACGACCGGCCCGGAGGCGATGACAAATCTTAGGCTCCTCTACTGGAATCAACTGACTATTATGGGCTCTACTATGGGCGCCGACGAAGATTTCCGCCAAATGGTGGCAGCCGTCGCCGCAGCCCGAATGAAGCCCGTCATAGATTCGGTACACCCCTTGGAGAATGTACGCGACGCTATGGGGAAGATGGCGGCCGCAAACCAGTTCGGAAAAATCGTCCTGCGTATTTCGGACTAATACTCTGTCAAGGCTAAAACGATGGATGTCATTGCGAGGAGTGAAACGACGAAGCAATCTCCGGGCTTCGCACGGTTTGAGATTGCCGCGTCGCCCTTCAGCCTCCTCGCAATGACAGAGGCGCAAAACATCTGTCACAGACCAGTAGGCGGTACGGGGCGAAAGTGGGGTTTTTCGGGCAGTCTGAACGTGAGAAAAAATCTTGGTATCGTCCCAGGATTTGTGGGGAAAAGACTATCGGGTAAGAAAGCGTTTATCGCATTAGGACTGACAGGAGGTAATAAAAGGGCTCCGAGAATCTCCCAGGGCCGTTGTGCTGGTAGCGGATAAAGCGATAAACGCTATTGGCTGTTGTGGAACTGAACAACCAGATTGCCCCCAACCTTTGGGACGTTAATAAATTTTTAGAAAATTCCCAGAACACCCTTTATAAATCAGAGTAGCTACTATATAGGATTAGCTATGAACTGTGAAAATGGAAAAATTACGCCTGCCCAAATCAAGGAGAAGACCCGCTGGTTCACGGCCCTTTGCAAAGAAAACGGCCTCAAGGTTACACCGCAACGGCTGGCGATATACAGGGAGCTTCTATCCAGCGACGAGCATCCGTCCGCGGAGATGCTGCACGAGAGCCTAAGAAGCATATTCCCGACTATCTCGCTCGACACGGTCAACCGGACGCTTTTGAAGCTCAGCGAGATTGGGGCCGCCTTTATCGTCGAAGGGTCCGGCGATGCCAGGCGCTTTGACGCCGGCCTGGACCACCATCAGCACTTCAGGTGCATCAAGTGCAGGAGGATAATTGATTTTCATTACGAGCCGTTTGATAATGTTGAACTGCCTGCGGCTGTTGCAGAGAAATTCATCGTAATTAGAAAAACCGTTTATCTCGAAGGGATATGCGATTTGTGCAAGAGCATAGTTGTTGTCGTTTAATTTCGTAAGAAAGGCAGGTTGATTAAAATGGAGCTGAAAGGAACTCAAACGGAGAAGAATCTGTTGGCCGCCTTTGCCGGCGAATCCCAGGCCCGCAACAGGTACAATTACTTTGCAAGCCAGGCCAAAAAAGACGGCTACGAGCAGATGGCTGCTATCTTCGAAGAGACCGCCAACCAGGAAAAGGAGCACGCAAAACGCGAGTTCAAATTCCTGCAGGGCAGCGAGGTGGAAATCACGGCGGCATTCCCCGCCGGTGTCATTGGCAGCACGCTGGAGAATCTAAAGGCTGCCGCCGCCGGGGAGCACTATGAAACCACTGAAATGTATCCGGGCTTCGCCGAGGTTGCGGATAACGAAGGTTTTCCTGAAATTGCCGCTGTTTTCAGGAGCATCGCCGTTGCTGAAAAACGCCACGAGGGCCGCTACCTTGCATTGGCGAAGAATATCGCTGACGACCGTGTCTTCAAGCGGCAAAAAACCGTCAGGTGGGTCTGCAGGAATTGCGGCTACGTCCACGAAGGCGCCGAGCCGCCTAAGACCTGCCCCGCCTGCGCACATCCGCTGAGCTATTACGAGCTCGAAGCGGCCAATTACTAAGAGCGCCTTATAGAAAGAAACCTCGCCTTCTGTCATTCCCGCGCAGGCGGGAATCCAGGACTACGGGGTCAATAGGAACTTCGTTCCGTCGGATCTTGCAAGAGAGATATTGGGAGTCAAAAAAATGGCAAAAATAATAAGAAACAAAGCGATACTCCTCGCTGTTTTAGTATCTATGGTTGTTCTTGCCTCGCTCGCCTGGCCGCACTGTCAGGTGCCGTGCGGCATTTACAACGACCAGATGCGATTCGATATGATTAGCGAGCATATCGCAACCATCGAGAAATCAATGAAGCAGACCACCGGCCTGGCCAACATTGAGAAGCTCAGGTCCGTACTGGACAGCTTCCATCACGCGTACTTCGGCGATGCTGATACCGCCGAACATAAACACTGACTACAGGGAGGTGTTATTATGGACTCAAAAACAGTGACAATGAAGGGCAAACCCCTCACTTTGGTCGGCACCCAGGTCAGAGTCGGCGATGTAGCCCCGGATTTTGAAGTGCTGGCAAATGACCTCTCGCCGGTCAAGCTCTCGTCCTTTCGGGGGAAAGTGGTTGTGATAAGCTCGGTCCCCTCGTTGGACACCTCCGTCTGCGACCTGCAGACCAGGAAGTTCAACGAGCAGGCCGCCGCCCTGGGCGATGGTGTTGCCGTGCTTACAATCAGTATGGACCTGCCCTTTGCACAGAAGCGATGGTGCGGCGCCGCCGGCATCGAGAACCTCCAGACACTTTCCGACTACCGCAATGCCGAGTTCGGCCGGACGTTCGGCCTGCTGATTCAGGAATTACGCCTCCTGGTCAGGGCCGTATTTGTCGTGGACGCAGACGGGATTATCAGGTATAAACAGATTGTTAGCGAGTTGACCAGAGAGCCCGATTATGATTCCGCCATAAAAGCAGCCAAAGAGGCGAGCAAATGAGAACGATTAAGGCCAACATTTATGCCGTAGGCGCAATCGACTGGGATGCCAGGTTGTTTGACAGGCTCATCCCGCTGCCCGATGGCACGACTTACAATTCGTACCTGATAAAAGGCAGTGAAAAGACCGCGCTGCTTGACACGGTTGACCCCACGAAAACAGATGTCCTGCTCGATAATCTTGCCGAGCTTGGAATCGACAGGATCGACTACGTCGTTGCCCACCACGCCGAGCAGGACCATTCCGGCAGCCTGCCCGACGTTCTGCTCCTTTATCCCGATGCAAAGGTCGTCGCCAATCCCAAGTGCAAGGCCATGCTGATGGACCTGTTGGCCATAGAGGATGAGAAATTCATTACTGTTGAGGACGGCCAGACCCTTTCTCTGGGCGACAAGACCCTGCGATTCATCTACATCCCTTGGGTGCACTGGCCCGAGACAATGGCAACGTATCTCCGGGAGGATGGGATTCTCTTTCCCTGCGACTTCTTTGGCGCTCATCTTGCGGGCAGCAGTCTCTTCGCCGACGACAAAACGCTGGTCTATGAGTCGGCCAAGCGATATTACGCCGAGATTATGATGCCCTTCAGAAGGCAGGTCAACGCCAACCTTGCGAAGCTGGCCGACCTCGAAATCGACATCGTAGCCCCAAGTCACGGCCCCATACACAACCAGCCGGGTTTCATCGTTGATGCCTATAAAGATTGGGCCTCCGATACCGTCAAAAACGAGGTTGTTGTCCCTTATGTCTCGATGCACGGCTGCACCGCCAAAATGGTCTCCCACTTTGTCGGCGCACTGATCGAAAGGGGCATCGCCGTCAGGCAGTTTGAGCTCTCCACCGTTGACGTGGGCAAGCTTGCAATAGCACTGGTCGATGCCGCAACTGTCGTGATCGGCTCACCAACGGTCCTGGCAGGGCCGCACCCGTGCGCCGCTTATGCCGCCTTCCTGGCCAACGCCCTCAGGCCCAAGACTAAATTCGCCTCAATTGTAGGCTCCTATGGCTGGGGCGGCAAAATGGTAGAGCAGTTGGCCGCTATGTTGCCCAACCTCAAGGTCGAGATTATCAAGCCGGTGCTGACCAAAGGCTTCCCCAAAGACGCCGACTTCGCCGCTCTTGACGCCCTGGCCGACAAAATTCTCGCTAAACACAAGGAAATCGGAATCGCAAAATGAAATCTACAAGTTGAGAAAGGACTCATTATGGCTGAGAAACTCCAAATCTATAAATGCAATGTATGCGGCAACATCGTCGAAGTCCTCCACGGCGGCGCAGGCGAGTTGGTCTGCTGCGGCCAGCCAATGGAAAATCTTACGGCGAAAACGGCCGACGCAACCAAGGAAAAGCATGTCCCTGTGATCGAGAAAGTTGAGGGCGGGATAAAGGTTAAGGTCGGCGGCGTCCCTCACCCTATGGAGGCAAAGCACTATATTGAATGGATCGAGGTCATTGCCGACGGAAAGGCCTATCGCCAGTTCCTCAACCCCGGCCAGCCCCCCGAGGCCGTCTTCAACATTAAGGCCGCCTCCGTCACCGCAAGGGAATACTGCAATGTCCACGGACTATGGAAAGGATGATGTATGATCGGTAAAAAAATGGAACAAGCTCTAAACGACCAGGTTAACGCCGAGTTCTACTCGGCCTACTTATATCTCTCGATGGTCGCCTATTTTGAATCCATAAACCTGCCGGGCTTTGCAACCTGGATGAGGGTCCAGACGCAGGAAGAGATTGTGCACGCAATGAAAATGTACGATTTCCTCAACCAGCGGGATGGCCGAGTCATCCTCAAAGCCATCGACGCCCCGCCGGCTCAGTGGAAATCGCCTCTTGCCGCGTT
Source organism: uncultured Pirellulales bacterium (assembly GCA_964354365.1). GTDB lineage: Bacteria > Planctomycetota > Phycisphaerae > Sedimentisphaerales > Anaerobacaceae > CAYGZM01. The sequence continues at coordinate 10,087 of CAYGZM010000133.1, forward strand.
TCAAGCTGCATACAAGCACGAGCAGCTCGTAACAGGCCGCATAAACGACCTGGTCAATCTGGCCGTCGATGAAAAGGACCACGCCACAAACGCCTTCCTGCAGTGGTTTGTCAACGAGCAGGTCGAAGAGGAAATGTCCGCCGACAATGTCGTCCAGAACCTCAAAATTGCAGCCGACGCGCCGGGTGCGATGTTTATGATTGACCGCGAGCTGGGCCAGCGCGTATTCACCCCGCCCGCAGCTCAAGGA
>CAYGZM010000134.1:0-6296 GCA_964354365.1 uncultured Pirellulales bacterium
AAAGTGCGGAAGAGGTAGCTCAGGTCGAATCCCGCGTTTGCCATCGACGTCATCATTCCCGGTTTAGGAGTCCCCGAATTGTCGTAGGGTACGGGCGCCTTCACCTGCTTGTAATCCTTCAATTCCCGCCCATCGTGGTGTGCTATCCAGACCCGCCGAGGCTCATTCACCTCGATAACTTCAAGCCCAAAGTGATCCAACACGAACTCGATTCTTTCAGGCTGTGTTGTCTCGGTCTTATAGACCATATCATGCCCCAATTCGACATCCGCAATATCCGCTGCAATCCGCAGACGTCCGGCGGATTCAGGGTATTTGTAGAATCGTGTGTAATCCCACAGCTTCCCCCGGAGCGGCTCGGCATAGTGCGTCTCAATACCGGGCATCTTCAAAAAGCGAACGCCGTACTCCTGCTTCGTATCCTGCTTGAGCAGCTCCATCTTTTCCGGCAGCGGATGACTCTTGTAGTACTCCGCCAGCTCGCCTAAATGCCGCTCCCAGTTCTTGTACTTGGGCTTCTCGAATTCGGGATTCCAGTCCCAGAAGGTGTAGTTCCTGAAGATATCATTGTTCCTGATGTCAATGTCGAATATGTCGTTGAGCTGTTCGACGGTCAAATGGGCATTGCGCGACACCTGGGGGACAAGAATTCTCAGAGCGTCGTCGAAGCCGGCCTGGGTGCTTTCCTTGATATGCCCTCTGGCGCGTTGATTCAGCGTGTCCGGCAAATCGGGCTCAATTGCCCTAATCTTCCGCCATGTCTCTTTGGCCTGGTCCAGTTTCCCGGTGCAGGCCAGGGCCAAGATGTAATCGGTGAATATAGAAGGTTGGGGTGCATAGCCTTTCCACGCTCGGTAGTCTCTCTCCAATAAGGGCATAAGCCTCCGGCCAAGGGTTGTTGCCTCATTGAATTTGTTCTGGGCTACGAGCATGCTCAGGCGAACCCCTTCTCGCTCGAGGGCCTGGAGATTCTCTTCGGGCTCGCCTTTGATCGTATCCATTATGCGCCGCAGCCTTTCGTAGTCTTTGCGACTGAGCATCTGCCATGCAAGCGTTGTTCTCAAAAAGGCCTCATCGTCGTGAACGGTGCCTGCCGGCCACATAAGGTTTTGCTTCCATTCGGTCAGTTCGACCATGCCAATCAGTTCCGGCTCTTTGTTCGGATTGTAGTCATCCACTCCACAGAGAAGGCTAAGCCTGCCGGGGACCCCTTTGTCAAAGGGATAGTCCGCGGGCACAAAGACCTGAGTGCTGACGTCGGTTGCGGTTCGGTGCGAAGAGTAAACCGATATGTACTCTCGGCCCAGGTCGTCTTTAAGGCGGCTGAAGCCGTAGAAGCTGCGGCCGGTGGGTGTTTGGTTGCGGCCTTTCTGCGCGATTACCCAGACGGCGCCGTCCGGGGTTATTCCAACCTGTTCGATTTCCGGCAGGTGGTAGCCGGAATCCTCAAACATATCCTCCGGCGTGATCTGCTTTCCGCCGGGGTCTTTGAGATAGGCGTAGGCGAGGCTGACGATGCTGCCGGCGCGGCCGCTGCGGACAAGCTGCTCAAAGGCGTTGGGGTCGAAGAATGCGGGGGGCTGTTCCTTTGAGTATTCGAAGATGGCGTCTGTCGCGTCGCCGCCGCGCGGGTCCCACACCTTGATCCGCACCGGCAGCCTGCTTTCGCGCAAGGCCCAGATCCGGAGCCACTCGGGACTGATTGTCGATTGAATATCGAAGACCACCATATCGCGCGATATCACTGCATCAGGATTTATCAGCGGCGTGACATCCTCCAGCTTCCCGCCGAATATCACCTTTATCACCGAATCCAGCGAGAACTCGGTTGCCGCGCCGAGTTTCTCCAGCAGAAGCCCCGCGTGCTCGTCGGGTTCAACCTGCGAACGAGTCTTGATGTCGAAGGCCTTTGCGACCTTGCCCTGGTTGCCGAAGATGACCTGTGCGCCGGTGCGGAGGCGTGCGCGGCCGTCGCGGCTCATCCAAAGCTCAATCTGCTTAGGCTCGGCGGTGACGTCCTCCTTAATGTATATTGCAGCGCTGAAGAAGGGGACCGAGCGGAAGCTCTCGGCGACATCGGCCCAGGCGGGCGTCGTGACGCCGACGGAGCCAACAAAATGCTGCATTGCGACAATCGTGGCTATGACAATAACGGCGGCGGCGGCGAGTTTTGAGATTGGATTTTTCATGATTATACTCCATATACGTAGCGACGGGGCGGGGCGCTCAGCCTGAGCAACCTGAGATTCGTAGGTTTGAACTTCTTTTTGGTGGGCCTGTTTCCACGTCTCGAAATCGAAGGTGAGATTCTCCCTTCCAATCGAAGCGGAGATGAGTTTATCGAGGTCCTTTTCGTGTCTGTCGGGGTTCATTGTTAGCTCTCCCAAAAACCGTTTCGGTTCAGGTGTTCTGCGAGCTTCTGCTTGGCTCGCGTGAGTCTGCCGTTGATGGCCGCCTTGGAGACGCCGAGCACGGCGGAGATTTGTTCGTACGACAAGCTGTTGTAGTATCTCATGACTATCACTTCTCTGTCGTGTTCGGGCAGCCCGGCGATTGCGTCTCTGACAATTTCGGCGTCCGGGACGTCGGTGCGGGCGTCCGGCAACTGTGAGAAATCGTCGGAGCTTGCCTGCCTGGCTTTTACTCTGACCATATCGACCGCTGTGTTTCTGCAAATCCGGGCGAGCCAGGGCGCGAACTTTCGGGCCTTATTCAACTTTCCAAGATTCGTCAGCGCTTTTGCGAATGCCTCCTGTGCGGCGTCTTCGGCGAGTTGGTGGTCGGCGAGCACAGAGTATGCGATTGCCACCATCGAAGGGTAATAATATGTGCACAGTTCGCCGAAGCTCTCGATATTTCCGCCAACGGCTGCTTCAACGAGTCCTGCCTGTAATTGTCCGGTCGCCTGCAAAAGTCTAATCTCCAGGATACGTTCCACTGATTCAGTGTCTGCTATATTGTCTGAATTTGGGCCAAAAGTAAGCGCAAAAAAACCTGGTTTCCTGAGATTTTGTTCCGTTTTGCCTGCCAAGACGGTATGCTTGGAGGAATGGCAGGAAGGAAAATAGTGTTGTTTGCCGCGATTTGCGGAGTGTGGGCGTCGATTGGCACTCTATGTGCTGCAGAATACGACGTTGGCCGGTATGACGTGGTTTGGACCAGTCCAAGTGAAGACTCAGCCGGCTCTATGCCTATAGGCAACGGTGATATCAGCCTGAATGTCTGGATGGAGCAAACCGGTGACCTGTGCTTCTATATCGGCAAGACCGATGCGTGGGGCGATAATGCCAGATTGGTGAAGGTGGGCAAAGTGCGCATCAGCATCGCACCCAATCCATTCAGCGATAATGTCGAATACCGCCAGACCCTGAGCCTGGAAAACGGCGAGATTGTTTTTGAATTCAGACCGAAGGCATCCCTGGCCGCCGCCGGGCGAGCCGGGGCCGGCGATTCAGAGCGGTCAACGCTCCGCTTATGGGCCGATGCGAACGACCCGGTCATTTACCTTACTTCGGAATCGGCCAAAGAATTAAGCCTTACAAGCCGAATTGAGCTGTGGCGGACAGAGCGATATGAGCTGCCTTCTATCGAGGTGAGCGACGTGCACTTGGACCGCTCTAAGCCGGACCAGAAATACGCCCCCACGGTTGTCGAGCCTGACACGATTCTCAAAGACCTTGGCGACCGCATCGGCTGGCTGCACCACAACAAGAAGTCCATCGGGCCGGAGCTTACCATGCGCATCCAGGGCCTGGCGGACTATCATACGGACGATCCTCTATTGGGGCGAACATTTGGCGCGGTAATCACTGCCCTGAACGGCCAACGAACGGATGACCTAACTCTATCCACGCGGCCCGGCACATCGCATCGGCTGGCGGTCTTTGTGCTCACTGACCATCCCTCGACGCCTCAAGAGTGGTTTAAGAAGGTCAATCGTATGATTGACCGGGTGGAGGGCGTGGACTTCCAAAAACGCCGTGAACGACTTATGAATTGGTGGCGCGACTTCTGGAACCGCAGTTGGATACACATCCGTTCGCAAGCCGCTGAGTCCTCTGCGATTATTGTCGGGCAAAACGACCATCCTGTTCGGATCGGCGTTGACCAGGCCGGCGGCAATCGATTCGTTGGTGAGATTGGGCGGGTCAGTCTGCTGCGAAAGGTCTTGTCGCAAGAGGAGATTGCACAACTGAGTCAACAGGGCAGGGAAGCCTTGACGCAAAGCGGTGTTGTCGGCAGTTGGGTTGACGTACAAATTGGTCAGGGACTCTCTACGATTAAGCACGGTGACCTGAGCGGGCCGGTGAGCATCGAAGCGTGGATTTGCCCTGGCGACCTTCCTGCCGGGGGTGGTCGGATATTCGACAAGGTCACGCCGGGCAAGGACGATGGGGTGCTGTTGGACACCTGGCCCGGCAGCAGCCTTCGCCTGATCACCGTGGCGGGGCACATTGAACAGAAAGACTGCTTGGCGAAAGGCAAGTGGCATCATGTCGCGGCAACGATAGATCCTAATGCCGGGATACAGAGACTCTTTCTTGACGGCGAACTGTTAGGTGAGCAGCAGATAGATATGACTGAGCCGGCTTTTGTTGTATCGAGGGGCTATCAACTGCAGCGGTTCATCAATGCCTGCGCGGGTCGGGGGCGCTATCCGATCAAGTTCAACGGCTCGATATTTACTGTTCCTTATCCGGGCGGGCCGGGCGATGCGGACTATCGCCGATGGGGGCCGGGTTATTGGTGGCAGAACACCCGCCTGCCGTATATCAGCATGTGCACGTCGGGCGATTTCGATCTGATGAGGCCGTTGTTTCGGATGTATGTGGATGAGGTCCTGCCGCTTAGCGTGCACCGGACGAAAAAGTATTGCGGGCACGGCGGGGCGTTTTTCCCGGAGTGCATCTATTTCTGGGGTGCGATTTTCAGCGAGACGTATGGCTGGACGCTGTTTGAGCAGCGAGATGACAAGCTCCAGGAGAGCGGGTGGCACAAGTGGGAATGGGTCTGCGGCCCGGAATTAGTTTTTATGATGCTCGACTACTACGAGCATACTCAGGACGAGATGTTTCTGAGGGAAAAGGTCCTGCCCGCGGCCGACGAGGTGCTGAGGTTTTTCGATGAGCATTATACGACAGGTCCGGACGGCAAACTTGTGATGCACCCGTCGCAGGCCGTCGAGACGTGGTGGAGCTGCACCAATCCAATGCCCGAATTGGCAGGGCTGCACGCCGTAACTGAGCGGCTGCTGCGACTGCCCGAAGGATTTGGCAGCAAGCGACAACGTGCTTTCTGGCAATCGCTGAATGATAAGCTTCCTGAGCTGCCTACGCGTCAAGTCGATGGCGTTCAAATGCTTGCGCCGGCCGAGAAGTACGAAGACAAGAGAAACATAGAGAATCCCGAGCTGTACGCCGTCTTTCCATTTCGCCTTGTTTCCTTTGAAAAGGACAGCGCGCAACTCGGCGTTGAGGCGTTGAAGCATCGTTGGGACAGCGGCCATTCCGGCTGGCGGCAGGACGACATTTTCATGGCCTACCTGGGCTTAGCCGATCAAGCCAGGGAGAATGTGGTCGCCAGGGCCAGAAGCTACGACACGAACTCGCGATTCCCGGCCTTCTGGGGGCCGAACTACGACTGGACGCCCGACCAGGACCACGGGGGCGTTCTGCTCAAAACTGTCCAGGCAATGCTCCTTCAGACCGAGGGCAAGAAGATATTTCTCCTGCCGGCCTGGCCTCGAGAATGGGATGTAGATTTCAAACTGCACGCGCCATATCAGACGGTGGTTCAGGGCCGCTTTGAGAACGGGCGGCTCACTCAGCTCAGCGTTTTGCCGGCCCATAGGAAGGATGACGTGATCATCGTTGACGCCGAGCAGGCCAATAGGTGATCGAAGAATGAAAGCAGACAAACCTCGACAGATAAATGTGTCCTGGACGGCCGAGAATCGGAACAGAATGCCAGAGTGCAGGCCTTTTTTCAGACTTGACGCGGCTTCTGCAGTTGTGGCGAAAGGAGGTCTGAGCAGGTGAAAAAGCGATTTGGTTTCCACAGCGTGATCGTGATGAGCTTGTTTGCGGCTGGGATGGTGCAGGCGGCCCAAGGCCCCGTGGGGGTGAGACCGCAACCGGACGAGTTCTATTTTCGCAACCAGTGGATGGGTCAACTGGTTGGCAGGACGGAGCAGATTACTCGTCCCCATCTAAAGCTGCTTTACGAAGATACGACGGAGGGGGTGTCTCGCGGACGGTCCTGGCGCGGCACGCCGTACCAGCTTGGCGACAAGACCT
>CAYGZM010000134.1:6396-10174 GCA_964354365.1 uncultured Pirellulales bacterium
GTGTCTCGCGGACGGTCCTGGCGCGGCACGCCGTACCAGCTTGGCGACAAGACCTACACCAACGGGTTCGCATTCAATTCCACCAAGCACTTTCTGGTGGTTCCGGGGCAGCCCGCAGAAAGGTTCGTTGCGGAGGTGGGATTGGAGAACAACGACGATACGCAGCGCGGCGCGGCGACGGGTAATGGCTCGGTGACGTTCCATGTGCTGGTCGATGGCAATGAGGTCTTCGTCTCGCCGGTGCTCCGGCTGAAGGATGGGGCGCGCGCCGTCAACGTGCCGCTTAACGGCGCCCGGGAATTCGAGATCCGTGTCAAGGACGGCGGCGACGGGCGCAGCTACGACCAGGCGCTCTGGGCCGACGCGACGGTGCGGCTTGCGAACGGCGCAAGCGCGACACTGCAAGAGTTGCCGTTAGAGGGGACCGGCGGAAAGAAATTCTCACTCAGCGAGCCGCCGTTCTCGTTTTTTTATGACGGCAAACCTTCAACGGAGCTGCTCAAGCAATGGACAGTCACCCGCGATGCACAAAAGCTCGATGCGCAGCGCACCGGGCATACGCTTGTTTATACGAACTCCGCGAGCGGCCTGCAGGTCCGGTGTGTTCTGATTGAATATAACGATTTTCCCACGGTGGAATGGACGGTGTACTTCAAGAACACCGGCCCCAACGACACGCCGATCATTGAAAAGATTCAGGCGCTTGATATCGAGCTGAGCCGCAGCAGCGAGGGGGAGTTTCTGCTGCACCATAACGTCGGTTCTCCCGCCAGCGCCAATGACTACGGCCCGCTGGAAACGCGATTGGGCCCGGGCGCCACAAAGCGCCTGGCCGGCGCGGGCGGGCGTCCGACCAATGCAGACTGGTCGTACTTCAACCTTGAATGGTCCGGCGAGGCACAAGGCCCCGTGGGGGGAATCATTGCTGCCGTCGGCTGGCCGGGGCAGTGGGCGGCGGAGTTTGTGCGCGACAACGCACGCGGCTTGCACCTCCGCGCCGGCCAGGAATTGACGCGATTCAAACTGCTGCCCGGCGAAGAGGTCCGCAGTCCGCTGATTGTCCTGCAGTTCTGGAAAGGCAACTGGATTGTGGCGCAGAACGTATGGCGCCGCTGGATGATGGCCCATTCGATGCCTACGCCGGGCGGCCAGCTTCCACAACCGCAATTGCTCGCCTCCAGCTCGCGCCAGTACGACGAGATGATTAACGCCAACGAAGCCAACCAGATGATGTTCATCGACCGTTACATAGAGGAGGGTATCAAGCTCGATTACTGGTGGATGGACGCCGGCTGGTATGTGCATCATGGCGGCGGCTGGCCTCGCGTGGGCACATGGGAAGTGGACACGGGCCGTTTTCCGCGTGGGCTGCGGGCCATCTCAGACTACGCGCACGGCAAGGGTCTGAAGATATTGGTCTGGTTCGAGCCGGAGCGAGTGACTGCCGGGACGTGGCTGGCGAACAACCATCCTGAATGGGTGCTGGGCGGCGCCAAGGGCGGGCTGCTCAACCTCGGCAATGATGCTGCGCGCCAATGGCTGACCGAGCACGTGGACGGGCTGCTGAACGAGCAGGGCATCGACCTTTACCGTCAGGATTTCAACATGGACCCGCTGGGCTATTGGCGCGGCGCCGACTCGCCGGACCGCCAGGGCATAACCGAAATCAGATATGTCACGGGGTACCTGGCCTACTGGGACGAGCTGCGCCGCCGGCATCCGAAGATGCTCATCGATTCATGCGCGAGCGGCGGGCGGCGCAACGACGTTGAGACGATGCGTCGCGCCGTGCCATTGTGGCGGAGCGACTATGCCTTCGAAGCCATCGGCCACCAGTGCATGATGTACGGCCTGTCGCTGTGGCTGCCGTATCACGGCACCGGCACCGTATTCACTCGTAATGCGCCATACTACGGCAGCGGCCACACACCCGTCGAGCCTTATGCCTTCTGGAGCAACGCCGGTCAGAGTATCGGCTTTGGTCTGGACGTTCGCTTGAAGGACCTCGACTACGCTGCGGTGCGCCGCCTCATCGGCCAGTGGCGTCAAATCGCCGCCAACTACTACGGCGATTTCTACCCTCTCACGCCCTGGTCTCGTGATGACACGGTATGGATGGCCTGGCAGTTCGACCGGCCGGGGGCGGGCGAGGGTATGGTCCAGGTCTTCCGCCGGCACAACAGCTTCTATGAGTCCGGACGCTTGCGGCTGTTCGGTCTGGATGAGCCGGCCGATTACCTTGTGTCCAACCTCGATACGGGCGAGCAAGAACACCACAGCGGGCGCGAGCTGCTGGCCGACGGGCTGCCCGTGACTATTGCGGCCAAGCCGGGGGCCGTGCTGCTGACATATCAGAAACAAAAATGAAGGCGCCGATGAAGCCGTCCTATCTGATTGCGGCGTGGTAGCTTTGCAGGGATTTTACCGTTGTTTCTCTACCCCGTCTTGCGGCGATACCTTTCGCAGTGGCGGCGGCGGCGGTTGTTGTGGTGATGTATGGTATCTTGTACTTGATGGCGGCCTTCCTGATATAGGAATCGTCATGCTGGCTATGTTTGCCCACCGGGGTATTGACTATTAGCTGAATCTGGTTGTTCTTGATGGCGTCAATGATATTCGGCCTGCCCTCGTGCATCTTAAAAATGCGTTGTGCGTTTATGCCCTTTTCAGTCATAAGCTTGTATGTCCCCTCCGTTGCCATGATCTCAAAACCGCAGTCAGCGAAGGCCTTGGCGGTATCGGCGATTGCCGGCTTGTCGGGATCGGCGACCGTTATCAGGACCGTTCCCTTTGAGGGAAGCGGCTGTTGTGTCGCCTCCTGAGCTTTTGAGAAGGCCAGCCCGAACGAATCCGCCAGCCCCAGTACTTCGCCGGTCGAGCGCATCTCTGGTCCGAGCAGCGGGTCAACCTCCGGGAACATGTTAAACGGGAATACGGCTTCCTTCACGCCGAAATAAGGGATTTGCTTTTGCTTTAGGTTCAGGTCGGCGAGCTTCCTGCCGAGCATAATTTGTGTCGCGATCCGAGCCATCGATATTCCACAGACCTTCGAGACCAGCGGCACCGTCCTCGACGCTCGCGGGTTGGCTTCGAGCACATAGACTACATCGTCCGCTATTGCATACTGCATATTCATCAGTCCGACAACCTTCAGCTTGGTTGCTATTGTCCTGGTGTACCTGCAAATGGTTTCGATGTGTTTCTGAGGGATCGATACCGGCGGGATAACGCAGGCCGAATCGCCGGAATGTATGCCTGCAAGCTCGATGTGCTCCATAACCGCAGGGACAAAGGCGTCAACGCCGTCGGCGATGGCGTCGGCCTCGGCTTCGGTCGCGTTGACAAGGAACCTGTCTATCAGAATCGGCCTTTCCGGCGTGACTTCCACTGCGGCGGCTACGTACTGGCGCAGCATCTCTTCATCGTGGACGACTTCCATACCGCGTCCGCCGAGCACGTAGGACGGCCGCACCATCAGAGGATATCCGATTCGTTTGGCGACTTTCAGCGCCTGGTCGAGATTGCTGGCCATCCCGGACTCGGGCATCGGTATTTTGAGCTTTTTCATAACCGCGCGGAATTGGTCGCGGTCTTCGGCCAAATCAATCGTATCGGGGGTGGTGCCGAGTATCCTGACGCCTGCGTCTTCGAGCTGCCGTGCGATATTCAAAGGCGTCTGGCCGCCAAATTGAACGATGACTCCTTCGGGCTTCTCTTTTTCGTAAATGCTCAACACGTCTTCCACGGTCAGCGGCTCGAAATACAGCTTGTCGGAGGT
>CAYGZM010000135.1:0-10045 GCA_964354365.1 uncultured Pirellulales bacterium
ATATGAAATAGATACAAAACACGCTTGACAACCAGCACGCTTTCAGAGATGACGAATTGGGTTTTGTTAGAGTGCGTAAAGCTGACAAACAGTATGCATTAGCAGGTACGGAATGAAGCTAAACTGGGCAACGCGAATAACCATTCTGCGGATACTGCTCGTAATCCCGTTTGTGAGTTGTATGCTGAAGATAAACGACCCGCAACTCAGCCCGGCCTGGCAGAGCACGATGCGGTACATTTCCATCGTCGCTTTCCTCGTTATGGCAATCAGCGACGCCATTGACGGCTATCTGGCGCGCAGGAGGCATCAGACCACCAAGCTCGGTGCATTTCTCGACCCCGTTGCCGACAAATTGCTTATGACCTGTGCGTGCCTGCTGCTGGCTTCGCAGCGGGCGCACGTTGAGATGGTTACGCACGAGGGGGGAATCCGCAGTTTCCTGCTCCCGCCGACTGTGGTCGTTTTGATAATCGGCAAGGACCTGTTCCTGCTGATTGGGTTTACCATTGTCTATCTCATAACCCTGCAGGTTCGGATCGAGCCTGTGTTTGCAGGCAAAACCGCCACCACGCTGCAGTTGGCTATGGTTGCAGCGATTCTGATCGCCCCGGAGGTTTCAGGGGTCTTGCCCGGGTGGATTTGGTTCCTGCGGTTTCTCTGGTGGTCCGCCGCCGGCACCGCCATTTGTGCAACGCTCATTTACATCCGCAACGGAAGTCGATATATTGAGGAATACGAGCAGGGCCTGACGAACAATACAGGGGCCAAAAGCGTCTAACAAGAAGAAACCTTGCTCTCTGTCATTCCCGCGAAACCGGGAATCCAGAGGTGGGCTGTTAAGCAGGGCCTCTTTTTGTCAGAGCTTTGCTCTGTTGAAAACATTATGGACTGTCATTTCGAGCGAGCCGAAGGCGAGCCGAGAAATCTGTTTTCTAATAGATTCCTCGAATTCGGCCCTGTGGGCCTCCGCTCGGAATGACCTGACCTTGGACTTTTTAACAGAGCATCAGAGCTTCTGAAGAGTAAGAGTTCTGAGTCGGAACGAAGAACTCAAAAGCCAACGACGTCGTGTCGTTGTCTTTTTGTCTCTAAATACGGAATGCCAACGTGCCAGTACAATTCAGTGAAATACCGGAAGTCCTCGAGGACCTTAGGCAGGGGAAAATGATAGTCCTTGTCGATGCCGAGGATCGCGAGAACGAGGGCGACCTGGTCTGTGCCGCAGAAAAGGTCACGCCCCAGATAGTCAACTTTATGGCCAAGTTCGGGCGAGGGCTCATCTGCCTGCCGCTCACAGCCGAAAGATGCGACTGCCTCGGCCTCTACCCGCAGACGGTCGAGAACACAGCGAGGTTTGAAACCGCCTTTACCGTCAGTATCGATGCAGCCCACGGCGTTTCCACGGGTATCAGCGCCGCTGACAGGGCAAAGACCATCCAGGATGCAATTGCCGATAACGCCAGACCTCCCGACTTTGTTCGGCCCGGCCATGTTTTTCCGCTGCGGGCAAGACAAGGCGGCGTCCTCGTTCGGGCGGGGCAGACCGAGGGCGCAATCGATTTGATGCGGCTGGCGGGCCTCAGACCCGCAGGGGTAATTTGCGAAGTTATGAACGAAGACGGCACAATGGCAAGAGTGCCGGAACTGCTTCGATTCTGTGAAAAGCACAATCTCAAGATAGCCTCAATCGCAAAGCTCATTGAATACCGCCTTCAGCGCGAAAGCCAGATCAAGCGCCTTGAGGCCGTCACACTGCCCACAGACTACGGCGAATTCAGCTTGATTGCATACGAGAGCGTTACTTCGGCGGAGCCGCACCTGGCGCTGTGCAAAGGCGACATCGGGCGGCTGGATGCCGACGGCAAAACAATAGAGCATGATGAACCCGTCTTGGTCAGGGTGCACTCCGAGTGTATGACCGGGGATTTGTTCCACTCGCAGCGCTGTGAGTGCGGCTACCAGTTGATTACCGCAATGAAGATGATCGAAGAAACCGGCGAAGGGGCGTTGATTTACCTTCGACAGGAGGGCAGAGGCATCGGCCTGACAAACAAGCTGCGGGCCTACAAACTCCAGGAGCAGGGCCTGGATACCGTCGATGCCAATTTGAAGCTGGGTCTTGGGGCTGATAAGCGCGATTACGGAATCGGCGCGCAAATCTGCCGCGATCTGGGACTCAGGAAAATCCGCATACTTACAAACAACCCGAAGAAGATCAGCCGCCTTGAAGTTTACGGAATCAAAATTGTCGAGCAGATTCCCCTCAGGGCCAAGCCGAGCAAGCATAACATCGACTATTTGCGAACGAAGAAATACCGGCTCGGACACATGCTCGACGAGGACTTGTAATTTTCAGCATTTGCATCCGCCCCCATGAGAGTGATTACCGCAATATCGCACGTGTTCCTGCCAATGCTGCTGCTGACTTACGCCGGCTGCGAGCCGGTCCGGTCAACCGACGCGCTGCCAGCCGACCAGAATACCGCCGGCGCAGCTCTTTGCCTCTATTACGCACCCGTCAAGATAGATATATTGCCGCTCACTGAGTTTGTCGCCCTCGACGGCGGCTCTGAGCCGCGCATAATAGACACTTATGTAAGCCTGTTGGACTTTTTCGGCTCGCAAATCAAGTCGCCGGGGAAATTCCGTTTCGAGTTATACGAGTATATCCGGCGTTCGCCCGATCCGAAGAGCGGAAGGGTAATGATTTGGCCGGAGAGCGACCTGTCCGACCCCAACGCAAGTGACCGGTACTGGATCGACCTGTCTGACCCGGCTGCAAATAACCGCTCCTGGCGAGATTTCCTGCGGGCCTACCAATTCAATCTCCCATTCGAACCGGCCCCTGACCGGGACTATGTCCTGGAGGCAACCTGTCTGACCCCTAACGGCAAGCGCCTCGCCGCTCAATTTTACCTCAAACGCACAGAATAGCCTGCCGGCGGACCACAGGCGCGGACCAACGGCGGCCCAGGCCTTTTTTGGGGATGGTTCAATTCTGGGTGGCAGCCTCAAACGCAGCTTTGGGATGGTAAAACTCGCAAAGCGGTGCAACCATCCCCAAATCCGTCGGATTTGAGGCTGCCACACGCATAGAAACCGCAAATAATGTTACCCGGAATTTGACTTATTTGAACCATGCCCTTTTTTTATCCCAGTTTGATGCCCGAACGCAATGCACAACCTGCGTTTGGAGCATTCCGGGCGTTTTTTTTCAAATTTTCTTTCCTAAAGGCCGGTAATGTGGTATAAAATGAGGGTGGTGAAGTCTCTGTGGCTTTGCACAGACCCGCTGAAAGTTTGAAGCCGCTTGGCGGTCGTGGCCGGGCCTTGCCGCGGCTTGACGTTTTGAGAGTTGGGTTTTGAAGTTAATATCAACGGTTAGTCTTGGCTCTCCCGGAAGGAGGTAATGCCGAGTCCGAAAACTTGTGCCTGACCGGCACTCAAAGACTGTGTCGGGGGAATTATTATCGGGCGTATTTCTTTTTTGAAAAGTTGTCTCGGACAGGCATCAAATCTCAAGCAGGCTTGCGTGCCTGTCGAAAACAGTAATGTGTCTCAGCGTGCGAACATAACATCTTGACGGCCTTTTGATAAGGAGGACACTATGTGCAGGAAATTGATCTACCTGGTTTCTGTTGTTTTGGTGCTGAGTGTGGCTTCCGGCCCGGTTGTGGCGGGCGTGTCTTATACGGACCCGCCCGGCGGCTGGATGTATATTCACCACGGCACCGAAGCCGACAATGCTGACGGGACGTGGGACCACGATAACAGCTCCGATGCGTGGGACGGCTCAGGAATAGGGGCCGGGCAGGCGGGCGGCATCAGCGCGCTTGTCGAAGGTGCTGTGGAATTTGTCAGGGTGCAGGACGCTTTGACATCCGGCAGTGGCACCGACAGCCGAAAAATCTACCTCACCCGCGATCTCGTTACTCATGACGAGCTGCCCCAGTCGCTGGCGGACGGAATCCTCTCTGCAGGAGGCATTACCCTGTCGTTTCGTGCGCGCCTGTCAACAACACCTCCGTTGGACGGGACGTGGCCGGCCGGTGGTGATGGATACGTAATCCACGATGGCGGCAAAGGGCCCTTTGGTATTTACGAGGGGGCCAGCGACCAGATTATTTCCTTCGGCTTGGTTCTCGCAGGAGATCCGCAAGGCGAACCTAAGATAGCGGGACGCTCCGGGCTGTGCATGAACAACCTCAACGGTACCTCATCTTCGGGTATAGTGGACATCGCAGGCAATGAAGCAGGAACGCTCAATCTCCTGAATATTGCCGACCTGAAAATATGGCACGAATTCTGGATTACCATCCAGCCGGATACGAGTGGAGGCGGCACCCACAGAGTTACAATCTGGATGGACGGCTCGATCAATGAGAGCGAGTTTCATGTTACTGCCGGCGACGGTAGCGAGGAGAACTACAGCTACTTAGCTATCGGGTGCGGCTCGACGGGGCAAGCCGGGGCGTTCGACGTGGACTTCTTCGCCTACAAGCCGGGCATCTATATGCCGCCCGGCAGTCAGAAAAAGGCGTCGAACCCGAACCCGGCGGACGTCTCCGGGAAACCGGCCGTAAAATCCGGCACGAACGCGTATATGGTGCTTGACTACACGCCCGGAGACACCGCGGTCTCGCACACAGGGTACTTTGGCACCGTTAAAGCAGATGTAGATAGTCGCAATGCGGCCAACAGGTTAGGAGCCCCAACGGCTTGGCTTTCTTTAAACAACCGGCAGTATGTTGTCGGGTATGATGATGCCGCGATTCCTGCTTTTGCCAGGACGCCTCTTGTTGCAGGCAAGACTTACTATTGGTGCGTCGATGAGTTCGACGGCGCCACGACCTGGCCGGGCAGGACCTGGAGCTTTACTGTGTCTGTGCGAATCAGTCCCATTAATACGGATGATGTCGAACAGGCATTTAATCCCAGCCCGGAAGATGAGGCTCAATTAGTGGTAGGTCCGGATGTGACTCTTGGCTGGAGCCTGGGCGCTCCTTATCCTACGACGGGTTACATTCTAAGCTATGGCGTGTTCTGGGGCACTGACCAGACCGCTGTGGCGACAGCGCCGAACACAGCTCCCAATGCCATCGTGTCGGGCGGTGCGGGCGAGCCGCCGAGCTACACTGTTGCCGGGCTTCCATACAACAAGGATATCTTCTGGCGGATCGATACGAGACTGCTGCAAGAGGTCCCTCCGCATAACATTGTAATAACCGACGGTATGGTCTGGAGCTTCACGACCGGTCCTCGCGGTCTCGGCAAGATTCTGCGCGAGTGGTGGCTGGATATCCCCGGCACTGCCGTAAGTGCGCTAACGAGCGATCCTCGCTACCCGGACAACCCGGACGGGAGTGGTTTTGTGACCCTCTTTGAGGGCCCGACAAACTGGCAGGACGACTCGCACCCCTACGGAAGCCGGATTCACGGCTGGCTCTACGTGCAAAACACGGGCGATTACACCTTCTGGATTGCCACCGACGATAACGGCGAGCTCTGGCTGAGCACCGATGAGAACCCGGCCAACGCAACCATGATCTCCAACGTTACGGCCTCGGCGCCAGCGCGCGGTTTTGACGACCCTGATGTGCACCCGTCTGGGCCGATTCATCTCGAAGGCGGTCGTAGGTACTACATTTCCGGGCTGATGAAGGAAAATACCGGCGGCGACAACATAGCCGCGGCCTGGCAAGGTCCCGACAGCGGCAATGTGCGGGAAGTTATCCCAGGCGATCACCTCAGACCATTTGAGTCGTTGTGGGCCACGAAGCCCAGCCCGGCGAACAAACAGACGGACGTGGCTCTCAACACAATGCTTAGCTGGACAACGGGGACCGATATAGATACCGACAGTCCCTATGCCAGCCAGCGCGTGTACCTTGGGACCAGCGCAAGCGCCGTGGCGAATGCCGATACTTCGTCGCCTGAGTATAGAGGCGCTCCGAGCGGTCCGAACGAGTATGGACCATTGAGTCTTGGCTACTACCAGAATTACTTCTGGCGAATTGACGGGGTCAAGGGCAGCGGCCAAGCGGCGAAAGGTTCTGTCTGGACGTTCAGGACTATTGTGAGTCCTGCATCGGCGTCGAATCCAAACCCGAGTGATGGCGCAACGGATGTTCCGAGAAACACCGTCCTTCGCTGGGCGCCGGGCGATTATGCGCCTGTGATGAACGGGCACTACGTGAACTTCGGCGCCGATGACCCGGCCAATATGGTTCGAGTCAGCGGGCCGCAGACGCCCAACAACTACACCCCGGGCGTGCTCGATCTCGGCAGGACTTACTATTGGGCTGTTGATGAGGCAAACGCCGCAGCTCCCGGCGGCGTGAACAAAGGGCTGACCTGGTCGTTCACGACGATAAACCATATTGTCATTGACGATATGGAGACCTACGTGGACGGCACAACCTGGATATTCAACACTTGGAAAGACGGTGTTGGCGATGAAAACTGCGAGGGTGGCAACGGGACCGGGGCGGGGGTGATTCTCTCAGCGGCAATCAGCTATGCCGGCGCCAAGGGCATGCAGTATGTTTACGACAATGACGGCAGTATCACCAACCCCTGCAGCGGGCAGCCGGAGGCCAGAGCCTTTTATTCGAAGGCCACTGCACTGGCGGCTGAGCTGCCGTCAGGCATCGGTTCAAACTGGACCATAGGCGGCGCCAAGGCGCTGTCGCTGTGGTTCTACGGCTTGACGACCAATGCTATTGAGCCGCTTTGGGTGCAGCTCACCGACGCTTCAAACAATAAGGCCAAGGTATTCTACGGCAAGTATGCCGATGAGAATCCTGCAGCGGATATGAACGACCCATCGTGGCACGAGTGGCTGATTGACCTTGCGGAGTTCACGGGCGTTAGCGTGAGCAACGTCAAGAGCATAGCGATCGGCGTCGGCACCGAAGGCGGCGGAGGCGGCGGCTCAGGCACGTTGTACTTTGACGACATCAGGCTGTACACGTCCAGGTGCGTTGTGACGCGTCGTGAAGCCGGCTTTGCACCACTCGATTTCGCGCCTACAGGCGGCGACTGCGTCATCAACGCCCGAGAGCTTGAGGTAATGATGCGCGACTGGCTGCTCACAGACACGGTCATCCCCTCGGAGCCGCTTCCGGGTGGTTCAAACCTGAGGTTGCACTATAAGTTTGAGATGAATATGCTCGACAGCTCCGCCAATGGCCTCAACGGCACAGCGGGCGGATTCCCAAGCTACGAATTGCGGACGGCTGGAGACAACGCCATCGTGCTCGCGGGCAGCGACTATGTGAATTGCGGCAACCCGCCGCAGCTTGATTTTAGCACAGGCAACTGGACGGTCGCTGCGTGGATAAAGCCGATTGCGACAACCGACCAGCGTATGATTTACTGCAAGGGAGGAGACGCCGCCGGCGGAATACGTTACATGCTCACCCTGGCCGAAACCAACGACCATAGGATGACAGTAACCACGGATGACAATGTTGATAAGTATCAACGCCACGGCGACATCCGCGTTGATGATGGCGAGTGGCACCACGTCCTTGGAATGAGAGATGGAACTGCCCTGCGTGTATATGTCGATGGTGCTGACGATGGCGCAACGACCATTCCCGCCGGTTACGACCTTTCAGGTACATCTCAGGCCAATGCCTTTATCGGAGCCAATTGGAACTATGAGACCAGCGTGGTTCAGAAGTTCTTCATCGGCGCGATTGATGAAGTCCGCATATACAATACGGCTCTGTCTCAGGGTCAAATCCTGAACCTGATGGGGTTGGCCCAATTGCATATCCCGGTGGCTTCTCCCGCAGAGATATACGAGGGTGAAGCCGAAGGCTCAAGGGCCATCAACTTCAGGGATTATGCCGTCCTGACGGACAGGTGGCTTGAGGAGGATTTGTTTCCCTAATGGGCGCTAAATTGTGGTAGCGTGGCGTGTCCCTTTGTGGGGATGACCACAAAGATTCGCACAAGTCCGAGGCCTGCACCAAAGGGCGCGGGCCCCGGCGGCTCTTTTTTGCCTGTCGTCACGGTTTGCGTCGATGCTGCAAGGGCGAAGCCGGGGGCTGTGGGCGAGCAGTGGTGTGCCGACATCGTGGAAGAGTTTTTTGCTGAATGTAAGATTTTTCTTGCCGGCCCGCCGCTGAATATGGTATAAAGTACGTTAAATAAACTTGTGGATTTAAGCCTGTGGATTCACCGCCTTTCCGTGCGAGTTCTTGGTTGTGTTGTATGGAATTGGCGCGAATGCGGCGTTGCGTCACTGTATTGCGTGGTTGTTTGCCAGCCTCGCACTTCGGCGGGCATCGAATGAGTATCAAGCCTGTATGCCTGCCGAAAACAATGTAGAGTGTTTTGGCGTGTGGCCGGATTGTTCAACATTTTAAGTTCATAGTTTCTAAGGAGGATTGCCATGTGTAGAAAATTGATTTACCTAATCTTCTTTGTGTTGCTGTTGGGGATAGCTAAGGGAGAGCCCCAGCCGTGGGATCGCGCTGCCTATTGGGATGGGCGATATCCGACGAATTGGGCTGACGCGGCTACGGCTGCGGCTGTGCGAGGCGCTCTCGCTGCGGCGGGCTACACGATTCTCGACGCGGACCAGCTCAAGACGTGGATGGATGGTCACATCGCCGACGGAGCGTTGAGCGTAGTGGTGGCCTGCATGGACATCTTTCCTGACACTGTTACGGAGACGATGTCATCTACCTGCACGCTGCGACGATATCTTGACGCAGGCGGCAAAATTGTGTTCTACGCGGATATCCCTTTCTACAATCAGGGTCACGCCGATGGTACTAGCACCAACTGGGCGGATGCCGGAGGTACCGCCATATTGGGATTCAATACTTCCAGCGCGCCGCGGGACAGCGGCAACACAGTGCAATTCACCCCAGACGGGATTGAATGGGGGCTGACGCAGACGTGGGGGTCAGTGCGTCCGGCTGCCGCCGGTATTACTGGCAATCTTACGGTCTTGGCTACAGATAACAGCGGAAATGCCGCAGCGTGGGTGAAGCATTATGTGGCCGGCGATAGGTACCGAGGATTCGTTCGGACGCGCGACGTAGGAGGCATGCCCAACGTCGATGACCTCATACGTCTGGCAGAATACATTCCTGTGAAGGCGAGAAACCCTGTCCCTGCGGACGGCGATACTAACTTTAAGGCTACGAGAGTCGGCACGAACGTGTATGCGATACTTGACTACACGCCCGGAGATGGGGCGATTTCGCACACAGCGTATTTCAGCAAGGTAAAAGCAGATGTGGATGGCCGCATTGCAGCCAAAAAATTGGGCGCCCCGACGGCTTGGCCTCTCTTAAACAACCGGGAGTATGTTGTCGGGTATAATGATCCTGCGATTCCTGCTTTTGCCAGGACGGCTCTTAGTACAGGCGCCACTTACTATTGGTGTGTCGATGAGTTCGACGGCACCACTACGTGGCCGGGCAAAACCTGGAGCTTCGTTGTGACCGGGCGAATCAGTCCAATTCTTACCGGGTACGTTAAACAGGCGATTAATCCCGGCCCGGAAGATGGGGCTGAATTTGTTATGCCCCCGGATGTGACTCTTACCTGGACCCTGAATGGCCCCGAACCGACGACGGGTTACATTGTAAGCTATGGCGTGTTCTGGGGCACAGACCAGGCCGCTGTGGCGGCAGAGCCGAACACGGCTCCCGATGCGGTTGTGCAGGGTAAGGCGGGCGCGCCGACGCCCACGACCTACACTGTTGCCGGGCTTCCATACAAGACACAGATCTTCTGGCGGATCGATACGCAACTGCAACAAGAGACCCCTCCGCATGGCAAGATAATAGTTGACGGTATGGTCTGGAGCTTCACGACCGGGCCGCGTGGTCTCGGCTCAATCCTGTACAAGTATTATGACGGCATGGGTGGCGTCACCCCGGCCGACCTGTATAACAATGCGAACTATCCGGACAACCCGACCAGAACCTGGTTAGTCCCTAATTATGAGGGTCCGACGGACTGGGACGATCAGTATGGAGTCGAGCTGGAGGGCTGGCTCTACGTCAAACAGAGC
>CAYGZM010000136.1:0-9967 GCA_964354365.1 uncultured Pirellulales bacterium
CGCAGGATAAACAGGAGATTCGCGCTCGCACCCTGCTTTTAGGCATCCGCGAAGTACGGGAGGACCAAGCGACTGTCCAAAAACTGGTCGACGAATTGAAAAAGGCCGAGGGCGAAAGCGGGCTTTTGTGGCGCCTGCATCAAGCGTCGTTGTGGCTGGCGTCTGATGACTGGCGTTCGAAACAGCAGGATATTACCGACTCGCTTCAATACTGCATTGATTCAGACCCCGAATCGTCGGCACCGGCATTACTCCTGGCGGGCATGTATGAGAGACTGCAGGACCCCCGGCGTGTCGAAGATACCTGCCGGCAGGCGCTTGTCCGGAATCCTTCGGCGGCTGATATCGCAGATAGATTGCTGAGCCTCCTTGAAAGACAAGGCCGCTTCTCGGATGCCGAGAAGGTTCTACAGCAGGTCAAGGCGGACCCGCGGATAGCCAGCGCGTGGCAGGTCCGAATGGCCCTTGGGTCGGGGGACGTATCTCGGGCGGTCGATGAACTCAAACTCAGGGTATCCAATGACGATCAAGACGCCAGCTCACGAATACAGTTGGCGAGACTTCTCTACGAGCAGACGAAGAACGTTGACGAGGCCTTTCGGTATCTCAAGGAAGCTGAAGCTATAACTCCGGACGCCCGTACGCTGGCAGCGGTCAGAGCATCAATCCTAAGAGCTGAGGGCAAAACCAAAGAGTCCCAGCAAGTCCTTGACGACTATGTGGCGGATCACAACGACTTCAACGCATATTGGATGCGGGCCGTGTATCTAACTGAGCAAGGCGAGCTTGAACGCGCCGAGCAGGACTACAGGAAGCTGACAACCTTCGCCGAGCAGGGCGCAACAGGTTATGAACTGTTGAGCAACTTCTATGTCGCCAATGAGAAACTTGATCAGGCCGTAGCGGTGCTTGAACAGGGCGTGAATGCGAATCCTACGGATTTAAGATTGAAGCGAAGGTTGATGCAGCGATTGTTCCTGCGGGACCGCGGACAAGACCGTGAAAAGGCGCTCGAAGTCCTTACAGCACTTGAGGAACGACTGCCGCAGGACCCTGAACTGATGACGATCCGAGCCGTACAAATGGTAGCGGAGCCGACACCAGAGTCACTTGCTGCTGCCAGGCAGAAGCTGGAAAATGCCGTCAAACTGGAGCCGACGGCAGTTAACGCCCATCTGGCCCTGATTGGCATTGTGATGCAGGAGGGAGATTACGAGACCGCCCGTGACTATGTGATTCGGGCTATCGGCTCGAATCCAAACAACCTGGCGTTGCTGTCAGCCAGAGGCAGAGTTGAGCTTGCGCTCGATAATACCCAGATGGCGGTCGAGTTGGCTCATCTGGTCCTTCAGAAAGACCCGAACGATACCGAAGCTCTGGACGTGCTGATGGAAGCCGGTTTGAGCAGCGACGATCGCAGCCTTCTTGAGGAGGCCCGGACGCTGGTCGAATCTGCGACCGGGCGCGGACCCGCAAACGAAAGGCTGTTGCTTGCAAGAGCACGTGTTCTGGCTGCCCTGGAGCGGCCTCAGACTGCAATTCCTGAGCTGGAGACCTACTGCCAGACGAAGGAAGGAAGCAGCAGTGTTACCGCACTGGTGACGCTTGCAGACCTGTATCGTCTCGCCGGTGACGCGGAAAAGGCAAAGCTCAGGATTGAGCAGGCAGAGCGGATAGACCCAAATAGCCAGACCGTCATCCATGCCCGCCTCTTATTGCTGGTGTCGCAGAAGCGATTTGAGGAACTCACGGGGATCAGTTCTGCGTATATTTCGGCCAAAAACCAGAATCCAACGCTGGTTATGAGGGCCGCGTCAATCTTGGCGGCATCCGACTCGATGAGCCTCAAGAAGGAAGGAACAAAACTCTTTGAGCACGCGGTTACCTTGTTGCCTACGTCGGTGAATTCACGTTTCGGTTTGGCGTCGAGTCTGTATCAGACAGGCGATGTCGAACGCGCCAAGAAAATCTACGGGGAGCTGCTCAAGCAGTACCCAAATAATGTACAGGTCCTCAATGACTTTGCGTGGATCCTGCAAGAGCATGACCATAGCTACACCGCTGCATTGGAGCTGGCGAATAAAGGTTTGAATCTTGCGCCCAATGATTTGCATCTTCTTGATACGAGGGGCACGATTCTGTTGAATTTGCCGGACCGACTTGCCGACGCAAGGAACGACTTTGAGGAACTTGTGAGACTGTCCTCCTCTGACGTTCGCCGGCAGGCAAAAGCCCTTCTGCAGCTTGGCCGCGTCTGTGCGAGACTTAATGACTTTGTCCAAGCAAAACAGCACCTTGAGAACGCACTGGAGATTGACCAAAAGCTGGACGTGTTCACAACTGACGAACGGTCGGAGATCACGAAGATACTCCAGTGAATTGGGATACAAGCTGTTGGCAGGAATATGACTTTGGGTATTATGGTCCGGTCTGTGTTAAGGACAAACGTCTCACACATTACTTCCCCACGAAGAGATAATCTGAGCAGTACCGGTTTGCTATAGCGTATGTAGTGGTCCCCCTGGGTGAATCCTTCAGAAGAGAAAAGCCATGCCTGTAGTGAAATCCATCGCAACGCCAATTATATGGGTACTCGCCCTGCTGGTAGGAGGGCTGCTGTTGTCTATGCTCTCAAAGAGAAGGCATCTACAGAAGGCGGGTTGGCATTCGATCCTGTTGGGTGTATTGGCACTGTTGGTGTTCAGCCTCAATCCTGTCTCTAACCTGCTCGCGTATTCTCTGGAGTGCAGATACGCTCCTATTTCAGCAGAAGACCTTGGTGCGATTGACGTGCTCGTTGTTCTCGGTTGCGGCGTGCATCCGTCAGGCGGGTTGCGTGCAGAGGCCGAACTGGACGGCCCTGCTTACTCCCGCTGGTACAATGGAGTGACAATGTTCCGCGAAAGTAACGCGGGCTTGCTCGCGTTCTGTGGTGGTCCCTCATGGAAGGATACCGAGAGCGAAGCAGAAGTGATGAAGGCGATGGCCGTACGTATGGGCGTTCCCGCAAACAAGATTCTCATTGAGACACAATCACGCAATACGAGGGAGAATGCTGCCCGGTTAGCCGAGTTGCTTGCGGCAGGGCAGAAGAGACAGATCGGTCTGGTAACTTCAGCGACGCACATGCTCCGGTCAGAGAAGGTATTCAGAAAGCAATTTCCCAATGACGTCATAGTGCCTATCCCTGTGAATTACACGTATGCCCCTTTTCACTGGACGCCGGGGAGCTTTATCCCCAGCGCCACGGCTCTGGTGAAAAGCACTGTTGCGCTGCATGAATGGATAGGGATTATTTGGTATTCCCTGCGATGAAGAAACGGCCACTTTTATCGCGCCGTGTGGAAGGCACAACTGTCTAATGTTTCGAGAAGGCCCGCATCGACTTCTGCAACATCATCTTGGCTCAGAATCGTGACCTCCAACTACGGATGGGACATCGTCAACTCACCACTGGGGATGGAGACTACATCATCAAGGATCCCGGGTTCATAGAGCCAGCGCGAGGCGAGAATCGCAAGGTCCTTGAAGTTAACAATGTTGTCCCCATCGGGGGCAGGGTAAATATCCGCTACGGAGCAACCTGTTTTCAGCCAATTTTTTGAGACTGTAGCAACATTACAGAGTACTCTTCTATCCTGCTTTTCGGTTTTCGCCGCTTCTGCTGCAATGTAACGTCCTTATCGTCTTGTTCAGCCCGGCGCTGTATGCGTCACGCTGCATATCAACAGCTATCCGTTGACCGAGATGATCCCTGGTGCGCACCCGGTATATGCTTTTCTGCATCTTGCGATGTCGGCGGCCCAGCGAACGATGATAACCTCTCCCCGGGCGACATGTTTCCTCCACCATTGGACCCAGAGATCCAGAACGTAATGGAGGTACACATTCGCCAGGAGCGGCGAAATCGATGCTCCTTGGGGTGAGCCCTCTTGGCTTGTTGTCCATATCTCATTCTCGATCACTCCCGCTTTCAGCCACTTTCGGAAGAGGCGGAGCATGTGCCTATCGGCAATCCGATACTCCAAGAACCTTACCATCCAATCGTGGCAAATCGCATCGAAGTAACCTCGAATGTCCGCATCGAGAATCCAGCCGATCTTCTTCATACGTATCTGATCCACGAAAGTCTCAATTACGCACGGATGGTAGGCCCATTCGACCGGGGCCGAGTAGTGAACGGTATCGACTCGGACCAGAGCATGGCTGTCCACGAAGGCGGAGCGGCGGCAACAGGCCTCAAAGCGTTCAGAATGCAAAGGCAGAAGGTAAGGCTTTTCCTCTTCGAACAGCTCTCCCACGGTCTTGTTGCCATGGACATCAGGGCCTTTGCGATTCAGGTCGTTCTGGCAGTCATCAAACAGCTTGCTGGCCATTTGGCTGATCCCATCCACGTGTGGCTGGGGGGAAAGATGTGTCCTCTCGCTTCTCTGGCAGGCGTTCTCCACATCGCCCTTTTCGTTGCCTTTGGCGATATTGCAGAAGCGGGTCTCGAAGAGATACCACGCCCATAGTTCATAGAACCGCTTATTGAGCCGGCGGTTTTTACCTTTACCCACCTGGATAACCGCACATTTTAGGTTGTCGTAGGCAATACGCCGCGGCCGCCGCGGCACCCCGCTAGAGCCTGGCAGTCCGCGGGAGAATGGTTACGCTGAGTGATTTCAATACAGGTTTCGTGATGAGCTTTTGGACCGAGAGTTGTATCATAGTGTCAAGGAAGAAGGGCGATTGCATCTGAATTTACGAGTCGCTGTTTTGGACCGAGAGATGGGGTTCTATGACCTTGTTCTGTGGCCCGAGGTCAAGAATCATCATGGCTTATGCGGTCAAGAAACGCGATTTCCATTTAGGCGCGTTTGCACTGGTCAGGGAAACAAAGGTGCTTGCGGAGAATTGGCGGCTGGAATACAATGACCACCAGCCTCACAGCAGCCTGGGGTATAAGATGCCGGCCCAGTTCGCCGCCGCGTGTATTGCTTCGGTCTCGGCTACGTCTTGACCTCAGCAACACACGACACAAGACACAGAAGACTCTTCAATGACGTGTGGTACATAATCTGGGGTCAGGTCAAGAGCCATGCTCCTGACTCATAAAACAGATGAAACGTAGAGCATATTTGGACATAGAAACAACAGGACTCAATAGGAGCTGCTGTGATATTACTGTCATTGGTGTTGCTTTTGAGGCTAAGAAAAAGTGCAGAATAGTCCAACTCATAGGTGATGAGATTTCAGACGCAAGACTGCTAGGGCTGCTCTACGCAGTGGACGAGATATATACTTACAACGGGTCAAGATTCGATATGCCATTCATCAGAGAGAAACTCAGCGTGGATCTCACTCAGGAGTTCAGCCACAGGGATTTGATGTATGATTGCTGGAAGAATAATCTGAAAGGTGGCCTCAAAGCAGTAGAGCAGAAATTGGACATAGGAAGAAATTCCAAGGGAATAGACGGATTTATGAGCATCAGGCTCTGGTGGGATTATGTAAATGACAATGATGAGGATGCTCTTGAGACTCTGCTCGAATACAACCGCGGTGATGTGGTGAACTTGAGGGTTTTGAGGGAGAAACTGGGGGTAAGGTGAGGCTGTTTTCGGCCAGCAGGAGCGAGGAATATGACTGGCTGGTTTACGCATGCTGGAGCTTTCGCGATAAACTGCTGGGAATCACCATGTTGGATCCTTGCAGTTCTGGGTTTCGGAAAAGGTGCATGGCACGCGTTCCTTACCCCAAATCTTGTTGCCAGCTCGCTTTGGGTGTGCCTGAAAGTACTTGTTCCTTTCATCTATGTAACGATCGATAGCCCCCATAGCATCTTCTAGTGATCCGTAGTTGCTGTTGTGAATGATGGCTCGTGACATGCCGCTAAAGACTGATTCGATCACGTTCAAGAACTGTGCTGAGGCAGGGAGCGGGGCAAGTTCGGCTCTTGGCGTATGATGCTTTCTTCTATAGGCTGTTCCGTTTACCTTATCCACTGTCTCATATAGTTCCTTCGACGCATGCCACCCACCAGCATCCCACGACAAGTACAACTTCTTGCACCGCTTGTATTGCTTCAGCAAAATATTGAGAAGTTTTATCATTTCACCAGTGTTCTTTGTCTCTGAGTAGAAATGCGTTATCTGGTTTGTGGATAGCTCCAAGGCTGCAGTCATGATCAAGCAGCCCTTGGACGTTTGGAATTTGGGTATGCAGGGATTCTCACCCGGAGCGACAAGCCGTCTGCCTTCTCTCATTGTAACGTAAAACGGTCCCCACTCGTCTATCGAAAAGAAACGCTCGTTCTGTCCAAGGGTCGATAGAATTGATTTGATTTTGTCGAGCTTCTGTCTGTACTCAGGGTCATTGCTCGTGAGAACCCTCCTGGCTTTCCGCCATTTGTAGCCTTCCGATCTAATGATCTCTCTGATGACATCCACGCACACTGAGTACCCTTGCACCTTGAGGACTTCCCGGATATCCCTCAATATCCAGCTAGTCCGATTTATGCCATGGGAAGATGGAGGCGAGTGTAGCAGAGCATGCAAAGCGTTGCGCAATGCTACATCGTCGGCTTTACGAGGCTTTTTTGGGTCGTCGACAATTCTATCGAGACCATGCTGTTCGTAGCTTCGCCACCACCCGGTAACGGTACTCTTGTGCGAAGCCAGCATGCGTGCTACTGCTCTACGTGACAAGCCTTTCTTGCACAAGACTATGGCGGCAGCTTGTCTCCTTTTTCTTGCGGTCTTGCTCAGCAAAAGCTTTTTGAGAGTAGGCAACTCTTCAGGAGTGAACATCTCCCGCAATTCTGACGGCATTTCGTATCGGAACAAAAACCGAAAAAACAAAGGAAACGAAACATGTGTCTTATCACGAACACCCTTGGTTGTGGCGTGTCCCAACAGATATTCTGCCTTGATTCGGGTTTGCATATTCTTGACTGTGCTCTCAGAGATATCTGCCAGTTCCAATTGTGCAATATCCTTGAGAATAGACCGAGCGGACTCAGTCGATGCCAAGCATAGGGCTCTCAAAACATCAAGAGATACTTTTCTCCTAGAATCGATCTTGCGGCCTCTGAAAGTGGTGTTGACTCCCTTGTCTAGCAGGTTATGATCAATGATGTAATTCCGAACCGGGTGCTCGCCACCCTTGTACCCTTGTGAGTCGCGGAGGAACCGAAATATCTCAGCGACCGTAATTGAGCTGACACCAAGATCGTCAGTGGCACGGCTGATTCTCTCAGCAATAGCCTGTCGATGTCGGTCAAGAACTGAAACTCGCGTGCATTTCTTTCGCGTGAATCTCTTTGGTCTTGGATCTTTCAAGACTTTAGCTACTGTCTCACGGCAATGATGCAAGCGACGGGCAATTTTTCGGATACTCCACCCTTGTTTTCTTGCTCTTAGGATGGCATGATAGTCCTCTGGCTTGAGCATTTCTTGTTCCTTTCATTTGAGGACTCTACAATCGTGTTGGGTGCCTCAATTTTAGCGGACATGGACCTGTGATCAGGGACAATTATTCTTGCCGTTGAACGACAACTTGAATTACTGGGTCTGTTTGAGAAGTGGTAGGCCACTTTCAAAAAAAGCCAGTATTTGCCTATGTCCAGGGTAGCGCGATTGCTCGGAAGGCGCAAGCATTTTCGCGCAAGAATATTGGGAAATTAACGTAAGTGGCGCGCGGAAGCGCACTTAGGAACATGAAATTTTTCTACCAAGTGCGGTTTTTTCTTCCCGCCCGAGGACCTCTTGCTTATCAAGTAGGAGCTCCCAGAAAACTGGGCAACACCAGGAGCAGCGGACATATTATTGAATCCGACACTCAAGAAATCGCTGTTTCTCGCAAGATTTCACTTTTGACGATCTGGCCTCCTTTCCAGACCTACTCACACATAGAAAACGAGCCTTTTAGTCCATTTTCTTCACATCTGTTCCCTAATCTGAAATCGGGGGATCCGAAAACCGCCACAAAAAAGGCAGAAAAGTGAGACTCATGAAAAGCCGGCTCGCACTCAAGTCTGGGCGTCTCGCGGCCACTTGACCATTTGATGGAATGCCTTCAAAGAGGTTCGCCATGAGAGATTATTGTGAGTTTCACGCGTGGGGCCGGTCCATCTACTGCGCTGCACGAGAACCGGATCTGATTCTCGCCAACTGAGAGGACAGGAATAGACCCATCCGGCGTCACTTTGGTGATCACGTCACCTTTCGGCCCGTAGAGCACGCAGTCATTGTCTCCGCTGAATTCCAGGTAACTGCCCGACTGCATTTCCACCGGCAGGATTATTGTCCGGCCATTGACCGCTATTGTGGGATTCTTCACCGTACAGGCAACCATCGGCATTGCCTTGATGGGGCCGATGGTACACTCTGCATTTTGGCCATCCGGAAGGTTGTTGTACCAAACGCTGAGGGATTCAACCGTGCCGAAGTTGATCGTCTCACGGTAAACGTTGTAGAGCCCTTTGCCGTCATTCCAAACGTAGTCGCTCCAGCGGGCTGATTCTGTTTCGATGAGCGTAAACAGTCGCCGACCCGTGAAGTCAACATCGATGTAACGATCCGCAACCGCACCATACGAGATGTGGTGGGGACTTTCGAGGCGGATGGCAATGATCTGCCCTTTACCATCTCCTTCAATCCAGACGCCTATTGCCTGATGGTCCTTCAGATTGAGATTGGGTGCGAATTTACGGTCCAGTCTGGCCCACGCCGCGTTGCGGGGAACCTTGCCTGAACTTGTCGCAGTGAATATGCCCGCCTGCTGCGGCCCATTCGGTGTCTTGGCCAGTACCGCTGTTACTCCGTTGGCAGCGCGTGGCGATCCTGTAAACTGATTCGGATCTGAAAGATCGGCCAAGACTATGTTGTTCGCATCATCATACGACCCTGCAGACATGAGGGCTTCAAGGCGAAACTTCAGGGGTTGGTCGCTGAAGGGGTTTTTCGCCGTCCAAGATAGGCTCCAGGGATCCAAACACGAGGCTGTATGCGACTCATAATGGGCCGGGCGGAATCGCCACTTTCCGCCGTCATCGCAAAACAGCGAGAATTCTTTTCCAGGCTCGCGTAATTTTGCTTTGACAGTCTTATCGAAGGCTTTCGCTCGCCGGAGCTCCTCACATGTGCGGAGCACATCTACCGCTCGCCGAAAAAGGGGAATCTCATCGAGACGAGTACGGTCTATCGCACCGGTAAGGGAAATGCCCGCATCCCAACCGATTAGCTTGGCGCCGAGATATTCGATCACATCGGGATAGGTTGGCTCGACCTGCGGTGGATTGAAGTGCTGGAAATTCCACCAACCAAGATGCAAAGGCAATAGCAGCCCTCCGTTCACGGAGGCCGCGTGTATGTCGATAAAGAGTTTGTGTCCCCGCTGTGGATAGTCCCATGCCTGCCAGCGAGTACGAAACTGCCAGAAATGGTGCCACATGGCGCTCATCTCCATACCCACCGGTTTCTTGAGATGCTTCTGGATTTCAAAGACGAATTTGTCCGCCCAGTACCAGCACTCGTCCGACCCACGCAGAATGCTGCTGCCGTCGATAGCATCGAGGTAGATGCCGTCGAAGTTGCACGAGTTCACGATCTCGGCGTGGTTCTTCGCGATCTCTTCGAACAGAGAGGATTCCGGATTCGGCACGAGAAGGCCGAAGCACTCCTTAAGATGGCGGGCTTTCGCTCCTTTCTGATGTGCAGATGCCTTCGTTCCAAAGGCGCTGCGCTGAACCTTTGTGAAGCGCCACGGAGGTGTCTGATTTGCAGCTCCGAACGTAACGAGTTCATTATCAATATGGAGTATGACGCTGTTGTGCTCGAAAAACCCCGTAACGGTGCTCATGCCTTGGGTGGATTCGTTGACCGTGATCTCCGTGGCATCGGCATTGATGTCTTCAGCGAGAGTAAAGGCTCGAAAGGCGTCAAGCCGTTTGTCCGGAACCGGAGTGACATACTTTGATTGTTTG
>CAYGZM010000137.1:0-9930 GCA_964354365.1 uncultured Pirellulales bacterium
CCCATTCCGACAATGTAATCAAGAACGGCGCGAATCCTGCCGTGACAATGAATTCTGGCGAAACCGCCGTGCTCCTGGATAACCTTTACCATCGGTCCGGTGTAACGGACTACATACTCTTTGAACAAATGCGGCGGCAGGTAAGGTTCGGCGGCGTATTCAGGCCCGTAGATGCGCCACAAATGCCCGGCGAATTCCTCAGCAGTTTTCAGGGTCCTGATCTGTATGTGTCGGGAGAGTTTTTCGAGCAGGCGATGGAAGAGCTTCTGTTCAGTCAAAGCGACCACGGTGAATTCTTCCATACTGAACAGAGACGCTGCGGCGCAAATCGGGTCTTCCGTATCCACCATTATGATGCCGCGGTCGGCCAGCTCCCGGTCTTCTTCCATGAGGCTGGTTACATCAACATCTTCGGCGAATGTTTCATCAGGCAGCTCCAGATAGGCCCTCAGATCATCGGGGCCTTTGAGCAGGTGCTCCACCGTCCAGACGGTGTCAATATCCGGACTGCGGCGCGTCAGCATAGTCATATTTTTGCCGCCGATTTTCAAAGTCGTGGCAGTGAAACGACAGCCGTTCTTTACATATTCTTCGGTTTTGAAGAATTTGTCGTGGCTATTGTCGCCGCACGATTTGCCGGATATCAATTCGTGGGAGCGCAATCTGCTCGGGCTGCGCATACGAATAAGGTCTGTCTGTTCCTCCGCGAGCTGGAGCAAGGGCTGCCAGGATGGATCGTTATAAACGTTGAACTCATCCGGATCGGACGGGTCAACGTGGAATCCGCCTACCTCGTAGAAGCTGACGGCGGGCCGGTCAACAGGCTCACCGCGTAAAGTCGCCATCAGTCTTTCACGGCTGTTCATCGTTTCCAGCACCGGGACTTTGCTCTTGCTGGTCACGCTGTTTGGTAAGCGTCTTGAAGAGCGAAAAGACATCGAAGAAACCGCGGACCAAGACGACTACCACGAGCGCCGCAAATACAGCCAGACTCAAAAAGAAAAACCACGACCAGAAGTTAACCCAGAAATTCATAACCTGCTATCCTTTAACATTGCCCGAGAGGCCTCAAGGGGCCGACTGGATACTTGAACGCCGGTCCGGAAATAGAAGCGAACCCATTACCATAAGTATAGTCGCCATCGCTATCACGCTAAGACCGACAAACGCACTCCATCTTGCAGACGGTATAGCGTCAACATAAGCCCGAACGTGACTGGCGTGCGTCCCAAAAGATCCGATAAGACCAAGCACCGAGTCTCGCACCGGCTTTAGTCCGAGGACGGCAAAGAAACCGCAAATCAGGGCTAAGTATGCCCCTACTTTGCTTGCACGCCTCCAGTATAGGCCAAATACGAGCAAGGGAATGGCCCCGGTGAAGTAAATGGCCCCGGAAATCGCCATATAATCCCAGAGATCTTGACCCACGTCGTACCAGAGTCCCCAAACCAGGATGTAGATGCCGATTAATACAATAAAAACTCGTATCAGCAATACACGCACTTTTGAGGATAATTCTTTTTTGAACCACGGCGCCACGACATCTTGAGTCAGCACCGAACTCCAGCACAATAAATAACTATCGTGTGTTGACATAAACGCAGCCAACATCCCCGCTGTGACAATGCCGATAAATCCGGCAGGAAGAATTTGGCTTAGAAATACCGGCAAAGCCATCAAGGTTGCCTGCGGGTCTGCAGGACCATTCTCGGGAATGAAGATGTCTTTAAGTTTATCATTATGAGCAAGATAGACAAAGGCGCTAATCCCGAGGAAGTAAGGTATCAGAAACCGAATCAGAAATCCGACCGAGGCAAAGGTGTAAATCCGCTTAACCGTTCTTGTGCTGTCTGCGGCGCAGGCGCGCATCACAGCCGTTTGCCAAATCGCACAATTCACCAGTCCCAGGACGAACATCCATATCACATAAGAAGTTCCGAAGCCCTCGCCGTGGAACGGATTAAAGCCCGCCTCGCCCTTCAAGTCGGATACAGTCTGAATGATATTTTGCCAGCCCAGGTGTTTGATACATAAGAAGCTCGCCGCCAGCAGACTGATAGAAAGAACTCCAAATTGGATATAGTCGAGAACCACTTCTGAGACCATCCCGCCCAGAGTAGTATAGAGTAATACCATTCCCAGCAAAACGGTCATTATGATTTTCAGGTGAATATCCTCGGTCAGACCGGTAACTCCCATCATAAAGAGGGAGCTTGCTTTAAGGAACATTCCCATATTGAGGATGCCGGAGAGCGCCAATATGATTCCGCCCAAGATGCGGACGCCCCGCCCGAAGCGCCTATGGTAAAACTCCGGGATTGTCATCACCTTCATCCTTCGTAGGGGCACTACGATAAAACCGGTCAATCCGACTACCAGAGCCACGATAGCCGAAGCCAGCGCTATATGAAAGGCCGCGAAGCCGCCGGTGAAGCCCTTTTGGGCTGAATACATAACCGTAACCAGGCATAACTCGGTTGCAATCATACTGGCCACCGCCAGAAAGGTTTTCAGCCCTCTGCCGGCCACAATGAAATCTGTAACATTACTGACATATCGTTTTACATAAACCCCAATAGCCACAATGACAACGACGTAGCCTGTGACGATGCACCAGTCCCAGGGGCCAAAATTGGTTTCAATTCCAAGAGCGTTCAAGTCCATATCATTCCTCTTTGCCGGACAGTGGGCCGTGCCATCCCTTGCGGGAAGTGGTTCACAATTGTGTTGGAAGCGCCTCCATACAGAGCTTACGGTATTTGTTCTGTTCGCCTGAGCCTTCCGGCCCGGCGGCGCCCTGCTCCCAGGCC
This sequence comes from uncultured Pirellulales bacterium, assembly GCA_964354365.1. Classification (GTDB taxonomy): domain Bacteria; phylum Planctomycetota; class Phycisphaerae; order Sedimentisphaerales; family Anaerobacaceae; genus CAYGZM01. The sequence goes on from CAYGZM010000137.1 coordinate 2,811, forward strand.
GAGCGTGCATCTTGGAGACGCCCGAGAGCCTCCAGCGCCTTTCCCCTCCAGTAGTGGGCGGGCGCCTCCTGAGGTTTATTCGAGCGCCCCACGCCTATATTAGCCGGATATGTCAGAGCCGCCTCAAAATCCTGTAAAGCCGCCTTGAAGTCCTTATCCGCAAGGCGTTTTTGCCCTCGCTCTATATGCGCCTTGTTGAAGATGTCCCACGTGATTGTCTGGCCTTCCCAGTTGACGAAATAAGGGGTCGATTCGAGCAAATCAATAGCATCGGTGTACCGCTGCTCATCCAGATAGGCCTGGGCGAGCATGATAATCACATCCGCGCGTCTGAGCTTCTCAGCCGGCGTCGATTCGAGGACCTTTATTGCCTCGGGGCGCCTGTTTGCGGCCAGCAGAATATCCGCCAAATCGCGATACAGGGTCTGGTCTTTCGGCCGGGCGGCGATGGCTTTACGGTAGAGCCCCTCAGCCTTGGCAAGATCCTCTTCCACTGCCCAGGCATACAGGCCGAGATTGCGAAACGCGATACTGAGGGATGGATCCAGTTCGGCGGCCTTTCGCCAATGCGCGGCGGCCTCCTCAAGCCGGCCAAGATGCCCGTAAAGATTCCCGATGTGCAGATGCGCGTACACATCCCTGGGATTCGCTTCAATGGCGTACTTCAAAACCTCCAACGTTTCCGGCCGTGACGGAAAGATGTAGTCCCTGTAGGTCTCGGCGGCCTGGCTGAGATATGCCCCGGCACCGGCTTGGTCCGACAGTACTGACGAGAAGTAAGCCAGGTAATAAAGCGGTATAGGATTGCGTTCGGCTTGCGGAACCGCCTCAACGCACGCCGCTTTGAGCAGCCTGGCGGCTTCGTTCACGAGTCCCAGCTCAGCGAAGGTAAGGGCGGTCTGGAGCATCTCAAAATCATCTTCGCCCACAAAGGCCCGCGCTTCCCGCACAAAGGCAGCCATTGCACTATTGGATTGCAGCGCCAGCGCCGCCCTTGGCGCCAGGTCAGTGGGGTCCTGGGCGATTCTTGCTTCGGCGTGTTTGTATGCAGATTTGGCGTTTCCGGAGGCGTACAACGCCAGCAGCAAATGATCCTTTGCCTTGGTGTCCCTCTGATTCAGCCGGACGGAAGTTTCGAAGGCCTCTACGGCTTTAGAATAATCTTCCAAGCGCATGAAAGCCCGGCCAGCCAGGTCATAGCCGACAGAGGCGGCGCCAAAGCACCTCGCCGCCTTGTAAGCGCACCGAAGTGCTTCCTCCTCATTTCTCAGCCTCAAGTGGCTCACTCCTATGAAATACCACGACAACCCGTCGCCGGCATCTCTATCCAGGGCTTTTTCCAGCCGCTGAATCGTTTTCTCGTAGAGCCCTGCTTCAAAATCAAGCACCGCCAGTGCCCGCAGCGCAGGCGAATACTGCGCATCATCCGCCAGTGCTTTTTCATAGTACTCACGCGCCTTGTTGCGGTTTGTCGCCAAGTCGCACTTTCGCCCTTTGAGATACTTCTCCTCCGCGCTTAGTTCTTCATCGGGTTTTTGGGCAAGCCTGGCAGGCTCGGGCGGAGAAACCTTCGGGATAGGCAGAGGAGTAACAAAGGAGGCGAGGACGCTTCCGTTTTGCGCCTTGATTGTTACATCAACAGGCGACTTGGGAGATGGAGAAAGTGTCACTACCTGGGGGGCAGCCGGAGAGAGGTCCATAAGCTTTCTAAGAAGTTCCTCACGTCCTTCAGAAAGGACGCAAACTGCTCCACGAAACCTGCTCGTCCCGAGGATACGGAGCTGGAGCTTGTCGGCCTCGCGGACAGTCTGAATGGCCACATCCTTTGTCGCGTATTCGAAGCCCTCGCCGAGTCCGTGCACGGGGTACCACTGTTCCTGCCACGAGATTTCGTCTCTGGGCAGCAGCATTCCGTAGTCGGACTGAGTCGGCAGCGGCCCGCTTTGGACCTCTATGTATGGGCCGTCATCATCGCTGAGGTTCTTCTGGCTTACCAGGCCGAAGTCCCAGGTCCCCCACGTCCAGGCCTTCTTCCCGCTTAGCTCGCGGTGGTCGGCCACTTGCACAATTCCGCGGTCCGCATCCACATCGTAGGCCCCGAAGAATCCGAAGACACAGTTGACTGAGAAAATCGATGCCCAGGTTTCATAGTTCTTCAGCCAGGACAGATCCCTGCCTTTGTGAATGGGCCAGGAAAAGAACTCGATAGCGTTATGGTCCGTCCCAAGAGTCATAGGATATATAAAACGCGTGCCCGGTCTGTTGGGAAAGGCCGTGCAGTTCCAGAAATAGTACGGGCTTATCGCATCTATTGGGTTGAAGATGCGGACCCGCTCATCTAAATAGGCTTTGCCCGGGTGCAGAGTCACCCGCACGGTCCAGCGTGTTCGCTGAGTCTTTTCCAAATTGCTGATTTCGAGATAGGCTGAGCCGTCCGCGTTTCGACCGATAAGTGCATTCACCGGCGAGAGGATGGTAACGGTGTGCCCCTGCGGTCCGGCGTTCCACTCAACCCCGCCGCTGATCCAGGCGCCGCGCATCGCTATCATGCCCGGCTTGATTACGCTGTTGTAGTGGAACATCTCTTTGCCTTCGGTCTTGTCCAAAACTGAATGGAGACGGCCGCCCAGCTCAGGCAGACAGGTGACCTTCAAGTATTCATTTTCAAGGAACAGGGCTTTGTAGGTTCGCTCTTCCTTCGTTCTGGAAAGGTGGTCCTGCATCGTATAAGGATAAACAATGGAGCCTTTGACGGTTGTTGAGAACTTGACTTCGCCTTCCAGCGCCCAGAGTTTTGGATTGACGTCTTGCGCCCAGCCGTATGTGGGAATTGTTAAGGCGCCTTCCCAGGCCCTGACCTTTGCCCGGCACGGATTGGCCGGCAGGAACAACCATAAGCAAAGCGGAATGATATTTAAGGCTCTCAGAAAGGTTCTCATAATTGTCACCTCATATTGACATCAATCAGTCTGTTCAAACACCTGTTGGACAACCTTGTTCATAGCCTCCTCGTGTTCGATAATCGACTGGACCAGTTTCATCTGTGTACGGCTGCGGTCGAGATTGTGCCCTGCACGGTGAACCTTGTAATAGACGTCACCTGCCAGATAGTCGGTGAGAAACCTGATAAACTGTTCAAAGGTGATTAGCTTTGCCGCAAAGACCAGGTGCTTTTTCTCGATGGATGTGAGAAAGTCCTTTGCGTCCTCAGAATAGCCTCGAACAAGGGCCTGGAACATTGAAAAGTCAACAGCGACTTTCGACAAATCGCGTTCGTCCTCATCGGCGGAAGTGGCCGCAGTGCGGACCATATCTCCGAAGTCGTAAACCGACAAGCCCGGCATGACGGTATCCAGGTCAATCACGCAAACGCCTTTCTTGGTCGCCTTGTCCAGCATAACGTTGTTGATTTTCGCATCGTTGTGCACAACGCGAACCGGGATTCTACCTTCGCCGGCCAAATTCAACAAGATGTTACAGATTTCCGCATTATCAAACAAGAAGTCAATTTCGCTTTTTGCATCCTTCGCCCGGTTACAGGTATCTTCCTCAAGAACCTGTCGGAAGGTCTCGAATCGCCTGGGCGTATTGTGAAAGTCGCAAATAGTCTCGTGCAGCGCCGGTCCCGGCAGGTCAATCAGCATCTTCTGGAACCAGCCGAACATTCGTGCCGCTTCGTAGGCCGGTTCCGGCGATTCGACGGTATCGTATGTGACGGCGCCTTCAATGAAATTGTAAGCGCGCCAGAAGTTGCCTTCAGTGTCTTTGTGAAAGCCGTCGCCGTCATTACTCTCGATAACAGTCAATTGGCGAGACGCCTGGTCCGGATCAGTTTCCTTCATCCGGGCGCCTATGTGCCTGGTGACACGGATAATGTTCTCCATCACCGAGAAAGGATTCTTGAAAATGGCATGATTTATTCGCTGGAGTATGTATCGGATGCTGTGCTTGTTCTGCCTGGTGGTCAGGATATAAGTGTCATTGATGTGGCCGCGTGGCAGGGGCCTTGCCTCAATCAATTGGCCGCCGATACAAAAATGCTTTGCGATTGACTTGATGTCGTGTTTCACTATCGCTCCCAGAGGTTCTCCGGGTAAAGACCTTGGTTTATCAGCCTGCGGATGCATCCTGCCGCTATGGCCGCATCACGACGATAAGTGACTCCAAACCATACGTCGTTTGTGCGCAGGACTTTCACCGTGGCTTTTCCCTTCTCTATGAGTTCATCCACCGCAGTGGGTATGAATAGCTCCGAACTCTTTTCGTTGCCCTGCTCCTTGAGGAATCGCCTAATGTGCGATTCGAGATGACGGAAGATCGATGGCTGAAATCCCCACAGGTTCATCGAAACGATTTCGTCGCCCGATAGAAGGTGTTCTATCCCCTCGTCATCGAAGAAGCGTGCAGCGGATGCAGTCTTCTCGACCTTTTTACGCTCTACAATTCTCCTTAGATACGTATGTTCATCGCACTGGCACACGCCCCTGGAGACGGGCCCGTATTCGCTCAAGGTGTCCCTGAGCGTATATCCGACCATCGCGTAATCGTTGGAGGACGGGTCTTTGCTTGTGAGGAATTGGGCCATTGTCTTGAAAGAGCCCGGCCCATAATAGTCATCGGCGTTTATGACTGCAAAAGGCCCGTCGATTACGTCTCTGGCAACGAGTACGGCGTGCCCGGTGCCCCAGGGTTTGTCGCGATCCTTTGGTGGTTCAAAGCCGTCGAGGCAGGCGTCAAGCTCCTGGTAGGCGTAGGCCGTTTCCGCGAGATTATCGAACTTGCTGCCGATCTTTTCGCGGAAAGCATTTTCAAAGTAGTGTCGAATAACGAAAACGAGCTTGCCGAATCCGGCCTTCACGGCGTCATAGATGGAATAATCAATGAGTATTTCGCCGTTGGGGCCAACGGGATCAATTTGCTTGAGTCCGCCGTAGCGAGTGCCCAGACCCGCCGCCAAAATAAGTAGAGTAGGCTTCATTCAAAATCCTTGTTGGATGGTGATTATAGTCCGTTCATCAGCCTTCGGCAACCCCGCATCTATTTCCAAATGGGGGTGGCATCCCTCCGTGAAACCTTCTTGTAGCACGGCCATTCTGGCCGTGGTCTCACGGGCTTCAAGCCCGTGCCACGCGTAATTTGACAAGTCGCCGTCTCCTCGATAAGATGGCGTAATCAGGCAACTGTAATGTATGGGTGCGTTCTTGTATTTTGCGGGGTTTGTGAAAGGCGGCTACAAAATGCGTCGATTTCTTCTATTCTGCTTGTTGGCCCAGGCAATCTCTGCTTATGGCTCTGAGAACTGGGAACAGTTCAAATATGATTCCCGGCATTCCGGCAACGTGCCGGATCGGCAGATAACGACACCGCTCGAGCTGCTTGCCGCCGTGCCTCTGACCGACGCGATCTTCACATCGCCGGTCATAAGCCGTGACCGTATATACGTGGTTGACGGTTCGGGCGTAGCTGCGTGCATTGACGCTCGTACGCTTCGCCCTGTGTGGAGATACGAAACCCGCGGCGGACCGGCCAACTGCAACAATGTCAGCTCTCCTCTGATCGTAGGCGATTATCTCCATTTCGGAACGACGGCCGGGGCCTATTACGTCCTCAACGCAGTAAATGGAACGCTGGTCAAGGAGATACGCTGCGGCGATCCGATATTCAGCACGCCGGTTGCGGGCCCGGCCCCCACCCAAGCGGCCCAAGGGGCAGGGGGGGCGCAGCGCGTATATTTTGCGACACTTGGGTCTCGGATATACTGCGTAGAGCCGGATGGGACGGTCTGCTGGACGTGGGATTTTGTCAAGGAAGTTTTGGGCTTTGAGGGTGATCGCTGGAGCGGCGTGGATTGGCTTGAACACCGCGGACGGGCGACCTGGGAGAGCCAGTTTTGCTGTTCGAGGGATCTCGCTCTGCACGCAAACATGCTGATTGTCCCGGCGGGCGGGATGGTGATTTGGCTGGAGGATGTCGGTACTGAGGCAGCGATTCGGGCCAAGTATCTTGGCGGCCCTCGCGAGAGCCCCTCCACGCTTGCCCTGAGCGTGGGGCAATCAGGTGAAGTCTATAGACAATGGACGCGCCGTGACAATGAAGGTCGGGTGGAGATTCTTCGTCTTCGCGACGGCACGGTTGAAACGGAGTATGTGCGGGGAACGGAGACGAGCTATAAAGGTTCCGGCCTGATAAGTTTCAGTTCGGTGAGCATCCGCGGACAGGATGTTTACCGAGGTCGTCCGGAGGAAGGCTTTGGCCTCTGCCGTTATCGACCCGAACAAGGCGCTGAGTGTTTGGGGGGGTATCCATCTATCTCGTCGCCGATACTGTTGCGGGATTCTGCGGTGTATGGGGGGCTGGACGGGGCATTGTACGTTGTGCCGCTTTCCGGTGAAGGCGAGGTGTGGTCGTTCAAGACGCCGTTCGGAAAAGCAATCTCTGCTCCAGCGGCAGTGTGCGATGGCCGCGTCTATTTTGGCTGCGAGGACGGTCTTATGTACGTCTTGGGGCCGACCGGTCAAGCGTCAGCCAGGCCGGAAGCTACCGACCTCGAATTGTGGAAGGTCCGAAGCCCGCTGTCTGGGGACCTGAACGACTCGAAGTACGACTGGTTCACCAGTTTCGGCAATTTCGGCAACACAAACCAGAATGATCAGGGCATTAAGCCGCCGTTTGAGATGAAATGGATCCGTCGATACGAAGGGACTGTCAAGCATTTTTCGGTTTGCGGCGGCAGGCGAATGTACACGCATACGGGCGAGGGACAGATATTTGCCGTTGAACAGGAGACGGGCCGGCTGCTTTGGCGACGCTATTTTCCGGGAGTGCACGTTTCGTACACCTCGCCCCTGTACTACGCCGAACGCCTTTACGTTCCCCAGGCCGGGCTGGAAGCGTCGTTTCTGCGCTGTCTCGATGCGGCGACTGGAGAGCTGCTCTGGGAAGCTCCTTTCACGGGATCGCCGAGCTGGAATCGCCAGCAGCCCCCGATTGTATGCAAGGACTTGGTCATTTACCTGTTCGGCACGGGCAGTTACGCTGCTGACCAATGGCTGTTCGAGCACCAAAGCACGTTCGGCTTCCCCAAAGACCATAAACCGCTTGTTCGGGCGTGGGACAGGAA
>CAYGZM010000138.1:0-3272 GCA_964354365.1 uncultured Pirellulales bacterium
CCGCCCAGTTCTCAAATTCAAACGGCGGAATCTTGCGAAGCTGCTCCTCGCTCCAGGGCAGGTCGCGCACGACGAAGCCCCGGCCAATCCGCCAGAGCTTTTCATCCTCTTTCATACCGCATACATCCCGCAAACGCTTTGCCATTACCCGGCACGCCGTCGGCGAAATATCAATACCTATCCACTGCCGGCCTAAATTTTCCGCCGCAACCAATGCAGTGCCGCACCCGCAAAAGGCATCGAGAACAATGTCGTTGGGATTGCTGCTGGCTTTAATGATTCGGTCGAGCAGAGCAAGTGGTTTCTGCGTGGGGTAGCCAAGGCGCTCGGCTGATTGTGAGCCTACACCAGGGATGTCTGTCCAGATGTTGTCTAAAGGCATTCCCGTGTCTTCATCCAAGAACTTCTTATACCTCGGCATACCGCCCTTAGGAGGCCAGTAGATGATCCCTTCAGAGTCCATCCTGTCAAGTTCGGTGGGTGGTCGTATCCAATGACGATTCTTGGCCGTGACATCTACTCCTCTCCAAGAAAGTCCCGTCTCGCCATTGCGAGTTCCTGCCCCTGTTAAGTCAGCCAACATAAATCGCTTCCCAGATTCAGGATCAACCTGGCGGTACGAACTTTCTATATGTGCCTCCGAATAGGGTCGAGTTTGGCGGTTCCAACTGAAATCGTCAGAGAGAGTGTAGAAGAAGATTGAGTCTGTGATATGACCATAGCCGCGTGTGTCACCATGAGCGGTTGTTCTCTTCCATACGAGTTCTGCTTGAAACTGATTTTGCCCAAATATCTGGTCAAGCATGATTTTGACGTAATGGGAGGCGTGCCAGTCGCAGTGATAATAAAAGGAGCCGGTTTTCTTCAGAACGCGGTGCAGTTCAAGGCAACGAGGACGCATAAAGTCGATATATGCCTGTGTTGAGGCGTGGCGGTCCTCGAATGCGCGTTTTTCCTTTGTCTCGCCCCAGAAGACCTCATAGTTGCGGTTGGAGTTAAAAGGCGGGTCGATATAAATAAGGTCGATGCACTCATCAGGAAGTTTCTTCAACTGATCGAGGTTATCGCCGCAGTAAATCACCCGCGTATCGACGAAAGCTGACGGCCTGGCGACCTGCGCAGCCTTCTTTGACCGGGATGCAGGTTTCTTTCCCATAGAGGAACAAGTCTAAAATCAAAAGTCTAAAGTGTAAAGGAAAAACCTGTCATCTCTCTTATCGGGTGGGAAATCATTTTCCGGCGGTTAGGCGGGGACGGCATTTTGCAGGTTGCAGTGAGTGTGCCATTGGCCGGTTTGATCCATGCGGAGGCAGCGTGAATCATTCGCAGGTTGTGAGCCAGTAGTCGGCCAGGCGCGCGAGGTCTTCTGCGTCGATAGAGCCGTCGATATGAATGTCGGCGGAGAGGGGCGGGGCGGTCGCAAGCCACTGGTCGGCGAGGACGGCGAAGTCGTCGAAGTCAACGAGTCCTACGGCGTTGAGGTTCGCGGCGGCGCAGGGGGTCAGAGGGTTGGTGATGGTGACTTTGACCGGGCCGGCGCTGTCGAGGCTGTAGTTGTTGGCGGAGACTGCGTGGAATTTTGCGGATTGACCGGCGGCGCCGACTGCGTGGACGGTAAGGGCGACCTGGCAACTCTGGCCGGGATCCATATCCGTGTTGGGACAGGGTTTTGGGTGGTTGTCGGTTGTGTATAAAATTGCGGGGCCGACGGTGTTCGGAAGCCGGCCTGAGTAGGCCCCCGGCTCCGACATTATGGCGCGGATCATAAGATTGCCGCAGTACTCACATGCTTCGGGCAGCCAATCGCACCACTGGCAGTACTCATCAAGGTTGAACCAGCCCAATTCCGGCAGGAAGCCCCAGCTACGGGCGTACGGGTGATAAGAAGCGCCCCTCATATCGAAACCGAGTTGATTGACCTTGTCCCCTTCTATCTGGCGGAAGCCGATGTAGAATTCTCCCCTGTTTATGACGATGTTTCGGGCCGACAGGTCAACGTCGAACCAGGCGACCTCGTGGGCGGGCACTGCCGCGGACGGCGCGACGGGGTCAACGACAAGGGGCGGCATCAACTCTGTTCCTGGTTTGCCCGCACCACCGTCGTCGTTCCAGAGGTGCAGCTCGAAGGGATACGCGGTTTGGTCCCAGACGTAGAAGCGAGCGGTCTTTAGCTGGGCGGGATAGGCGGCCGGCTTGAACTTGGCGGCGAGAAAGCCGCTGGTTGAGCCGATGTCGCCGTAATCTTCGGCAGAGGCGTCGTCGTATATCAATTCGTTGGGTTCATTGAGGCGCAGGCTGAGGTCAACGTTGGGACATTCGGCATCGAGGCAGTGGACGCCGGCCTGGACATTGAAACTGCCGCTCTTGGGTACGGTTATATCGCCGGTTGGACTGATGAGGTAGGCGTCGAGGGCGCCCCAGGGGATGTTCCAGATGATAGTCGTAGTGTCGGTATTTCCATCGGAGTCGCGGGCGGTTACGACGATTTGCCACTGACCCGAGTCGGATATTTTAAAGAAAGGATTCGTATCCTTTGTAAAATATCCCCCGTTGTAGGTCAACGGCTCGTCCACGAAGTTATTGCTGTCGGGGACGTTTGTGAGCGTTAGCCAGACGTCGGGCGTCCCCTGCGGGTCGGTGGCGTCGATTCTTATTTTTTGCAGGGTGTCCCCGTACCCTGTCGTTTTGCAGTCCTGCCAGGCGGAGTTTATCATGCAGTCAACGCTGTGAATGACCGGGAGATTGGGGTCGTAGATGTTGATGACGACGGTGTCGGACAGGGCGACGAGGCCCACGTCGTTATTGGCCAGGACTCGCAGCTTGAAATCACCGCCGCCATTGGGCAGCAGCAACCACCCGGCGCGACCGCTGCTGAGGCCGGACTTGAGGTACACATCCAATCGCGGCGGATTTACACCTGCGCCGGCATCGACGGTAAAGAGGTCATCCTCGCCTTGCTCGTTGATAAGGAATGCTATTTCTGCGACGCCGTTTTCTATGGCGTCTTCGAGGACGGCTTTGACGTTGATCTTTTTAAGGCCGATGGTGTCGCAGGCAAAGCTCTTTATGGGGTTGGTCAGGGTCGAATAGTCGGCATCCTGGGCCTCGTAAATGGTGTAAGGGATGGTGGATGTGTTGTAAGTGCCGTTGACAATGCTGATTTCTGCGACGGAATCCGCGGCAGGTTCGGTGACGTAGAGATTTAGAGTGGCCGAATCAACCTGCGTGTCCGTTGAGAGGTCGGAGATGTCAAACTTGACGTAATACCTGCT
>CAYGZM010000138.1:3372-9910 GCA_964354365.1 uncultured Pirellulales bacterium
GCGGTATTGGACGTATAGACGTACCAGCCGGCAAAGGGCGGATAGACCTGGTGCACGACGATGTAGTTCTCCATTCTGACTTTCAGCGTCTTGATGCTGCCCGATGGCAGATCGAAGCCGTATTGCACCGCGACGTCTTCGCCGATAGCGCCGACGCCGTCGTTCGGTTCGAGGTCGCCGGTGTTGTACTCGGGTGCAAACGGGGCGCCGATTACCGCCGAAGCGGGATTGTCGTCTCTTGTATAGGTGTCCTGCGAGATGTCCCGGACGATTACGGTGTCATAGTTTAAGGTGCGCGGCCCGCTGTTGGGGTCGCCGGCGGAGTTGGCGTCGGGCGGTTCGCCGGGGGCTTGGGCGACCTTTTGGGAAATTGTGAGTATCGGCGGATTGTCACTGCTGTTGGCGCTGAGCGCGACCAGCTGGTCGGTGTTATACTCGCTGATTTGGAAGGCGATGGAATCGTGTCCGGCAAGGAGGGCCTGCTCGACGGCCGCCTTGATATTGAGGCTGACGGTTCCGGCGTTTTCGCAGCTAAAGGTCTTTATCGGGTTGGCCAGGGTCGGATAGCAGGGGTCGCCGGCTTCGTGAAGGGCCTGGGCCGAGTCGCTCGGCAGCAGCGTATTATCGACGAGATACAGTTCGGCGACGGAGTCTGCGGCGGGCTGCGCTACGTTGATTTTGAGGCGTACAGCGGTCAGTTCGGCCAAAGGGTCGATGTCGTTGAGGTCAAACTTGACGTAGTATTTGTACACCTCGTCGTTATTCGGGTCGGGTTCGTATTCGACGATGACCTCAATATCGTTGAAGGTGAGGAAATCCTGTCCGAAACCGTCGTCATCGACGTCGTGGGAGACGAGCTTGATGTAGTTTGTCCCGCCCGGATTGAGGTCGGCGAGGGTGTTGGGGTCGCTGGAAATGAACCAGCAATCCGGAGCCGGGGTTTCGCCGCCGCCGCCTTCAGGGGGAATGCAGTCGCCCACGAGATTCAGATTATCACCGGCGGTATTGGACGTATATACGTACCAGCCTGCGAACGGCGGATAGACCTGGTGCACGACGATGTAGTTCTCCATTCTGACTTTCAGCGTTTTGATGTTGCCCGCGGGCAGTTCGAAGCTGTATTGCACCGCGACGTCTTCACCGATAGCGCCGATTCCGTCGTTCGGTTCGAGGTCGCCGGTGTTGTATTCGCCGGGCAGGGTAGAGCCGACCAGCGATGTTGCAGGGTTGATTGATTTTGCGTAGGCGTTTTCGGAGATGTCGAGGACGGTCTGGGCGTCGAAAATAACGGGCACGTCGGTATCGACGGCATAGCCGCTGAGGACGCCGAGATCGTTGGGGTTGTTATCGAGCGTGGATATGGTGGTGAGCGAGTTGATGTCGATGAAGTCATTGCAGTCGCGTCCGCTGCAGAGCTGGGCGTGAAGCAGGACATTGCCGCAGCCGTCGCCGCCAAAGCACTCGACCTCGGCTGCGAGGCCGAATTGCTCGTTGACCATAAAGCTCTCTGATGCGTTGGGTTCGGTGATTCTGACGGCCAGCTCGCCTGCTTCGGGTGGGATATTTTCGAGGGCCTTTTGGATATTTATTCTGCCCCAGCCGTAGGCATTGTCCCAGCCGGGCGTCCCGAGGTCGTCTGCATTCTGTTCGAGCACCGTTTTGATCTGAGCCGGGGTCAGCCCGGGGTTCGCCTCGAGCAGCAGTGCGGCCGCGGCGGCGACATGCGGGGCGGCCATCGATGTTCCCACGGCGCGGATGTAGCGGGTCCCGTCAACGACAAAGTACTCATCCCAGCACTCGTCGGTGACCTGATAGAGACAGTACAGAGGGTTGTTCGCCACCTCGGTGCTGTAGGTGGAGACTATTTCAGGGAAGTCCTTTCCGCCGAGCTGATCGCCGCCCGGCGCGACGAGGTCGAGCTCTGCTCCGCCGTCGGAGTAAGATGCGATGTTATCGACCTTGTCAACGGCGCCGACGGCGATGACCTTTGATGCGCAGGCCGGTGATACCATTTGAGTCAAGTCGCCGTCGTTGCCTGCGGCGCAGGCGACAACGAGGCCTGCGTCAACGGCGGCGTTCACCGCCTGGGCCATCTCGTCGGAGTCGCAGGTCCCGCTGAACAGGCCTTCGCCGACGCTGAGGTTGATGACGTCGGCGCCCTGCTCGATACACCAGTTGATGCCGAGGATCACGTCGGAGGAATAGCCGTTGCCGGTGTAATCGAGGACTTTTGCGGCGAGGAGCGAGACGTCGTGGCTGACGCCGCGGTACTGGAGTCCTTCGGAGGCGATTATGCCGGCGACGTGAGTCCCGTGGCCGTTATCGTCCATTGCGTCTTCGGTCTCCATTGTGGCGTCGTATTGTGCGATGACCTTGTTGACCAGGTCGGGATGCGTGTAATCGATTCCGGTATCGACTACGCATACCTTGACGCCCTGGCCGGTGATGGCGTTGTCCCAGGCGTAGTCGGCCCTAATCTGATACGCGGAGTCTTCGAGAAGGGCGTGCACGCGCCGGTCTTCCTTGAAGCTCTTGAAGCGGGGCAGCTCTTTGAGTCTCTTTGCCCTGTCCGGCGATATTTCAACCACGATTTTGTTTTTGAGCCTGCCGTAGTTATGGATGATCCGTCCGCCGATGCGCTGGGCGGCTTGATGGAAGAACGTCTGCTGCGACTTCAATGCGGTTTTGGAGAGCCTCTTCGAGAATTCCGGTTTCTCATCGAGCTCGACGATATAGCGTTTGAGCTTGAGCGAAAGGTCATCGGGCGTTTGCGCCGCGAGGCGGTCGGATGCCTGCATATTATCGTAGGGGGTGTCGGGATAGTAAATCTGTTCGCCGGAGAGCAGTCGCCATACGATTATGTCGTTGAATCGGCCTACGTATTGAATCAGGCCGGTTTCGTCAATGAATACGCATAAGGGGATTCGCTTGATTGCGTAACGAGTGCTGACCTCGCCATTGGGGTCGGGCAGGATACTATACGGCGGGATGCGGTCGCCGAAGAAATCCATCACTTCGGCGGCGTTCTGACCTACGGCCACGAAGGATACGGCCAATTGGTCGCCGACGGCTTCGTGGATATCCTCCAGGGTCTCAAGGGCTTTGCGGCAGTGCGGGCACCAAGTGGCGCCGAAGAGCAGCAGGGCATTTCGGCCCCTCAGCAGGCCCAGGCTCATGGTCCGGCCGCCGAGGTCTGTGAGAGAGAAATTGGGAGCGGGCCGGAGCGGTCCGGCGGCTAAGGTCATCGCGGACGAGACGCCGGTGCGAAATAGGAACAGTATTGCGAATACCGTCAGTTGCGAGAGGATTTTGCCGTGTCGCACTGCCATTTTCAGGTGCACCTTCTATAACCGATTTCCATACTCATTATACACGATCCCGGCTGACATTTCAACCCGGAACACTATCACTACAGCGCAAATTAGATTTTGCTAAGAAATATAAGTTTTTGTTATATAAACACTTACGCTTATATTGAGAAATTCGAAATCCGAATGTCGAAACTCGAAACAAATTCAAAATACTAATTACCGAAATGCTGGAGGACCAAAACAGGTGGATGAGCGGATTCTTGTTTTGAAAATTGGCATCCTTCGGCTTCGCTCAGGACAAGCTTTTCAACATTAGATTGCGCTGTAGAACTATTCCACGGGCCTCTATTAGAATTTACAGGTGCAATTCGGCCAATGTTCTTGATTTATCGGCTGTTTTGCCTCGGCACAACGCATTATGAGCAGAATTTGCCCGTCGCAGGTCGGTTGAATGACCGAGCGGCCGGCTGGGGTGAGACCGACCTTACGGGAGCTTGCTCCGCCTCTTCGCTAAAAGCGGTTTTCGCCATCAGAAACGGCTTGTACACGCACAGTCTACTCCCTGTACGCGGGCGGTGCAGAGATAACCCGCCAGAGAGTGACGCCAGAATGACGCCGGGAGACTGGCAACGGATAGACTTGGACACTGGCTTAGACACTGAGAGCTATTGAGATTCGGAGCAGGGCTGGGAGAATGTGTTGTTTCCCCGGGCTTTTTTCTAATCACATACTGTGGTATCGACCTGCCTGAACAAAAAGGCGGGCCTCTGACAGTACAAGGTCAAGTGCCAAAATAGAGTGTCTTGAAAGCACAAAGGACTATGGCTGACGTAAGTGACAAATACAATACGAGGATCAGCGAAGCAATCGAGAACCGATAGAACGCGACCACGCCGGCATTGAGCTGCCGAAGGTGCTTTCTCATCGCTATCCCGGCTGTCGCCCAGGCCGCCGTCGCAACCAGCACCAGAAGATCGCCGGCGGCGCCCAATCTTAGAGCGGAAAGGTTGGCGGGCGTCTTCGTGGTAACAAGCAAGCCTGCAACAATCATTATAAGTATGCCGAGGTAATCATATTTCGTGAGCCTGTCTTCTTTCAGAAGGAAATATCCTATCAGGACCACGAAAATCGGCTGCATGTGGCCAATCAGAACGGCATTAACTACGGCAATCTCTCCGAGCGCATATAGATACAGCAAATCCGCAAGCATTGTGCCCACCAGGGCGATATAGACCAGCACGGAGAGCTGTTTTCGGCTGACCTTGAGATTCCCCTTATTAGTCAGGAACACATAGACGAGAGCCGTCACGGCAACGCCAATCGCCCTAAAGGCGGAGGTCTGAAGATAATCGGAGCTTCTATAAGCCAACTTGGCAAAGATCGGCTCGATAGCCCACATCAGACTGGCCCCAAGGATAGCTGCAACACCGGTAGTTTTCGTATTCATTCACGCCGCTTTCGTCTTGTGAGTCCTGTTGGTCAAATATACCCCGGAAATAACCAGTGCCGTCAATAGCAGTTTCAGGTAAATCGCTGCGGGGATACCCGGTGGCACGGGCTTCCAGCCCGTGAACACACGGCCAGGCCTGTCCCGAGCGAAGTCGAGGGAATGGCCGTGCCACGGTTTCTGCGTATGCTGGCCGGTCTATATTTCCCATCACCCCACCAGTGATTTGCGCAGCTTATGCTCGAATATCCCCCTCTGCTCGATAAGCGCTGCGACGCGGTCGGGAACACTGCTGCTGTTCTCCAACAGTATCCAGCCGGCCCAGCCCATCTTCACAAGTAAATCGATCATCAACTGGTAAGGGTACTCGGCATCCTTGAAATCGTGCGCGTGTATCGTTGAGCCGAGCAGGTTCTTGACGAGGTTGAAATTATGCTCAAAGCCCTCGCCCTCGTTGTCTCTCTTGTCGCAGTTCAGCTTCACCCTGACACTCGGCTCGGTGACACAGTCCATAATCGCTTTGATGGTCGGCAGCTCGCCTGCGTTGCCGTGCGCCTCGAGGCGGACCTGCTGCCCGTAGTCCGCGGCGAATGCGCCAACGGTGTTCAACGACTCACCGATCTGCTCGATGGTCTTCTCGCGGGGCACATTGTTATGAAAGCCGTTCGGGAACACCCTTACGCCGCTTCCGCCTATGTCACGGCTGAGCCTGATGTAGCCCTTTGTGTTTTCAATTGTTGCCTTGAGCTCCTCCGGGTCGGGCGAATCGAAACGCTCACTCGTGGCAACGCCGACAAGCGTAACAGGGCTGTCAGCGAATCGTTTCTTCACATCGCGGCGCTGCTTGGCGTTGATGTCCAGCTCAACCCCGTGCGCGTATGACTGGCTCGTTCGCAATTCCGTGCCTAAGACCCCAGCCTTCCGACAATTCTCAATAAGCGTCGGCAAATCCCAGTCTTTGCCCCATTGATAGGTTGTCAGGCCAAAACGAATCTGCGAAGCAGACCTGCCTGTTCGCGCCCTCCGCAATGAGCTGCAAGAACCCAGCGCAACGGCTGTTAAAACACCTGTTGTCGTTTGGGCTCCACGCGACAGCAGCTCCTGGCGGGAGATTACTCTGTTACTCGAAGACATAACGTTACTCCTCAACTAAAGTCTAAACACTTAACAAAAGAACTATTATCGTCCCAAAGGTTGGGGCAATCTGGCTGTTCACTTCCGGAACAGCCAATAGCGTTTATCGCTTTATCCGCTACCAGCACAACGGCTCTGGGAGATTCTCGGAGCCGTTTTATTACCTGCTGTCAGCCCTAATGCGATAATGGTTCGACAAGCTCACCATCCTGAGCAGTGTCGAAGGAACGCTTTCTTACCCGATAGTGTTTTCCCCACAGACCTTGGGACGATACCAAAAAACTTGCTCTCTGTCATTCCTGCGCAGGCAGGAATCCAACTAACCGAAAAACAGTGTCAATCTGCACTACTACCCCGTAACACTTGATTTTGTGGCCCTCGTCATTGCGAGGAGGCCGAAGGCCGACGTGGCAATCTCCTACCCCTCGAAGGTAGAGGCTGTTCCGGCGCCGAAGCGCCTCACGATGATGCCCACAGTTTCGATTGTTACGGGGTACTACAACCTTCAACTTCGTGTTTCTTTTCACTTGATATTGGAATCCGGCTGCCATAACCACCGTCGAAATAAGACGCTATGGTTTGTTTTGAATTTCGAGTTTCGGTCATTTGGATTTGTTTAGGATTTCGGATTTAGTGCTTCGGATTT
>CAYGZM010000139.1:0-9896 GCA_964354365.1 uncultured Pirellulales bacterium
GCGAGAAGCCAATGAAGCAGGCAAACTCAGATTCATAGGGCGATAGCACGATGCCAGGAACGTTGACAGTCCATCTTGACAGGCCGATTGGGTTGACCAATATCCCCGATCACTATAGTGGCGGCAGCCGGGCCGAGTTGTCCGGCGGCGATGGAGTAGATTCGCAGCCCGGTGTCGAGCAAACTCTGATGCAGGATGTGGAGGCTCAAAGAGCCGCACTTTCCCAGGTGAATCAGGCCCTCAGGGAAGTGACTGCCAAGCTCAACGAATTCTACGAGGCGACGTTTGCGGCGCATAAAGAGGAAATTGCCAGACTTGCGGTGGAGATCGCCCGAAAGATTCTGGCCCAAAAAGTGGAAAACGGGGACTACAAGATAGAACCAATCATAAAAGAGACGCTCAGCAATGCTCCCGTCCATCAGGATGTGGTGGTGCGTTTGAATCCCGCGGACCTTACCGAATGGCAAAAGCTGCGGGAGAATGAGCCGGGCGAAGACTTTAACGAAAGGGGCATCAAGTTTGTTCCGGATGCAAGTATCGGGCGGGCGGAATGCGTGGTCGAAACCCCTAAGGGAATTATCGAATCTTTGATCAACCAGCATCTGGAGCAAATCGGCAAAGCTCTACGGAAGGTGAAATAACATATATGGCCAGCACCAAGATTAGGGGCATCCAGGCAGGTCAGAAACCTCTTGACGCCCCGCAGGACAATCCGGTTGACTTTGAGAAGTTTCACTCAGCCCTGCACGCGATGAACCTATTGAACTGCCGTGGTTCGGTTGTTCGGGTGGCGGGCCTGCGGGTGGAATCCAACGGCCCGGCTGTGGGTCTGGGCGAGCTTTGCGGCATTCATATCCGCGACGGTCGGCGCGTGCTGGCCGAAGTGGTGGGCTTCCAGAACGACCATCTTATCCTGCTTCCGCTGGAATACATAGAAGGCATATCGCGGGGGGACGCGGTGACTACCCGCACAACTCCACGATTCATCACGCTGAGTGATGATGTTATGGGCAGAGTGGTGAACGGATTGGGCGAGCCGATCGACGACAAAGGGGCTTTGGCGGGAAGCGATAAAAAGGCCCTGGATGCAGCCAGCCCGCCGGCGCTGAGCCGGGGAAAGATTACCGAACCGTTGGCCTTGGGGATCAGGTCGCTGGACGGGCTGCTGACATGCGGCAAGGGCCAGAGGCTCGGTATTTTTGCCGGAAGCGGGGTCGGCAAGAGCGTGCTATTAGGCGATATAGCCAATTCGAGTGATGCATCGGTCAACGTTGTGGCGTTGATAGGCGAACGGGGCCGGGAAGTGCGCGAGTTTCTCGAAGGAGACCTCGGCGCCGCGGGCCTGGCTCGCAGCGTGGTTGTGGTTGCTTCATCGGACTGCCCTCCGATTCAGCGCGTGAAGGCGGCATTTGTGGCCGTCACAATCGCCGAATATTTCCGAGACAAGGGCCGAGATGTCCTCTTTATGATGGATTCGCTGACACGTTTCGCCCAGGCCCAGCGTGAAATAGGGCTGGCCGCCGGTGAGCCGCCGGCGGCAAAGGGCTATTGCCCGAGCGTATTTGCGCTGATGCCAAGACTCATCGAGCGCCTGGGCAGGACCAGGACGGGCAGCATAACCGGGATTCTCACGGTTCTGGTTGAAAACGACGACCTTACGGACCCCGTGGCCGACAGCGCCAGGAGCCTGCTCGACGGGCACGTGGTATTGTCAAGAAAGCTGGCCGACCGCGGGCATTACCCGGCGGTGGATATTCTCGGAAGCGTGAGCCGGTTGATGCCCGCCGTAACCGGCGAGGCGCACAAACTCGCGGCCCGGAAGCTGAAAGAGATATATGCGGTCTATAACGACGCCGAGGACCTGATAAACATCGGGGCATTCTCGCCGGGCAGCAATCGAAGGATCGACGGCGCAATCGCCCTGATCGACAAAATAAACAATTTTCTTATCCAGACGATTCGAGAAAGGACACCTTACCAAGAGACAATCAGGAGGTTAGTCGGTATTACCCAATCGTGGGACGATCTGTTGAGCGTTCGTCCGGCAAAGAAATAGAGTCAGAGGCTGTCTGCAATGAAACGGTTTGTGTGGCGCCTGCAGCGCGTCCTCGACGTAAAAACGAAGGAAGAACAGGTAAAGAAAACGGAGCTGCTCAGGCTCACCGAAAGGCTGACGCAAAAACGAAGTGAGCTGCTCATAGAAAAGAGAATATTGCAGGACATAATCAGGGAGCTGAGCGGCAAAGCCCCTCGTGAGCGTCTGGGCGAGCAGGAGCTCTTCCTGAAACATTCGAGGACAGCGAACGACCTGATCAGGAAACTTGAAGAGCAGGCCAGACAGCTCGAATTGCAGCAGAGGCAAAAGATCGCCGAAGTCCTGAAGCTAAGGCGGTTCAGAAAAGGCCTTGAGAAGCTGCGGGCACAGGCAAAGGCGAATTTCATAAGAGAACAGGAAAAACTTGAACAGAAAGAGCTGGATGAAATGGCCGGTATCGGGTTTGCGAGAAAGAGCGATCCGGTTTTGCGACAGATTACCCAGACCGGAGACGACCAATGAAAAAGAAACTGATAATAATGACAGGGGCGGGTCTTGTGAGCTTCGCGGGGATGTTTGTTGTGGCGTGGCTTACGGGCAAGACGCCGGCCGGCACGAAAGCGGCCGAGCCGGCAGACTCCAACCAGAGGTCTGAACAGAAGCTGCCCGAGCCGCAAACGCTTGCGATGGGTCCGGGCACGGCAGACGACGGCCAGCTCAGAAAAACTATGACGGAGAAACAGCTCATGAGCCTCGTTTGCGAGATCAGGGACAAGATCCAAGAATACGAAACCAAGCTGCAAGAACTCAAAGTACGCGAGGAACGGCTGCAAGTCGCTCACAACGAGCTGAAAAAGGACATCGACGAGCTCAACAACCTGCGAATCGAGCTTACCTCGACCATCGCCGGCCTGAGAGAAGAACGGGACAAGCTGGACAAAACCAGGATTGAGATTGCCAAAACCGAGCAGGGCAACCTGATATCGATGGCGGCCACTTATGACAAGATGAATCCCGCCAGCGCCGGCACCATACTAACCAATATGAGCAAAGCCAAAACCGGCAGTCCCAATGACGCCGTAAAGATTCTTCACTATATGGGCGACAGAACCAAGGCCAACCTCCTGGCTGAGCTGGCGAATTCCGAGCCTGTGCTCGCCGCCTACTTCTGCCAGAAACTAAAGCAAATAACAGAAGAGAATTAACGCTATGGACTTAGCGACACTATTAGGCGTAATGCTTGGCTTCACAGTTATCGGCTGGGCAATAATGCTCGGCGGGAGCTGGGTGATATTTGTCGATATGCCATCGGTGGCAATTACCGTCGGAGGCATGTTGTGCGCCACGCTGATACATTTCTCTCTTCCGCAATTCCTTGGGGTATTCTCAGTGGTCAAGAAAACAATCGTATCGAGGATACCACAACCATCGCATCTGATACAGAAAATGGTGAATTGTGCCGCCATCAACCGGCGAGACGGGGCAATCGCCCTGGAGCAGGAAATCAACAAGGTCAACAACACCTTTTTCGCCAAAGGATTACAGATGCTCGTGGATGGGCAAAAGCCCGAACAGATTCGGGACCTGCTGTCTATGGAGATACAGTATTTACAGGACCGGCACGCGGACGGGAAGAAGATACTTGAATTCATGGGTTCGGCGGCGCCTGCCTTTGGTATGGTGGGCACGCTCATAGGTCTGGTGCAGATGCTCAAGAATCTCCAGTCTCCGGACCAGATAGGGGCCGGAATGGCGGTAGCCTTGATAACGACCTTCTATGGCGCAATCCTTGCAAACCTGATCTTCCTGCCGCTGGCGGGCAAACTTGGTCTCTACTCCAAGGCGGAAACAACTACAAAAGAAATGATTATGGAGGGGGTGTGCGCCATTGCCGATGGCGCCAATCCGACGGGCGTCCGCGAGAAAATGCAGATTTTTCTTTCGCAAAGCAAGAGAGAAGAAGTAAAGGCAAAAGTATAATGGCAGGTCATAGACGACAGGCATCCGATGGCGGCCCCAGTGCGCCGATTTGGCTGCTGAGCTTCAGCGATTGTATGACAAACCTGCTGACGTTCTTCGTGCTGCTGGTGACATTCTCTTCTTATGACAACGACGCGCGGGAAAGCATTCGAGCGCTGGGCAAGGTTATGCGCAAGACTTTCCCCGGTTTTACCAAGTCAGACCCGAGCGACAATAGCGCCATTGTGCCCACAAACCAAATTTGGGCTATGGAGGAACCAGCTTCTGGTTCCGAAAAACCATCCATCACAACAACATCCAACGCAACTGAAGGCGTCTTAAGAGCTCTTCCTGAAACACCCGGATACAAAGACTGCAGGGTGCTTCTAATGCCGTCCAAAAGAGTCTTTCTGGGCAAGAGCATGGTTCTTTCACCCGAGGGGCGGCATATTACGGCCTTAATAGCTTCATTCCTGAAAGACGCGCCCGGCAGAGTCGTGGTCAGCGAACACGGGCCGGACGCCGACAGCACCGACGCACATACGGGCCTGTCACGCGCGTGGGCCGTGGTTGAGGTTTTGAAGGCACAGCAAGGCCTCGATCTTAATCGTTGCAGCATTTCGACGGCAAGCACCCTTACGGCCAAAGAGCTCGGCGAGAATGACTCTCCATCAGGACAACAACGAGATGAACGCGTGCTCGAAATCGTTTTAGTGGGACGGAGTGTGCAAGATTGAGCCGAGTACAAAGACCACCAGATGAAGGCCCACAAGTACCCGTGTGGATAATCACGTTTTCAGATATGATCACATTGCTGCTGACATTCTTCGTTCTTATAGTGAGTATGGGAAAAGTACGTGATGATACACTTTTCGACCAGGGACGAGCCTTCTTTATGTTACAATCATTCAAAGCCGGCTTCGGATTCCGGGAAGCCATCGACTTGGGAAATCCCAAAACCAAATACTATGCGGAAGACCCGGAAGTAATCGATGGCAGAACCATCGCCGACAAGGAAGAAAAAAGGCGGCGGGTATTTAATACATTAAGCCAGACAATGAGAACCTTGTCTTCCCAAGCGCCGGCTGAAAAAGCCGGCTTCACAATTGCCGATATATCGTTTGCCTCCGGCCGCACAGACCTCGATGAACGCGCAAAGCAATACCTCGCCCAATTTTCCCTCGACATCCAAAATAGTCTCAATCCCGAGACTGATATGCTTTATATCCAGGGTCTTGCAGGCGAGCAGACCCCGGAACAGCAGCAGTGGATACTATCCGCCAAACGCGCCCAGACCGTCGCCGATTTCCTGCAAAAAACCCTTGCTTCAACCACAGAAAATCAAACATCCCGCTCGTTATCAAGCAAACAACCACAATGGCGTATATTCTGGTGGGGAGCCGGCCCCGGAGGAGACTGGGTGAAAGGCGAGAGAACAATTTCAGAAAACCTTCATATCCTGATAGCAGTAGTCAGAAAAGAATAGTCGATTATCGACCGTTGTTCGCTTATCTGTATTACGCGAAGTAGTTGACTCGTGCTGTCATCCCTACGACATCGATCGTTCGACGTGTGCCGGAGCACTATGTATGGTGGATTTATGCGCATGTCAAGTTTTTCGACAAGGTGCTACAGGTGATTGCACGCACGAAATCGCGGTTTTCGGAGTCTTTGCAGCGGTCATGTCGTTTAGGTACGCCATTTGCTCCCTGATTAGCCTTAGTGAAATGGTATATCAGTGTTTCCCGGCGTGGCGGTGTATATGATACGAATCATTGCTTTTCTGATGGCCGTTATGTGCGGCAGCACGGGCGCGGCTGAGTCTCCAAACGCCCCTTTTTTCGCACAGACCGGCTCGGCGAGACCGGCCCGACCGAATGATTCAGGCGCCTGCTTCGGGGGGAGCTCATCGACAACGTGCGGCCTCAGCGCGCCTTTGCCGGCGGGCTGCCCGCCAGCCACGGGCGGGACGCCCGTGCCACTCGCCCAGGATTCACTTTCCAGGGCCGGCACATCGGCGGACGGGGTCACGCGAAAGCCGTCAATCGCGTTTGGAGGCGTGTCGAACGACCCCAATTCTTCGTCGTCAACGTCCACCGGGGCGGGCACTCGTGAGCTATTCTTCAAGATGATGCTCTCGGTCTTGCTCGTTGTTGGCCTCGGAGCGGCGGCAATCTACGCATCAAAAAAGCTTATGGGCAGAATTGCGAACCTGCCCGGCAAACGCATCAAGGTTGTGGAGACCGCCTATCTCGGCCCTCGAAAGGCAGTTCACCTGCTCAGAATAGGCGATCTCTGGATTCTCGTAGGAAGCACTAACGAGAATATCACGAAGCTCGCCGAGCTGACAAGCGATGCAGTGATACAGGACAAGGTCTTTGCCGATGGCCGTGGTCGTGCGGAAAGCCAGGATATGGGGCTTTGTGCCCAATTCGCCGCGAGGTCGGAATCCGGCGAGGTACTGATGGATTTATCAGCTCCGTACAAAGAAAAGAATTGAAGGCGCAAATGGCTGGAAAGCTCGCCGCAATTGTCGTTCTGATGCTCACCGTCCTCTCGGGGGCGAGCGCCTCATTTGGGGCAGCCGCCGGCAACCTGCCGGCGCCGGCCTCGCCACCGGCCCTGAACAACGATCCGTCGGCGGCGAACGCTCAGAACCAGACCGTCCCGAGCATCGCCGACTTGATGACGGTCGTGGATAAGGCAACCAGCAACGGAGCGAACGGCAAAGACTGGTCAACCCCTGTTAAACTTGTGATCATTTTCGGGGGCCTAGCCATTCTCCCAAGCCTTCTGGTGATGATGACGTCTTTCACGCGAATAGTAATAGTGCTGTCTTTCGTTCGTCGCGCCCTGACAACGCAGACCATACCGCCGACAATCGCCATTATGGGTTTGGGACTGTTTCTGACGTTTTACACGATGGCGCCCACGTTCGGCAAGATCAACGCCTTGAGCATTCAGCCTTACATAGCAGACGAGATTGACTTCAAGACGGCAGGACTCAGAGGCAGCGGCTGTATCAAGGAATTTATGCTCAGGCAGAGCCGCGAGGCCGACCTCGCCCTCTTTGTGCAGATGGCCAAGATTGAGCCTCCGAGCAGTCCGACGGACCTCGGCCTGCACATAGTCGTCCCGGCATTCATCATAAGTGAATTCCGCACCGCGTTCGAGATAGGATGCCTCTTGTTTATTCCCTTTTTGCTGATAGACATGGTTATTGCGAGCGTTTTGCTCAGCGCCGGGATGATGCTGCTGCCGCCCGTGATGATCTCTCTGCCGTTCAAGCTGATATTGTTCATTCTCGTTGACGGATGGGGCCTGCTGGCGCAGAGCCTGAGCCTCGGCTTCAAGTGACACAGCGGCACAACATTAACTTGTTTTACGGATTCGTCGGATGAACAGTGATTTCATACTATACCTGGGGCGACATACGCTGGAGACAGCCCTGCTTTTGTCAACGCCTATCCTGCTGACCTGCATAGTGGTGGGCGTGGTGGTGACGCTGTTTCAGGCGATAACGTCCATCCGGGACATGACGCTAACAATAGTCCCCAAGCTCATGGCGGTCGGGGTGGTGACATTGCTCTTCGGGGGGTGGATGCTTCAGGTGATGCTCAGATTTTTCACCGAGATTTTTGCTTACATCCAGAATATCGGGCGCTGATTTATGGATCTGATGGTCGGACAACTGCTCGGTTTTGCGATGGTATTGACAAGGGTCTCGGCCTTTTTTCTCGTGCTGCCTGTTTTCGGCTGGCAGAGCATCCCCGTCCAGGTCAAGGTCGCAGTTACCATACTGGTAGCGTTATTCTTTTCTCTGACGGCCCCCTTTGCAATCGGCTTAAGTTCAGGCCGGGGCGTCTCGGTATTGGAGGCGATATTGCTGCTGAGCAACGAGGCAATATACGGCCTGAGTATGGGATTGATTGCGGCCTCGGTATTCGGAGCGGTCAAGTTCTGCGGGCAAATTGCCGAACAGCAAATGGGCCTGTCAATGGCGGAGATTCTGGACCCCCTGACCGGCGAGATGGGCCAGCCGCTCGCTATGTTAATGGAGATGATATTCATCATCCTTTTCTTGAGCGCCAACGGTCACCATTTGTTCCTGCTGACGATCTGCCGAAGTTACGAGGCGTTCCCGGCGGGGAGCATCCCGACATTGCCGATTATGATCGGCGGAATAGTCCAGGCCGGCTCGACGCTGCTGATAGCCGGCCTGAGATTGGCCGCACCGATGCTCGCGGCATTTCTGCTGCTGATGGTTGTGCTCGGCGTGATTGCGCGCATAGCCCCCGAAACAGAAATCCTGTTCATCAGTCTGCCGCTGCAAGTGGGCCTGGGCCTGATGCTGGCGGGGATGTTCATACCGTTCGTGAACGGCTTCGTGGCCGAATTCGCCGACTGGATGGGCAGATTGCTTCCATTGTAAGGTCGGCGCGAGCTAAAGTGACTAAAGTGAGTTAAAGTGACTAAAGTGAGTTAAAGTGACTAAAGTGAGCTAAAGTGAGCTAAAGTGAGTTGAAGCGAATTCCCTACTTTAGGCACTCGGAACTTCAGGCACTTCCTGGTTGACTATTAACCAATTAACCACTCACCAATTAACCAACGGAAAGGTCGTTAGGGGTACAAACCGTGGCAGAGAGGCCGGCCACTGAAAGAACAGAACACCCAACACCAAAGAGGCTCTCCAAGGCCAAAGCCGAAGGCCAGACGCCGCAGAGCCAGGAGCTGTTGTCTTTCATCTCGATTGTGGTCCTGGTGACAGCGGTGGCTTTCCTGGCGCCCGGTCTGATGCGCTGGTGTACGGACCAATTGCAGCAGGGGATGAGCAGCGACACATCCGCCTTCGCCAGCAGCGCCGCGTTTATAGAATTCATAAACGGCAAGATAATCAGTTTCATAGTCATCATCCTGCCGGTCTGTGCAGCCCTTTGCGTCGGCGCGCTTGTCGGCAGCATCGTCGTCGGAGGGCTCAACTACTCGCCCATGGCCATACGTTTTAACTTCGGCGCGATAAGCCCTGCCGGCGGGCTGAGCAAGATGTTTAACATGCGCTCCGCCGTCCACCTGCTGGCGTCCATCTTGAAACTGCTTTTCGTTTCCGCCATAGCGTGGTATTACCTCCAGAACAAGCTGGAGGCCCTTGCGATGCTTCGATGGGCGTGGTCCTTCGCACTGCTCGCCGCTATCGCAAAGATAATCCTCGGGCTTATGATACGCATCTGCATTGCGCTGCTTGTCATCGGAGCGGCCGATATGCTCTTCCAGAAATGGAAACACATCCAGGACCTGAAGATGACAAAGCAGCAGGTCAAGGAAGAGCGCAGGCAGACGGAGGGTTCGCCGGAGGTCAGGAGCCGAATCCGGAGGATCCAGCTGCAGATGGCTATGAAGCGCATGCTCACCGAGGTGCCCAAGGCCAGCGTCGTGCTCACGAACCCGACACACGTGGCCGTCGCCCTCCGCTACGACGCCGGGGCAAACGAGGCGCCCCTCCTGGTGGCCAAGGGAGCGGACCACATAGCCGAGAAGATCCGAGAAATCGCCAGGGCATACGGCGTGCCCATTGTCAGAAAGCCCGAATTGGCAAGGACAATATACTCAACCGTGAAACTCGACAGCACCATACCCGAAACACTGTATGTAGCAGTGGCCGAGGTGCTCGCTATGATCTATCGCCTGCGGCATAGAAGAAGATGAGATGCTCGCGTAATCAAGAAACCTCAAACTGACCAGTTTTCAAGAAGACGGCACGATAAGTCCTTATTCGACAGCGATATAGCACAGTGTGTCATTCCCGCGAAACTTGTCCTCGACCTGATCGGGGAGCGGGAATCCACTCACCCGGCAGACTACTGGATACCTGCTTTCGCAGGTATGACAAGGCGAACCGGTCAGT
>CAYGZM010000140.1:0-9865 GCA_964354365.1 uncultured Pirellulales bacterium
GAAAACTGACAACTTTAGACGGTTCACAAACCTGCCATTTTCAAAAAAGCGGCCTCCCGGCCAAAAACATCTTTTCATAATTATAAAAATTCGGGCCGGCAATGCAACCCATTCTTTGGGCAATTCCAGGGGCTCGGCCCCATAGAACTTATCAGTTTAAGCGAGATCGGGCGATTCCGCAAGGCCCTGCCCGCAAAGAAATCCGGGCCAAATTCGGGCGAGTGGCGAATGACGGAGGAACACGCCATTATCCCCTCCCACCCTCAACTTTGAGTTTTCAATCGGTTTGTCGCGGGCTGTGAGCGCGCGACAACTTTATGAGTTGCATTTGGATTGCTTCTGTCAGTGCTTCGGGGTCTTTCTTCGGAAGTGAAACGTCAATTGCCTCCCTCAGGAGCTTGTCAAGTGCCGGATGGGTCCGGCGTATCCCACTAATTCTCCTATGGAAAGCGGTCACGAGAATAATCCGGCACTTGGGTTTGAGATATCTCAATACAGCGGTTCCCAAGGCGCCTGTGAGGACCTCGTCTGTGAGCAGGTCGGAGAGGTCCTCCATCTTGACTTCACTGTTCTCCAGCACCTTTTGCAGATGCTCAGGGAGGAGCTCGCTGGTCATCCTGCTGTCCACTACGAAAAGCACTTCCGCATCGGATTTCGGACACCACTCTATCGCATCATCTATGGAGTCTGCCGCAAGAATCTTGCAGCCTGGGAATCTATCCTCGCTTCGCGCGACCAGGATGTAAGGCGTTAGTGCCTCCTGGTCCTCAATAAAGTAAATCACTGCATCCATATCTATTCTCCATCTATCAACTGACTCCTGATTTCGCGGGTTCTCTCTCTCAGATGCTCCACTTTACTCAGCCAAGCATCGCTCTCGCACTCGCGCGGGATCAGAATTCGAAAAACAGTGGGCGAACGCAAGGTCTGAACGAACACGTCTCCACCCACACCCCTTATAATAGCGCGACAAACGTATAGGCCCCGCCCAGTACCGGGGAGTTTCGACACCTTTCGAGCATTTCTGCCTTGTACGCACAGTCCGAATATTTTCTCCTTCTCGTCTTCTTCGATGCCGTATCCTTCGTCAGTGACATCTATGACAAAATAGTCTGCAAACAGCTTTTGTTCCCTGCTGTTCAATTCGGGGCGGTATTGTATGCGCACCCTGTAATCGTATCCACGGCCTTTGTATTTAAGAGCATTGTTCAATAAATTATAGACGACTTGTTGAAGACGATATTTCTCGATGTACACCGTGATTTCGTCACAACGGCCGCCATAAGCTATCTCATAAGTTATGCCATCAAAGACGGATTTCACGGATTGGGAACTCCTAAAGTAACGTACGGGAATATCTTCCAACTCTGAGGGATCCATCTTCTCACCGGAATCTCGCAAATACTTCTCGTATATCCCAAACCGGGTCAGGTTTACAACAGGAGCGAGTACATCGCTGAGAAAATTAGTCGGGGTGTCCGAGAAGCTTGAAAGATCCTCGCTGATTCGACCACGATCATTTAGGAAGGCAACCATTTTCAGACTGCACTCGACATTTTTCTTCAAGTAGAAGTCGACTTGCTCATCGCTGGCCGTCCTTCCATTCTCACGGTCACGACGTCTCAAGGCTTCCATACTCGCAAGGCCTGCGAATGCGGGTTGAGACACTTCATGGATTACGTTTTGAGCGACGGCAGCCTTCGCCTCATCCAAAGACTCGATTGCCACGAGCCGCCGGATCACAAAGTTCTCAATAAGACGAAGCTCCTCGATGTGTTCCCTGTAGAACAGGAAGGAGTTCTGCCACAAACTGAGGGAAATCTTGCCGTAGGTGTTTTTCTGCGTCCGAATAGGTATGTCGAGAAATGTATGTGGCCTCTTGTCCTCGAAGATATCAACGATCCCGTCTTTTTCTTTGTCGTACAAATAAAGGGTAATCTGCTGCTGAACTACGGCAGGGTTTGTGTTCCACAGTCTCTTCTTGGCATCGTGAGGCTGGGCTCTGAAGTGGACTTTGAACGCATCGAGTTTCTTGGAATCGGGAGCCATGAGGAACCAGCGCTTCTGATCAAGACATGCAAACGACGCATTGAAATCTGCGCTTGGCGAGCGCCTTATCACACGCTCATCAATATCTTTGACATAGGGAGGAGGGTCGGACCGGTGATCTCGAAACACCAGTCGAAGTTCGTCCTTAGGCTTACCTGGTTTGAGAGTATAGCACCTTGTTCGGCACCTCAAGTCAGTTTGGTCGCTGCTGAGGAATTCTACAAGTTTACCCATAATATCGTTTGGCTCCGCTAATTCTTCAAGCAGCTCTGCAAAGCGCATGATCGCACGCGTTCCACGAGTTGCCTCTGGTACGGACGTATAGATTTCCATGTGGCACTTGCCCAAGGCATCCATCTCATAAGGCGTGACAATGGCTTGATGCTCAATCTCGTTACCGTTCTTGTCTTTGATGAGTCGAGAGCGCCTTATCATTCCGGACCATCCGTTCGCATCCAGGTCTTTTCTCACGCAAAGCGGACACTCGGATTGGCGTTTGTAAATGAATTCGTGGCACTTTTTCCCGTCTACGTTTCCCCAGAGACGAACTGCATCTTCATTGGCAAAAAGGATTGTACCCTCTACATCCACGAGAACAACCGGAGCAACATACTTTTGCAAAAGCAATCGTTCGTCTATCCCCATGAGCGTCCCTTCCACTTAATCGGATGTCACTATCGAAACGTGGCTATACGATTCTTTGTCGTTCCACAGGCAAAATAGGAGTTGCGGCTTCTGCTGTGTCTGATTCGTCATCTTATCTTGCGTCGCCAGTAGACAAGGACCGAAGGTACAACACCCAGGGGGATATCGAGCCTTTCCACCATGTCTTTGTCGCGACGTTGTTGCTTTACAGCACACGAAAGACACAAGACCACACGCACGCCAAGCATACCCAACTCTGCGATTCTACGAAACAGCCGTTTGCTGACCGCAGAAATTTTGCGGGATTTATTAAGGCACCAGGTTATTTGCTCGCGTAGGCGACTATCAGACCTTCCACAACAGATATCGACGGGGGTAGTCACAAGACTGAGTACCCCTACAGCAAGACTGGCTACCCCTACAACAAAACCGAGTAGCCCTAGAATAAGGCTGGCTACCCCTACAACAAGACCGAGCAGCCCTACAATAAGACTGAGTATTGCTACTATCCAGTCGTCAATAAAGCACATTCAAAGTTTTCATCGCGCTTCGCCGAATAACCTTGGGAGAGGTCGTACAGAAACAACACTTCCCAACGCCCCACGTAATCCTAATTTGAATCACCATCTCCGGCCCCACTCAACGCCGTTAATCAGGGCCAGTGCAAATCGGTAATACTCCTCGCCGGGACCTCCCCGACTCTTCAGATTCACCCTATCGAAATCAAAATACACAAATGATTACCTACTCAACTTTTTCCTTATCACGGGACTCGGCATTTGTCAAGACTTTTTCTTCTCAAAAATTGCAGGACCCCTTGTGGGCGGAGTGATTCTCTGCTATCCATCACAGTCTAGAAAGGCTGAGAATCCAGGATATTAGCCAATAAACGCGGTTTCTTGTATTTCCAAAGCAGTTGTTCTGTGCCATCACTAAACAGGGAAAGAATCCCGTAAAAAACAGTTTTCACCGTCTACGCGAACGGTTCTGCGGCCCGATTCAGCCGATAGACCGGGTCAAGGTCGTTGGGCACCCTCTGGATTCGCGCAGCCAGTCCTCGCGGCCAGAAGGTGGGCTACAATAATAGAAGCGTGAGTATCTGAGAACCAGAGAAGGAACGCGTGAATCAACGAATCTACCTGCATAGTGAATCTCGCCCGAATTCGACGATATGTTAGACGTAATCGTCCCAAGTTGTGTGGTTTAGGGTGATAGAAAAATGGCCTCTTTGCCGATGTGAAGTAAAAACACTCGACTTCGCTCTTGACAACACCGGCCCGGTACTATAAACCTTGCCGTAGCAGCGTCAACCGCTGGGGAATCTTGAACCTAATCGGTTTGGGGGTTTTGCCGCGCTGAATGGTTGAAATGCCGCCAGATGGGTTAATAAGAAAGCTGCTAATGAATACCGATATCAGCACGACGGCTGTGGATTTGTACTTTATCGGCGTCCAGACGCGGGTCCCGCTGAAGTTCGGGCCTGAGACCCTCACGTCGGTTATCTGTGCGCGGACGCGCGTTGCGGTCAAAGATGCGCAGGGCCGGACCGCAAAAGGATGGGGCGAGACCCCGCTGAGTGTTCAATGGGCCTGGCCGAGCAGCGCAGCATACGCGGACAGGTGTGAGGCGATGCAGCTTTTCTGCCGAATGTTGGCTGAGGCCTGGGCCAAATTCGACGGGCGCGGTCATCCAATCGAATTGGGAAGCGATTTTATCGAGACGGTGCTGCCCGGCCTTTTAGACCGGCTCAATCGCGAGCGGGGCGAGCAGGCTGAGCCGATGCCATACTTGGCGGCCCTGGTTTGCTGCTCGGCGTTTGATATTGCGGTGCACGATGCTTATGGACAGCTCCTCGGCCGGGACGTATATACCACATACAATGCCGAGTTTATGAACAGGGACCTGGCGAGCTTCCTTGAGCCGGCGGTGGGAACAAAGCTCTCGTTTGCTGGCAAGTATCCTGCCGACTTCCTGAATTTCCCTGCGCCGCAAAGGCTGCCCGCGTGGCACTTGGTCGGAGGCAAGGACCTGCTCGATACGTCGGAACTGACCGGCAGCGAGCCGGAAGATGGCTACCCCGTCCTGCTGCCCGACTGGATCGAACGCGACGGGCTGACGTGCCTGAAGGTGAAACTGCGGGGAAATGATCCAGCCTGGGACTATGAACGCATAGTGAAGGTCGGACATATCGCTATCGAGAACGGCGTCTGGTGGCTGACGAGCGATTTTAACTGCACGGTGATGGACCCGGACTATGTAAATGAGATTCTGGACCGGCTTATGGTCGAGCATCCGCGGATTTATCAGATGATACTCTATGTCGAGCAGCCGTTTCCTTATGACCTCGAAGAAAATCAGATTGATGTCCACAGCGTCTCGGCCCGCAAGCCGCTCTTTATGGACGAAAGCGCACACGACTGGAGGCTCATCAGGCTCGGCCGCAGCTTAGGCTGGACGGGAGTGGCGCTTAAAACGTGCAAGACGCAAACAGGCGCGCTTCTTAGCCTGTGCTGGGCCAAGGCGCACGGGATGACGCTGATGGTGCAGGACCTGACCAACCCGATGCTGGCGCAGATTCCGCACGTTCGGCTGGCGGCGCACGCCGGGACGATTATGGGGGTCGAGACCAATGCGATGCAGTTCTACCCCGCCGCTTCTGCTCCGGAAGAGGCTGTGCACCCGGGCCTCTATCGGCGGCGCAACGGCCAAGTTGACCTCTCAACACTAAAAGGACCCGGCTTCGGCTACAGGATAGACGAAATCAAGAGGAACCTGCCCGATTTGGCGGTGAGGTTCGAGAAGTAGGAAGAACAAGGTATTAGCCACAAAGACACAAAGAAGGTCAAAAGTGAGCTAAAGTGAACTAAAGTGAGCTAAAGTGAACTAAAGTTAGCAGGAAGCGAGGCTGCAACACTTTAGGCACTTTACACTTTAGGCACTTTACACTTCTTAGTGCCTTCGTGGCAAGAAGAGAAACGGAGTGAATGAAATGGCGAAGTTGAGTGCATTTGCGGACGAGGTGACAAACGATTTTCGCGGGCAGGTGGAGTACCTTGTCAAAGAAGGCGTGGGGTACATCGAGCCGCGTTTTATGAACAAAAAGAACCTTATGGACCTCAGCAAGGCCGAGTTGAAGGAAGTAAAAAAGATGCTGCGGGACCACGGCCTGAAGGTCAGCGCTATCGGCTCGCCGATAGGCAAGGTCAAGCTCAATGAGCCCTTCGAGCCACATCTCGAGAAGTTCAAGCATGCGATCGACCTGGCGGTGTTTTTGGATACGCCGTTTATCCGAATGTTTAGCTACTACGCCCCGGAAGGCGAGAACATCGATGACTATCGCGGCCAGGTTATGGACCGAATGGCGGCAAAGGTTGATCTGCTGCAGGATGTCGATGTTACGATGGTGCACGAGAACGAGGCCCACATCTACGGCCATACCGCTGAGCACTGCGTTGAAATGGTTGAGACCGTCGATTCGCCCAAGCTCCGGCTGGCCTACGACCCGGCTAATTTCGTCTGGGGCGAGAAGATAGCCAACAACGTCGAGGTATGCTGGCCGATTATGAAACCTTACGTTGTGCATATTCACATAAAGGACTGGAAACTTGGAGCAACGGAAGTCGGCAGCATTCCGGGCGAAGGCGACGGCCAGATCAAGGAGCTGCTCGCCGAGCTGGCGGCGATGAACTACGACGGGTGTCTGACAATGGAGCCTCACCTGCAGCAAGGCGGTCAATTCGGCGGCCTGACGGGGCCGGACCTGTTTACCAGAGCGATAGCGGCGGTAAGAGAAATGGCCGCCGAGGTCGGCTTAAGCTGTGAATGAAAATTAGAGACTCTTTCAGTCCTGCTGAACACCACGAATTAGAAGTGTAAGGTATAATGTCTGGCTTAGTGAAAAATAGGAGGTCATGACATGACTGAACAGACGGAATTACAAACGACGGAACAATGGCCGGTGAGATTTACACAGAGTTCAGTCGGGACGCTTTTTACACTGTTCACCGTCTTTTGGTGGATTGGATATCCTTTGACAGCTTTTCTATCGCCGGTCCCGCCTTTGAATCTATCAGGTGTTCCACTTCTCATTGCAGCAATCGTCTTTGATTGTATCATACTGTATCGTCACTGGTGGCTTCTACAAGGCCATGGAGCCCGCACCACTCCAGGAAAGGCAGTGGGATTTGGTTTTATTCCATTTTTTGTTTTTATTGGTGGTTTATTGCTTATGCCGGCCTGGCCAAAGACAACAACGCTTATATGGACAGGGCAGGGATCCAACGAGCAAAGATGAGTTGTGGATTGGCTCTGGCCATCTGCATCGTTGGTATTATTTCAAGTTTTCTCACATGGATACCTATAGTGAGTATATTCATCGCTATCCCAGAAATGATTATTGGCTTTCTTTTCGTTCTTCAAATGAAAAATGCCATTTTGGCCATCATGAACTATAGAGAAAAACCCCCTGAACAAATTGCTGAAGAGTCACACTGATAACGGTTAATGAATTATAGAAAGTTGCAATATTCTGGATGAAATTATGAAGACCTGGAACTTCGGGATAATCGGCGCCGGACTAATAGCGGACTTTCACGCAAGGGCAATCGCGGACATTCCCAATGCAAGGCTGATCGGCTGTTGCGACAAGATAGCAGACAGGGCAAAGAAACTTGCGGACAAGTTTTCTGTCAGGGCCTTTCCAGATTATGAGGCTATGCTGAAGAGCGACGAAATAGACATCGTGACAATCGCCACCCCGAGCGGCTTCCATAAGGAGCCTGCGGTTGCCGCAGCCAAGGCGGGCAAGCACGTGATATGCGAGAAACCGCTCGAAATTACACTCAAACGGATCGACTCGATGATCGAGGCACACGAAAAGGCCGGCACGCGATTGGGCGGGATATTCCCCTATCGCTTCAACGAATCGCAGGAGGTGCTGCGAGAGGCCATAAATTCGGGGCGGTTCGGGACAATCAGCTATGTGGGTATATATGTACCCTGGTGGCGGACGGATGAGTACTACAAGGACTCGTGGCACGGCACGTGGAAGCTCGACGGGGGCGGCGCCCTGATGAACCAGTCGATTCACATGGTCGATATGCTCTGCGACGTTATGTCGCCTATCGAGTCATTGCAGGCCTTCACCGGCAAGATCGGCCATCCGCAGATTGAGACCGAGGATACCGCCGTAGCTGTCCTGCGATACGCCAACGGCGCTTTGGGAATGGTCTATGGGACGACGGCCTCGTGGCCGGGCCAGTTCAGACGCTTTGAGATCACCGGCACAAAGGGAACAGTGGTGCAATTGGAAAACAGCTTCACCGTCTGGAAGTTCGCGGATGAAAAGCCGGAGGATAACGACATACGAAAGAGATTCGGCGGCATTTCGGGCGGCGGCGGCGTCGCCGACCCCGCGGCTATCACGCACGATAATCATACACGCAATTTCAAGGCCTTCCTCGAAGCGATCGAGAGCGGCGAGGATTTCTGGATCGACGGCCGCGAGGCGCGCAAGGCCGTGGAAGTGATACTCGCAATATACAAATCCGCAAAAGAGCAAAGGCCCGTCAAGCTGAAAAGCTAAAGTGGCACGGGCGTCTCGCCCGTGCTACGGCGCGCCGGAACCATTCGGCGTTCGTCGCTTCTTTATTTCCAGGCTGGAAGGTTTTTCTCTTGTGAACTTCACGCCTCGCCCGGTAACAATCTCCTTCTCCTCCCTGATGAAGTCAATGTACTGCACCAGCGCCCAGGCGCTGTTACCCCACCTCATCTGGTAGCCCCTTTGGTGGGCCTGCTTTTCCATTATCAGGCGTTTGTCCCCGTTGAATGCGAGATAATCGAGGGCCTGGGCGATCTGTTCGACCGAAGGCTCGCCCGGATCGACGAGGATCCCCCTGGCAAATCGCCCTATGACAACGCCGGGCGGGCAGCGCTTGTTTGAATGAATAAGCTCAAGAGCGTACATAAACTTGCTGGCTATGGCGACCCTGCCGGCGCCCACGGCATCGGCCAGTATGCCGCTCGATATCTGCTGCATGTTCAGGTAGGGCAGCACCATAACATTTGTCGCGCCGTAGAGTTTCAACAAGGTGCTTTCATCGAGAAAGGCCTCGTAGAAAACCACATCACTGCGGTCAAAATCAGCGGCGGTGAGGTCTTTGGTCTTGCACCACCTGAGGTTTGCTTTTTCGAGCGTATCAGCGAGCAATTGTTGATACTCGCGGCAGGGGCGGCCACCGTCGGCCTTTGCGAATTCCGGATGAGCCTCGCCGGCAATCAGATAGACAATCCGCTTTCTCTGCTGCTCCGTGCAGGATTCGCCAAGAAACCTGCCGTAGGCCCGGATGGAGTATTGGAGCCCCTTGTCCGGGGAGAGCAGGCCCAGCGTCGTGACAAGCAGGTGATTTTCAATTCCGAACTCGCGTTTTATCGCCAGCCTGTCGTATTGAGACGGGTTGTGCATTCTGATGCCGTGATCAATGTGTTTGAGCTTGGAATACCCGATCCCATAGACGTCGGATTCGAGTATGTGAATGGCGCTTTCCGTCGTGACAATCAGCCCGTCGCTGTGCTCGGCAAGACCGAGAATTGTTTGTTTCTGATGGGGGTCAGGCTCGTTAAGGACGGTGTGCAGGTAAACCAGCGTTATGAGTCCCTGCTTGCGAAATGCCTGTGCCATATCGACAAAGTTGGCTCCCTGCCCGTCATTGCCGTCTTTATCGGGGTCCAGGCCGTATTCGTGCTGCAATAGCACAACGGTGGGATTTGCGCTTTCCCTGGCGCGGGTAATGATATGGTTGGTGGTGCTGCGCCACGATTCGGGGTTGTACTGGTCTATGATAAGGTCAACAGGGATGCGATACGGTCCGTTGTCGTTGTCAATCGCAGCAACCCTTATGTGTCCCACTTCCGCCGTGAGCTGCTCGAGTGCGGTCGCCAGGTCGCGCGAGAATGTGCCTATCCCGCACCTTCGCGGGGGATACGTGCTCACAATTCGTATATTGTATGGCATAGCTGCTCACCGTGCAAAAAGTGCCTAAAGTTAAGAGTGACTAAAGTTGAAAGTCGCCTAAAGTGGTCGAATTCGATGGCGGCTGAGACACCAATAACTTTAGTTCACTTTAGCTCACTTTAGTTCACTTTAGCTCACTTTAGCTCACTTTAGTTCACT
>CAYGZM010000141.1:0-9836 GCA_964354365.1 uncultured Pirellulales bacterium
GTGGAGCTGCCGGAAGTTCCCGGCCGCAACGACATAATCGGCAGGGACTGCTTTGTAGCAGCCGGCTGGCGGGATTTTAAATCGGGTGAAGAAGGAAATAGTACAGTTGGGATTCAAGAAGTGAATGTGCCCTCGACGGACCAGAGCAAAGAAGTAATCACCAGAGTCGCCCAGCAGTTGAAGCTCCAGGCAATTGGATTAGGGCAAAGACCCCAGGCCTATATCAATGACAGGCTGTTGTCGGTGGGGGATTCGCTGGTGGTGACCGACGGAAGACAGATGTATGAATGTGAGGTGGTCGAGATTCGAGAAGATTCAGTGTTGATCAGATGTTTAGGAGCAGAAATAACGTTGAAGCCTGTAGAGACTGTCAAAGGAGACGGTTAAGTGAAGGTAAATGTCCCGTTCGGTGTCGGATTGCCGATGGGGCCGAACTGTTTGTTGTAGGAGTACAATTATGATTACCGAAAGAAATTCAAGTAGGGCGACAAGGGCAACGAAAAGCCTGTTTATATGGGCGCTTGTCGTGGTTGCAGTGATGGCGATCGGTATCGGCGGCGCCGAGCGTCCCGCAGAGGCTGCCGGCGCTGTTGTAAGCGAGGCGCCTGCTTCGACGGCAACCGAGGCTGTGGGCGCGGGCGGGAAGATTCAAACGTTCACGTTCAAGAAGGATATGATGATCCAGGATGCTCTGCAGTTCCTGGCGGCGCGGTATCAGAAGAACATCGTGCCCTCCTCGAAGATCAGCGGGGCGGTTACGGTCACCAACCTTTATGATGTGACGTTCGAGCAGGCGCTGGATGCAATCCTCGGCTACGGCTTCAAGTACGAGGAAAAGGGCAATTTCATCAATGTCTATACGACCGAAGAATTCAAGAAGATCAAGGAAGATGAAGGGCGGATGGTTTACCGGATCTTCACCTTGCATTACATCTCGGCGGCGGAGGCCAAGAAGCTGATCACGCCGGTTCTCAGCAATAAGGTCCGGATTGAGGTCACTACCGCTGCGGTTACAACGTTCCCGACGGGCGAGTCGATAAGCACGGTTGCCGGGGGCGGCGACACGACCGCGATGAACGATACTATCATAATCTTCGACTACCCGGAGAACATCGAAGATGCGGCAAAGGTGTTGAGCACGGTCGATATCAGACCCAAGCAGGTCCTGATTGAGGCAACCATCATGAGCGTCACGCTGACTGAGGGGATGCAGTTCGGTATTGACTGGCAAACACTCAAGGGCACCGCCGTGTCGGCCTTAACAGGCATTGACTCCGGTGCTCCGGACTACTTCAAGGCTGCCGGCACCGGCGCCAAGGTAGGCACCAGCGCCCTGACGGGCGGGTTGACTGTCGGATTTGCTCTCGATGACGTAGGGACATTCATCAGGGCCGTGGAAGAGATGAGCGATGTAACAGTTCTGGCGAACCCGAAGATACTGGCGATCAACAAGCAGCTTGGTCAGGTTTATATAGGCAAGAAGATCGCGTATTTGTCTCAGACCACGCAAACTCAGACATCCACCACCCAACAGGTCAACTTCCTCGATACGGGAACAAAGCTCTCGTTTAGGCCGTACATCGGCGATGACGGGTATATCCGGATGGATATCCATCCGAAGGACAGCGATGCGACGATAAGGGGCGACTTGCCTGACGAGACTTCGGCTGAGCTTGTGACCAACATTATGGTCAAAGACGGCCAGACCATTGTTATCGGAGGCTTATTCAGAGATACCGTCTCAACTGTCAGAAATCAGGTCCCCGTGCTTGGCGACATCCCGATTGTAGGATTGCTTTTTAGAGGCAAGGCCGACCAAATCAAGCGCGAAGAAGTGGTTGTTCTGCTGACTCCGCACATCGTAGTAGAGCCGAGCGAGACCGAAGGAAATGCAAGGGCGGAGGACGTGCGCCGCAAGAGATATGGCGCACAAGACGAGCTGCAGACAATCAGCAGAGGAAGAATGGCCGAGGAGTTCTATGCAAAGGCGGCACGGCTCCACGTCGAGGGCGATAACGAGTCGGCAATGAGGGAGCTGCAGAAGGCGCTGAGACTTCGTCCGGCATATCTTGAGGCGATACGGCTGAAAGAGAGAATCCTTGCCCAGACGAATCCGGATGAGGCGAAGAAGCTGGAAAGGATTATCCTCGAAGGTATCGATAAGGAAGAAGCTCCCAAGTGGCTCAGAAGATAGGCGACCGATTGTTGACGACTAATCGCCGGAAAGAACGCTGAAAGTATCCGGGCGAAGACTGTCAGCAGTCAATTGATAGGGAGTTGTTGGTTTGAACTTTGGAAGAAGCTTATACGTGGTGGCTACGGTCGTTGTGGCGGTTGGCCTATTTGCAGCCGCTCTGGCCGTATGGCAGAATCCTGGCGCGGAAGAGGGTTGGGGATTTGCCGGTTACATGCAACGCTTAGGCTTTGTTGTGCCGGCGTGCTATGTCATTGGGGCTGTGGGCGTGATCTGGCTCGGCTGGTGCTCGTCGAGACTGGCCGGCGGTATCACGTCCATAGCCACTTGGCTGCGGGCAGACAGACCGGAGCGGATCAGCTTGACCTCCAATGCCGCAGTGAATCCCTTAGTCGATGCGATTAGCGCTGCCTTTGAACGCTATACGAATCGCACTGCCGAGCTGGAAAAGCAGCTCCAGGACGCACATATCCAGATTCAACTTTCCCAGAGGCGCGAAAAGAACGCCGAGGCGATCATATACAGCATCCGCGATGCCGTCATTGTTGTCGATGAGTTCGACAGGCTGCTGACGGCCAACGAAGCGGCGGGCCGACTCTTCGGTTTTGACTTTCGAGTCTCCCAGCGCAAGCCTCTAAGCGAGCTTATAGGCGCCGACCACAACGAGTTTATTGATTTCATCACCAACAGCAAAAAGAGCAAGGGGCGCGCAACAAGACGAGAAATCGAGCTCTCCAAAGATGGAAGTCCAAAGACTTTTGATTGTGTTGTCTCGTGCGTTTTCGACCAGAGAGAGCAGATTTGCGGGGCGGCTGCGGTGCTGCATGACATTACGCGAGAGAAAGAAATCT
Source organism: uncultured Pirellulales bacterium (assembly GCA_964354365.1). GTDB lineage: Bacteria > Planctomycetota > Phycisphaerae > Sedimentisphaerales > Anaerobacaceae > CAYGZM01. The sequence continues at coordinate 3,046 of CAYGZM010000141.1, forward strand.
CGCAGATGAAGAATGACTTTGTCAGTCACGTTTCGCACGAATTGAAGACGCCGCTTGCCTCCATCACCGCTTATTCAGAGATGCTGGCGGACGGCGAAGCCGACGATGAGGAGACAAGGAAAGAGTTCTATTCGGTAATCCAGAACCAGGCCAAGAGACTGAATCGGCTGATCGAGGACATACTGAATACTTCGCGTATAGAATCAGGGTTGATCAAGGTCAGCAAGGAGCCGGCCAGCCTGGCAATGCTCATAGAAGAACAGATGCAGATGATAAGGAGCTACGCCGAAGACAAGAACATCAAGATAAGCGGGCAAAAGCCCATTGTTTTCGACCAGGTGCGCGTTGATAAGGATATGATTTCGCAGGTAATTGTGAATTTGTTGAGCAACGCCATAAAGTACACGCCTGCGGGCGGTTCGGTCAGAATTGAAACAGAAGTGGACGAAACCGCACATCTGGCGCGGGTCAGTGTGATTGACACGGGCGTTGGAATCCCGGAAGACGAGCTTGATCGCGTCTTCGAGAAGTTCTACAGGGTCCAAGCGAATAACAAGCAGGCCAAAGGGACGGGCCTGGGGCTTAACCTTGTTAAACAGATAGTTGAGAAGATCCATAACGGTCGGGTGTTTGTAACAAGCAAGGTCGGCCAGGGCAGCACTTTTGGCTTTGAGCTGCCTTTGGCGGCGCCGGAGCCGGCTGCCGTATGAAAGCAGCGGCGGTAGAGATGGCTGCAAAGTGTAGTACCGGATTTCGCAAATAGGACGACTATGCGAGTAAGTTGCTATTGTAGAAGAATAGATTTCTCCGCTGCGCGATGCTTCGCATCGCTCCGGTCGAAATGACAGGGGCGGTGTGATGCCTTCCCTTAGGCTTCGCTCAGGGCCAAAGGGTCGCTCCGGTCGAAATGCCGCCGTAGCAGCGGGACTTAGGAAATACGGTAGTAGATATTACGTCAAGTTTTTGTGGAGGCAAGATGATGACAGGCAAGAGAGTACTGGTGGTTGATGATGAGATACACATCGTGCATGTGGTTGCGATAAAGCTCCGTAACAATGGTTATGAGGTTATCACGGCGAACAATGGCGCTGAGGCCTTTGAGCTAACTTGCAAGGAGAAGCCGGACATTGTAGTCACGGACTTCCAGATGCCGGTCATGACCGGGCTGGAGCTTGTGGGCAAACTTCGCCAAAACGAAGCAACACGAGATATCCCGGTGATTCTGCTGACTGCACGGAGCTTTGCTATTTCGAAAGAGCAGCAGGCCGAATTGCAGATATCGACCTGTTTGAGCAAGCCCTTCAGCCCCAGGGAGCTGTTGGGATATATCGAGGACGTTCTTTATCAGAAGGAGTTGGCCGTTGATAATCGATAGTTGGGTCAGGCTTTGCGAATGATCAGGCCAAAGTGGCTTTCAGTCGCTTGAAGGATGCTATGTTGGATACAATCAGGAAACACTTGGGCCCGTTACAACTGCGCGCGTTGGAGGAGTTTGGCGGCAGGATAACAAGATTCGGTGTCAATTTTGCAGTATGCGATACCGACGGAGAGATTGTCCTGCTGTGTTCCGGCGGCGCGTTTGAAAGCGACGCCGAACGGTTGATACAGGCAAGCCGGCAAGCCCTTGGTAAAGACGAGCAAAAGAGCCCGCATGGTGATACAGGCACTCCAGTCTGGCAATTCGGCGGTGAAAACGTTGTTCTGGCGGCAATGCTGAAGTCCAATTACGACAGGAACAAGCTGCCGCAAGCTGCCGGCCTGGTCCTGATTGACTTAGGCGCTGCCTCAAGTGATGTGCAAAGCGGCAGGGCGGTTCACGCTGACTGTGCATACTGGATGGAAATGCTCAGGCTGCTGGTCGAGAATTTTCAAGCCTCGACAAAGGCGGACGAGCAGATTGAAATGGTTGGCACCGAGCTGGCGCAAACATACGAAGAGCTGGTATTGCTCCACAAGCTCAGCATCAATATGAGGGTAACCGAACAGGATGCTAACTTCCTGCAAATAGCTTGTGACAGCCTGACCGAAATAATCCCAGTTGAGGGCATAGCCTTATTACTTGAAAAAACGGTCGATAACGAACAGCAGCTGGCTGTGGCCGCGGGTTCGGGCTTGATAGACCTGGACGAGCAAATGGCGGCCATTCTCCACAGCCGATTGGCCGAGGAAATCAATAGCGGCAAAGAAGCGCTGTTGGATAGCGAAGTCGATTCCCCCTTCAAGTATGATTGGCCGGACAGCATAAGAAATGTTATGGCGGTGCCCTTATGCGGTAAGGACAAAACCGAATCCCATCTCGGAGAGAGGACCCAGGATGGCGCCCGCATAATAGGGATGATGGTTGCGATAAACAGGATTGGCAAACAGGATTTCGATAGCATCGACGTCAAACTTTTCAACTCCGTCGCCAGCAGTTGTGCCGTCTTTATCGAGAATGGAAGGCTGTTCAGAGACCTGAAGGAATTGTTCATAGGTTCGCTAAAGGCCCTGACAAACAGCATTGACGCCAAAGACCAGTACACTCGCGGTCATTCCGAGAGGGTGGCGTTCATTTCACGATGGATTGCCGAGCGGCTGTCGGAGAAGGAGCCGCTCAAAGAAGAGCAGATGCACAGAATCTACCTCGCGGGGTTGCTGCACGATATAGGCAAGATCGGGATTAGTGAAGCGGTATTGTGCAAACAGGGTAAGCTGACCGACGAGGAATTCGAGTGTATTAGAAAACACCCATCGATAGGAGCGGGCATCCTGCGCGAAATAAAACAGATGCGTGACATTGTGCCCGGTGTGCTGTGTCATCACGAGCGTCTTGACGGCAAAGGGTATCCCAACGGTTTGGTTGGCGAGCAGGTGCCGCTGATAGGCAGGATTATCGGATTGGCCGACAGCTTCGACGCTATGACGTCAAAAAGGACATATAGAGACGCCAGAACCGTTGAGCAGGCGCTTGCAGAAGTGGAAAAGGGATTGGGAACTCAGTTCGACGAGAAGATCGGCAGAGTATTTTTGGATAGCGACGTTTATCGCCTTTGGGACATCCTGCAGGGCGGCCCCGGGTTTGTCGGCGTGTATGGAGATGACAGTTTCTCTGAGTACGGCACTGCCGCCGTGGGGACGTTAATCCGATGAAAATAAATACACAAGACTATAACGATGTTACGGTTGCAGAGCTCCAGGGCGAGCTTGACGGCGACATTGGCGAGATGTTTCGGCGCACGATCACCGAGATAATCGCAAAACGCAGGACCGGCATAGTGCTGGATATGAGAGGCGTGGGGTTTATTGACAGCCAGGGGCTGGAACAGTTGTTGTGGGCGCGGGATTACTGTAACGAGAGCAAATGCGAGCTTAGACTGGCCGGTCTGGATGAAAACTGCCTGAAGATTTTGGAAATTACGCAGCTTGAAAGTAAGTTTGACCACTACGCCGAGCTTGCCAAGGCGGTGAAGAGTTTTGCGTAAACGGCGCGGCGAATCGCGAATTGCGAAGGGAACAAGCTCGTCGATTTGCCTTTGGCCGGCCGGATAAGAAATATGAGACGTAAGTCATGAGTCAAATAGCCATAGAAAACAAAATGCAGCTTGGACAGTTGCTGCTGGCGCGCGGCATTGTAACGCCCGAGCAGATTGAAAAGGCCCTGGCCGAGCAACAAGAAAAGGGCCATCGCAAGCTGCTTGGCGAGCTTCTGGTGGAGATGAATTACTGCACGGAGAACCAGATAGCTGCGGCGCTGGCAGAAGCATACAGCGTGCCATACGCCCAGGTTGGCCCGAAGATATGCGACGTCAAGGCGCTTGAAATCCTGCCAAGAGAATTTCTCGAGGAGCACATCGTCCTGCCGCTGTTCAAGGTCTATGACACCCTCACCGTTGCGGTCAGCGAGCCGACAAATGTGTTTCTAATAGATGAAATAGAACGCGTAAGCGGCTGCAAGGTCCAGGTCGTCTGCGCCACGGCAAAGGACATCAAGGCAACGCTGCAGACATATTTGCCGGCGGCGAACGTTTTCGTTATTGATGATATCATCGACGATAACGGCCTGGAAGACTTCACGTTGATAGAGAATATCACGCAGGACATCACCAACCTTGAGGAGATAGCCGGGCAATCGCCTGTTATAAAGCTCGTGAATTATCTGCTTTACAATGCCGTCCGTGAAAACGCCAGTGATATTCACATAGAGCCGGACGACAAGAAGCTGCGGGTTCGATACAGAGTGGACGGAAAGATGTATGAGAAGATACGTCCGCCGCATCAGATGCACGCGGCCATTGTCTCACGTATCAAGATTATGGCGGAGCTTGACATTGCTCAGCGCCGTTTGCCCCAGGACGGGGGTATCCACGTCTTGGTCGAAGGCAGGCCGATAGACTTGCGCGTATCCGTTATGCCGGGCAACTTCGGAGAAAAGGTCGTTATAAGAGTCATCGATCCGCACAAGGTCCTTTTCAATTTCGAATCGCTGGGGTTCACATATGACAATCTCCGGCTATTCAGGAAGGTAATACACTCTCCCAACGGCATTGTTCTGGTCACGGGGCCGACCGGGTCGGGCAAGAACACGACACTTTACGCCGCACTTGCCGAGCTGAATAGCGATGAGGTCAATATCTGCACTGTTGAAGATCCGGTAGAGTGCAATATGGCCGCGATCAATCAGTTTCAGGTGAGCGAGAAGGCGGGGTTTGGGTTCTCGACGGCGCTGCGGAGTCTCTTGAGGCAGGACCCGGACATAATAATGGTCGGCGAGATTCGCGATCAAGCGACGGCCAGTATCGCCGTTCAGGCCGCCTTGACCGGTCACCTGGTCCTATCGACTCTGCATACGAACGACGCCCCTGGCGCCGTGACGCGCCTGTTGGATTTGGGCATTGCCCCTTATCTTGTAAGCGCCTCGCTCATCGCCGTTTTGGCCCAGCGCCTTGTGCGCAAAATATGCTCGAATTGCAAGACTGAATATGAGCCTTCCGCGAGCATCAGGAAGGTCGTTGAAGAATCAGGCGGCGGAGACATTGTGAAGTTTTATCGCGGCGTCGGGTGCAAGAAATGTCGAAACACCGGCTACGCCGGGCGTATTGCAATCCACGAGCTGTTTGTGCCCGATGAGGAAATCGCCGGGATGATCAATGACCATGCGAGCCTCAAGGATATTAGAAATTTGGCTCTCCAAAAAGGTATGTCGCCGCTGCAGGCGGACGGAATTGAGAAGGTCAGGGCCGGAATCGTGTCGGTCGAAGAGGTATTGAGAACCGCCAATGGGGACCTGTAGAAGCGTATCAACAGAGGCAATGGGAATTCATTGAGCGTGACGGATGTAGAAAAATGAGTGCATTAGCAGCCAAAACAACAGAGGAGCTTAGCCTGGCAAACGAAGGCGCCGAATCTCTTTCTGCAGGGCCCCGCCGGGAGAAGGCCCAGGATATGTCCCAAACGTTCGGCGGCGCCGAGATAGGGTCGCGCTCTCAAATGCAGGGGCCGGACTCCTGGTCTTTGTCGCAGACCGGGGCCGTTCGCCTCGGAGCCGTGAGGGTAAAGCAGCCGGAACTGATACTGTTCACCACGCAGCTATCGGTTATGCTTGACAGCGGAGTGGTGCTCAGCGACGCGCTTGACGCCATCGGTGGGCAGGCGGAGCGAGAAGGGTTCAGAGCGATAATCACCAGTCTCGCTGAAGCGGTCAAGGGCGGCGAGTCTTTCTCAGAAGCGCTTGCGGCCCACCCAAGAATCTTCAATCCGATGTTTATCAGCATGGTCAAGGCGTCTGAGGCGTCCGGTAAAATGTCCGAAATGCTCAACGTGCTCAGCGGCTACCTGAGCTTCGAGTGCGAAACTCGCAAAAGCATCAAAGGAGCGCTCACCTATCCCTTCATAATGGCGCTAATGGCCGTGGCGGCAACGGGCACGCTGATGTTCTTTGTGCTGCCCAGGTTTATGAAAATCTACGAGGCCAAGGGCGCTGCGCTTCCGAAAATCACACAGGTATTGGTTGCCTTCAGCAGGACACTGGGCAACTTCCAGGCGATGACAGGCATCGTCACGGCCCTGATGGTGACGTCGGTGGCGTTGTATTACTGGTCCAAAACCTTGTCGGGCCAACGGGTGATTGACTTCATAAAGATCCGGTCGCCGGTGCTCGGCACGATGTTTGTTGATATGGTTGTGACGCGCAGCATGCGCATCATGGCGACGATGGTGAACACCGGCGTCAGGCTGCTCGACGCCATAGAAGTGATACAGGACTCGTGCGACAACTACTACTTTCGGCGGCTTTGGGACGCCGTCGATGGAAAGATCCAGGACGGCTACCAGCTATCCGAATCCATACAACTTTCGCCGGGCAGCGAGTTAATCTCGCCCAGTATCATCCAGATGCTCCGCGCAGGCGAGAAAAGCGGCAAGCTCGGCGAAGTCTGTGATAAGGTATCCGTCTTCTACGAGAAAAAGCTCGCGGGCTCGATCAAGAGCGTCATGGCCCTTATTGAGCCTCTGATGATTACAGTCCTCGGCGGCATCATCGGCACGATTGCCATAGCCCTGCTGCTGCCCGTATTCAAAATATCAAGCGTAATTGCACATTAGCCCTGAAAAAGAGCCGGGGCCTGCGCCTATTGGCACAGGCCCCGGAATGCTGCAAATCTCCGTGGCCGTCCCCGTACAAAGAAGGGACAGGCCACGTTAACTTCCACTTAACGCCGATTACGGCCACATCTCCTCGTCAAGGAACCGCTCCATCAGGACGGTGTAGTCCACGAAGTTCACGAGGGCGTCCCCTGTAAGGTCGGGGAGCAACC
>CAYGZM010000142.1:0-9813 GCA_964354365.1 uncultured Pirellulales bacterium
GCAAGAGTCCTCGACCGCCTCCTGATGTACGAAAGAAGAATAGAGCACAGCCTATACAAAACAACCCTCGAACTCCAAAGACTCCACCTCCTCCGAAACCTCGAACCTTCAGAACCAAATCTCGAACCCCAAGACCGCTATTTAGCCCCCGGCCCTGTGCCGGGGGGCAGCACAGAACCAAACAACACCCCCGTGGCGGAAAGAATCGAGTATCAAGAATCCAGAATCGAGAATCCAGAATCGAGCACCGAGTATCAAGAATCCAGCATCATTGCGCAAAACAAACCCAATTTCAAAATCCCCAAAACAAACGCAACCCCCTGCACACCTTGTCATTCCGACCGAAGCCCCGCAGGGGCGAAGCGGAGGAATCTGTTTCAACACTCTCGCCCCTCTCAAACAACCGAATTAGCCCAATGTGCCGCAGAATCATCGTCCTGCATTGCGCAAAACAAACCCAATGTCAAAATAGGCAATATAAACATAAGTACAGCAAGAACAAAGGCTTATACCAACAAACAACCAACAATGAACAGCGAACGTTATCCAAAACAAACCCAATCAAACCCAAAACTCTCACCGCCGGGACGAAATCCTGCCTTGAGCGAAGTCGAAGGGACGAGATACGAACCTTGCACAATCCCCGCCGGGCAGCCATAATATAGCCGAGAAGCGCCTCAGGACATAACTGAGGACGCTCAAATCAACAAACGATTTTTTCTTTTCTAAGTAGGTCTAACCTGCAATTTTGCAGAAATAATTTAAAAAAGGAGAAGCGAAAATGGGTAAACCCGTCAGTATTATGCCTTGCCTGGATATGCGGAACGGCCGGGTCGTCAAAGGCGTTCATTTTGTTGATATTCGGGACGCAGGGGACCCGGTCGAATGCGCAAAGGCCTATTGCCGGGCCGGGGCGGATGAGCTTGCGATGCTGGACATAACGGCGACCGTTGAAAATCGCCCGACTATGCTTGAAGTCGTAAAGAAGGTGGCTAAAGTCGCCACCATTCCGTTTACCGTCGGCGGGGGTATCTTCGACGTGGCCTCGGCGGCAGCGGTCCTGGAGGCGGGCGCAGACAAGATATCGACCAGCAGCGCCGCCTTTCGCAAACCCCAGATTATCGAGGAGATGGTTGCCGAATTCGGGCCGGAAAAGGTCACAGTGGCCATAGATGTTGACCGGAATGAATTGCTGCCGTCCGGGTATGAGGTGTATATCGACGGCGGGCGGACCGCCACCGGCGCCGATGCCATCGAGTGGGCGAAGAAGGTCGATGGTTTTGGTGTTCCCGTGATACTGCCGACGAGCAAGGCCGGAGACGGCGCCCGGACGGGATTTGACCTGCCTGTCATTCGTGCAATGGCTGATGTGTGCTCCGCTGAGATTGTGGCATCGGGCGGGGCGGGCAAAATGGAGCATTTCCTGGAGGCGGTAGAGGCCGGGGCAACGATCCTTCTTGCGGCGTCGGTCTTTCATTTCGGCATCATCGGCATACCGCAGTTGAAAGACTATCTGCGAGACCATGGTGTGAAGCTGAGGTGATGGGTTGGGGGAGGCCGGTGATATATTTTGGTTTATTCAGATTATTTTGTTGAATTCTGAAGTCCCTTTTGGTAAAGTAGCTGCTTATGGGCTATATTCTTTCGTCTCTCAAGAGTATGCCTCTGATAAATCAAAGATGAGAGATATTAGTTGAATGGCCGGTACACAGGCCAAGGAGAAGTACAAGTGAGTACAGGTATAGTGAAATGGTTCAATTCAAGTAAGGGGTATGGTTTTATTGCACCGGATGACGGCGGGGATGATTTGTTTGTCCACCACTCTGAGGTCAAGACAACCGGTTACGCATCGCTCGATGAGGGGCAGAAGGTCGAGTTCGAGGTCGGACAGGGGAAAAAAGGCCCGTGTGCGACCAACGTAATCCCGCTCTAACAAAACAGCAAGGCTTGAAAGAATCGAAAAGGCCCTGCCGGGCGGCAGGGCCTTTTGTATTGTGCTGCTTGCTCTGTTTCATCGGCTGATTGTAATCTTCGCGTGCCGCCTTTTCTTCTGTGGCGCTTACTCCGGCGTTAGTCGTACTGTCCGCCAGGTCAGCTCGCCGCTTAGCTTTCGAAATATACGCCGGCGTTTTCAAGGGCCTTTCTCAAGTCGCTGTATGGAAGCTCTCGAGTTCCGCAGTTTCCCTCTGCGCAGAGAGCCGCAGCAATGCCGGTGGCTTGGCCCTGCCCCATGCAGCTTACCGTGTTCCTTGTGGACATGTGTGCTCTATGGTCGGAGGTTATCATCATACCTGCGGCCAGCAGGTTGTCTATTCCGGCGACGCGCAGCGCACGATACGGGATTCCGTATGTGCCGCCGTTCTTTATCTGCAATCTCGGCGCCGAGTCGTGAAAACCGTATGCCATGACGTCGTCGTCAAAATGTCTGCCTTCAATAACATCTTCGTGCGTTATGTCGTAGTCGCAGGCAATCAGCCTGGCGCGACGGATGTTCAGCGATGGGCTTGTTCTGGCGATGAATGCCTTTTCACAGCCGGGGACATATTTTCTAAAGAGCTCTATGGCCTTTGCCTGGCGCCTTCGCAGCTCTAATTCCGCCTTGGCCACTTCATCTCTGTTTGTGGGGCTGACGGGCATTTTCAGATTCAGCTTTATGAACATAAAATAGTTGTCGTGGACGGTGGTTGTTGTCATCGACATCCCGATTTTGCCGGCCCCTTCTGTGAATCCAGCCGGGAGATTGACGGATATGCCGTCCAGTCGCACGATTTGCCCTTCTTTGCCGCTGCGCAGGCCCTCGCAGTATTGACTGACGGCGTCGTGCGACTTGAGGAATTCGTAGTATTTCTCCACGCTCACATTGGCGATACCGATACTGTTGCATACGGCGTAATCGTTCGGCTCGGTGTATTTCGCGCCGGCGAAGGCGCAAAGGTGGCCGTACGCGGTGCAGTCCACAAAGGATTTGGCGTAAATCGCCTCTCTTCCGGAGCGACTCTCTGCTATCACGCCCTTAATCCGGGGTCCCTCCATAATAGCTCCCACCAGGAGGGTATTGACACATACAAATACGCCCGCTTCTTCAAGCATCTCGAAAGTGACGAGCTTGTACATCTCCGTGTCGATCGCGGTGCATACCGAATCGTAATCGTAACCTTTGGACATCTCGGCATGTCCCGACGTGCCGCCGACTTTTGCAAGTCGATCGACTATCTCCTGCGGAATTCCTCTTATAACCTGGCGTTTCTTCACTCCGGGGAAGGCCTTCCACAGGTTGTAGAAGCTGTGAAGAGCAGTGCCTCCTTCGGTGACCGTTCCGCCCGGGTAGCCCTTCCACTCAATCAAAACCGTCTTTGCCCCCTGTCGCGCCGCGGCCAGAGCCGCCACGACGCCCGCCGTGCCGGCGCCCGCCACCGCCACATCGAATTTCCTTACCGGCAGTTTCCGCGAGGGCTCCTCGTAATAGTTCACGGACTGATTTGGAGTTCCTCCCTGTTCGCCTTTCGTGGCGCCTGCCAAGACGCCAATTCCAAGCATTAGACTGTGTTTTGAGAAATCCCGACGGTCCATTCTTACCTCCTATGATAATTCGATTCAATGAGTTCTGCAAAATTGCAGGTTAGGCCTGCTTAGAAAAGAAAAAATCGTTCCTTCGACTTTGCTCAGGATGGTAAGCCTGTCGAACCATTGTTGATTTTTTCTTTTCAACACCAATCTATTGTGTCATAAGTATCGAGGAATGACGGACTCTCCAGTCACTACCTTCATATAGTAAAATGTTTCTCTCTTTGCGCCAATAGGGAAAATGTGCTTGGTTCAATTCCGGGTGGCAGCCTCAAGCGCAGCTTGGGGATGGCAAAGCTTCAAGAGCGGTGCAGCCATCCCCAAATCCTTCGGATTTGAGGATGCCACACCGTATGGAGCCACAAATAATGTAACTCGGAATCTGACGTACTTGAGCCATGCCGGAAAATGAGGGGCTGCGAGTGCGGGGGGTGTGCGATATGCTGTAAAGGCAGGCAATAGTACACCGTCAAGACTAATCTGAGGAGTTGTCATTGCGAGGAGGCCGAAGGCCGACGCGGCAATCTCAAACCGTCCGAAGCCCGGAGATTGCTTCGTCGTTTCACTCCTCGCAATGACATCCATCGTTTTAACCTCGACAGGGTAATAGGGTGGAAATATTCAAGGAGGTCAAGGCAGTTGGGGGGTGCGGCGGACCACTCGTGCCCAGAAGTCGGTTCGCCGCGGCGGATTGGCAAATGAGGAATTTGGCGGGGGATCGCTTCGTAAGTCATTGCCACAAAAGACCTTATGCCGCAGGGCCGATTTCCAAAGACACACCCATTTCTGTTGCTGTGCCTTCCACGATCGGCGAGCCTGCCGGAGAGGCGGACTTGCGAGATGTTGCGATAACATTTTTTTTGTAAAAGAAAAATAATATGCTTGTGTATGAAGCAGACGACAGTATAATGACAATCAGAAATATCTCGAGTATGAGATGATCGTGTAGCGAAGCCTTGAAGCAAGACCACTCCGCATAGCCGGGCATCAGCCTCAAGACGTGTCTTCCGCATCATTTCACTTATTTGTGTCGTGCTTTTGAAAAACAAAGGCTTCATGTACATCGAAAACCTGGTCAGGCTGAGAATTGGGAACTTTGAAGCTGGTCTCCCATAATACAAGGCGGAGAAGTGCAACGACCCTATAGTAGCCGGAATCGTGAAACAATCACTTAATGTTAGAAGTTAGAAAAGGAAATCAAAATGAATATCTATGTTGGAAATCTGTCACGCCAGACAACCGAGGAAAAGCTGAATGAGGCGTTTGCCGCCTTCGGCGCGGTGGAATCAGTACGTATCGTAAAGGACGCCGCCAGCGGCGAGTCAAAGGGATTTGGGTTTGTGACCATGCCGGTCGATGATGAGGCGCAGGCCGCAATCACCGGGATGAACGGCAAGGATTTGGATGGACAGGCAATTAAGGCAGAGGAGGGTCGGGCGAAAACAGATGTTCCCCGCAGCAGAGAGCGGCAGGGAGGTTCAAGGGGCGGCTATCGTGGCGGCGGTGGTGGCGGTGGTGGACGGCGTGACAGTCGCGGCGGAGACAGACGAGACAGTCGTGGTGGAGGCAGACGGGACAGTCGCGGGGATAGCAGAGGAGATAGTCGCGGCGGCGGAGGAGGCCAAAGCAGACGCAGATACTGACGGCAGATTGGATGATGGGACTGTATTAGACACCGGGATTCAATAATGTGTGATGAAGGTCCGGTGGATTGATCGGGCTTAGTTAGCTCATCTTTGTTGCTCTTCTGCAGTTCTTTTGCCATAGCAAATGTTTGTGGGGTATGTTCTTTCATCTCTCAGGAGTATGCTTCTAACAAATTGAAAATGAGAGACATTAGTTAAACGGCCTGTGAACGGGCCAAGGAGAAGTACAAGTGAGTACAGGTACAGTAAAATGGTTCAATTCAAGTAAGGGATTCGGCTTTATTAGCCCGGATGACGGCGGCGACGATCTGTTTGTCCATCACTCGGAAGTCAAGACAACCGGCTACGCATCGCTCGATGAAGGCCAGAAGGTTGATTTCGAGGTCGGACAGGGCAAGAAAGGCCCATGTGCAACCAACGTAATCCCGCGCTAAGCGAACAACAATGCTTGAAAGAATTGAAAGGCCCCGCCGTTTGGCGGGGCCTTTTTTAATTGTAGCCCCTGCTCTGCTCCGTCGGCCGGATTATTCGCGTGCTGATGCTTGTCTCTTGCAGCTCAGTTGCTCAGAACGGGTTGAGCATTTCCTTGACCTGTTTTGTGCCCCAGATAATCACCTCGTCGATGAAGGAGTTCTGGGGGACATCAATGCAATGCGCAAGTGTTCGTGCGAAGTCTTCGGCGGACGGATACCCTTCCTGCCAGCCGTCGTCGATGCCCGCCGCCTTGCAGAACCCGGTCCTCGCGGCGCCCGGAACGAACGAAGTGGCTTTGCCTCCCCACTGCTCCATCTCCTTGTGCAGGCATCGCGTAAAGCCGACTATCCCCGCTTTCGCAGCGGTATAGACTGCCCAGCTCGGCCAGGAGTAGTGTGCGCAGCCGCTCGAGACATTTATGATATGGCCGCTGCCCTGTTTCTTCATCTGGGGGATGACTTCGCGGCAGCCCTTGATTGCTGAAATCAGGTTCGAATCCATCACGGCCTGGATATCGTCATCGCTCATCTGTTCGACCTCGGCGATTTTTATCCCGGCGCCGTGGTTGTTCACCAGGACGTCAATGCGTCCGAATCGCTTCTTGACCGCGGCAATGAGCTTTCGCCAGTCTTTGGCGCTGACCGCATCGGCCTGCACCGCAAGCAGATTGTCGTTGGCGAGCTTCTTTTTGGCGTTGTCCAGCCGTTTCTTGTTCCGGCCGGTAATGGCCACCTTCGCGCCCATCTCCAGAAGCATCCTCGCCGTCTCAAAGCCAAAACCCGATGTTCCCCCAGTTATAATTATCACCTTGTCCTTAACATAATGTTTCATCGCTACCCTTTCGCAACAAGTCAATACCAGTCAACTGCAATCCGACCCATAACAATAGCCGAACCTCGCCGGTTGGTCAATAGCGACAAAGACCTATGCCGGGCAACAGCGTTTCATGGCGGACGGCAGGTCTGCCGGGCCGTAGTCTCAGGAAAAAAAACACGCAAGATGCTTGCAGGATACCGGCATGTTCTCCTATATTCTGCTCAAACAAGGTGCGACATTCAATAGGGCATGACCATGGCAAAAATGATCTTCAGTCTTGAGGAGCTTACAAAGCTTCTGATTTCCAACGAGCTTTTGCCAGCGGAGATATTACGTCCGAGAGTCCAGGGCGATAGAATCCATTTCATAATACGGACGGACTCATTCATTTTGCCGTTTATCCCTGCTTCGCTGAGATACCTGAGTTTCAGCGACAACAACGCGGTATTCGAGCTTACTATTGTGAGCAGCCATTTGAACAAAGCGGCAAGCTGGCTCAGCCAAATAGTCAGGCTCAGGATACCGCCGTATATGAAGCTTGAGTATCCGAGGCTTTATGTCGATGTTGATAAGCTGCTTCAGAGGAATAATATCAGGGGCCTGCAGGTGAAGGACATTTTCTTCGAGGCCGGCGAGTTTACGATTGTCACCGGCAGCAGCCCTCCGTAGCTATCTTGTCAGAGTGGGAATTGGCGGCTCAAGGGATTCCACAACTGCGAGCGGAGGGAGTCGAACCCACACGTCCATAACGGACACAAGGACCTAAACCTTGCGCGTCTGCCAGTTCCGCCACGCTCGCGTTTCGTATGTCGTATATCGTATTTCGTATGTCGTGTGGTGCGGCCAGTGCACGCCAAGCTCCGCCATCTGTTTTCCGTTCTCTGCCGTCTGTCATCTGTCCTCTGTCTTCTGGTCGGTGTCTTGCGGCTCCTCTTCTTTGCTTATCTTCTCAATCCGCTTCTCGGCCTTTTGCAGTATTGCTCTGCAGTGCTTAATCAGGGCCATGCCCTTTTCGTATTGTTCGAGGCTATCCTGCAGGGGGATTTGGCCCTGCTCAATCTTGGCGACAATAGCGGTAAGCTCCTTGATGGCCTCTTCGAAGCTCAGATTGCTGATGTCGTTTTCGTCCTTATTCTTGGCCATTCCTTGCCCTTCTTACTTTGGCCACCAAGGCGGTCAGAAGTTCAAAGTGCCTAAAGTTCAAATTGCCTAAAGTGGAAAGTCAGATCACTTTAGCTCACTTTAGCTCACTTTAGTTCACTTTAGTTCGCTTTCAACTTTCTTTGCGTCTTTGTGTATTCGTGGCTGATTTCATATTTTTACTTCTTCGTTACCTTGCTTTCAATCAAATTCTCCCCTGCAAGCTCGGTAACAATCAAATCGCCGATATCCACATCCTGCAGGTTTCTTACCACCAGTGCGGTCTTTTTGTTCGTGGTGATGCTGTATCCCCGCTGTAGGACCGATTTGGGATTGAGTGCGGCCAGGCGGTTTTCCACCGCAGTGAGCTTAATCTGCGGAACGTTGATAATTGCCGGCTTCACGCCCGCTAAACGGTTTTCCTCTGTTGTGAGGCGTGTCCTGTGCTCGTTAATGATCTCGCCGAGGCCCACGTTTGCCCGATGCGTCAGATTATTCAACTCGATGGTCATCCTGGCTATGAGCCGATGCGGCTCGATCCTTACCACCTGCTCGTAACTCGCAGAGAGCACCCGGTGTGCCTGGGCCAGAAGCCCTTTGGCGGCTTCACTCAAATCCCCCCCCAGCTCATCGACCTGTTGCTCGGCGGTGCGGACGAGCAATAGCGGATTTCTAAACACGGCACTTGCCAAAAGTGTCCGCAGACTTTGCTTGGCCAGTTTCAATCTTCCTTGTGTTTGTCCCATCAGTCTCTGCTCGGCGCCGGCCAGCCGATCGAGGACTTCCTGTATATCGGGCACGGCGACAACACCTGCCTTTGTTGGCGTCGATGCCCTTGCATCGGCGACCAGATCCGCCACCGTGACGTCCACCTCGTGCCCGACGGCGCTTATAACAGGTATCCTGGAATTGAAGATCGCCCTGGCCAAAACTTCCTCGTTGAACGCCCACAAATCCTCCAGCGCCCCGCCTCCTCTGCCGACAATCAAGACGTCGAGTTTGAGCCTCTTATTACGGCGGTTGATATACCTTATCGCCGCTGCGATTTGGTCGGCTGCTCCTTCGCCCTGCACCGGCACCGGATAGAGGAACAGCTTCACGCAGGGCCAGCGGTTAAAGATGCTCTCGGCGATATCGTGCACCGCCGCCCCCGATTCGCTCGTTAGTATCCCTATCCTCTGCGGGTACGCCGGCAGCGGCTTTTTGTGCGCATCGTCGAAGAGGCCCTCAGCTTGCAGCTTTGCGACCATTTGCTCGAAGGCCAGTTGCAGCGCCCCGACACCCTCGGGATCAAGTTTCTCGACATAGAACTGGTACTTGCCCTGAGGAGGATACACATCGACATATCCGGTCCCAAGAATGGCCATCCCATTCTCCGGCCGGAACTTCAGCTTCGCAAAATTGCTCTGCCACATCACACACGGCAGCACACTGCCGGCGTCTTTGAGCGAAAAGTAGCAGTGCCCGCTTGAGTGGTGCTTCCAGTCGCTTATCTCGCCGCGGACTATCAGCCGCGAGGGCAGATTCTCCTCAAGGGCCGCCTTAATCAGCGAATTGACCTGGCTGACGGTATATATCTTGGTCTTATCCAGCATCTGTACGCCAATTATACGGGTGAATCTCCTCCTCATCAATTCCCAACTCAAAGGATGCGGGCAGAGCGGCTAAGGGCGGACCCACGAGAATTGCCCGGTGCTTGCGCACCGGGTTGCATAATCTGCTATCAGATCTGTCGTTAGTACACACTGTTCATATCGAGTGACATCTTTCTGGCTCCATGTCAATTCTGAATTGTCCGATGAACGTTGCCTCAGCATATCCAATCCGGAATTTCTCGATTTTCCGCGCGTGCCGTGCTGGAAGGCCAGCTTGCGTGCGATAGGTGCTTATCACCGATTTTGGAAAACCTTTCCAACAAATTATTAACGTCCCAAAGGTTGGGGGCAACCTGGTTGTTCAGTTCCGGAACAGCCAATAGCGTTTATCGCTTTATCCGCTTCCAGCAGAATCGCAAACCTACAAGCTCTGCTGTGCCGGACAAGCCCACCAAGTGCTTGGGCGGGCAAGAGCTTACTATTGCCATTGTCCGAGAATAGTATTACTCAAATTGACCGGTTTGCCTTGTCATACCTGCGAAAGCAGGTATCCAGTAGTGTGGCGGGTGAGTGGATTC
>CAYGZM010000143.1:0-9702 GCA_964354365.1 uncultured Pirellulales bacterium
AGGCCCCTTTTACGTGGCCGAACAGCTCGCTCTCGAGCAAGGTTTCAGTTAGTCCTGCGCAGTTAATGGGTCTGAACGGATTGGCCCGACGCAGCGAGTTGTTGTGGATTGCCTTTGCGAGGAGCTCTTTGCCCGTTCCGGAGCGGCCCTCGATTAGTACGGATATATTGGTCGGCGCGACGCGTCTTAGGACTTCGAAGATGCCGGCCATTGCGGGATTCCTGCCGCGGACGCCGTCGAATTGGAAGGCCTCTTTGTCCGCGCGGGGTCTTTGAGAATCACGGGACTGGGCGACGGCGACTTTTCGGGCGGCCTGGATGACGAGCGTGCGAAGCTGGTCGATATCGATGGGCTTTACGAGATAATCGTAGGCGCCGCGTTTCATTGCCTCCTTGCAGGTGTCAATGGTTGCGTAGGCGGTTATCAGAATGACGACGGTGTTGTCGTTATGCCTTTTGGCCTCTGCGAGTATGTTCAGGCCGTCAATATCGCCGCCAAGCTTCAGGTCGGTAATGACTATGTCCACCTGCTGAGCGGAGACAATCTCGAGGGCATCTTTGCCGGAGTACACGGCGATTGCGTTTTCGCAGTGTTTCTCAAGCGCCTCGACGATTCCGTCGGCGTGGTCACGCTCGTCATCGACGACCAGGATTATACCTGCCTTTTGGCTCAACCTGGCACCTCACTCAAACTGGCCGCTTTTCAATAAAACGGCACGATAAGTCCTTATTCGACAGGAATATACCACAGCGTGTCATTCCCGCCCCGCATCGGGGTGCGGGGTAAACTCCAGCGGGAATTCACTCACCCGCCAGACTACTGGATACCTGCTTTCGCAGGTATGACAAGGCGAACCGGTCAACTTAGCACCTCACCCAGCCTGAAGGGGTAATCGAATAATAAACGAGGTTCCTTTGCCCAGGTCGCTCTGGACGGCTATCGAACCGCGGTGCGCCTCAATTATCTTCTTTGCGGTGGGCAGGCCCAGCCCGCTGCCGTGCGGCCGGGAGGAATAGTAGGCGTCGAAAATACGAGGCAGCTTGTCGGGCGCGATGCCGCAACCGGTATCACTTATACGGATTATGGCGTCTTTTTTCTGTTGTTCGGTTCTTATCATCAGCTCTCCGCCGTTGTCCATAGCCTGCTGGGCGTTGATAAAGAGATTCAATATGGCCTGTTTTAACATATCGGCATCGATTTTGCAAATGAGCGGGGCCTTATGAAGGCCCTGGCGCACGGTTATCGCGTGGGCGTAGGCCTGCGGAGAATAGAAATCGATCATATCGCTGACAAGCTCATTGATGTCGGCGTCGGCCAGCCGGAACTCGGTCCGGTCTATGTATCGCAGGAAGCCGTCGAGTATATGTTCGAGCCTGTCCGTTTCCTTCTGGATAACGGCTATTTTTCGAATCGCCCTTTCGGGTCCTCGGCCGGCGATGTTTGAGACCGCTGCGGAGGATTGGGCAGGACCCGGGCGATCCAGCTCCTCAGCTATAAGCTTGAGGTTGACCTTAATCGTTGAGAGGGGGTTTTTTATCTCGTGGGCAAGGCCGCCGGTGAGCTTGCTCAACTGCTCAAGCTGTTCAGTCTGGTCGTTGCGGCTTTTTCGAATCCGGCGGACTCTCCTGTGGAGAACGAAAGCAAGAACCGGGATTATGGTCAACAAAGCAACAACGAAACCGGCTACGAACTGCTGCACTTGTCTTCCCTCTGCCTGCCAAGCTCACAGAATAATGCTCAATACACGAGGCGCCGAGGCGGCGCATCGGAGTCAGCCGCCCCTGCGGGCACAGCTTGTTCCGTCCGGGCCGAGGTTAACGTCTCTTTCTGTCTCTATCACTGTCCCTATCCCTGCTTCTGTCTCTGTCCCTACCCCTGTCCGGTCTGCCGCCTTCCGGTCTTTTTGATCCGTCGGCCTCGGACGGCATGCCCAATTCGGCCATAGCAGCCTTGCGCGAGAGTTTAAGTCTGCCCTGGTCATCAATTAGGATCAACTTTACAGGTATCAGATCGCCCATTTTGCAGACCTCGTCGGCACTTTTGACGTATCCGTCGCTAAGCTCGCTGATGTGGCACAAACCCTCGACTCCGGGAGTGATCTCAACGAAGACTCCAAAGTCTTTTATGGAGACGACTTTTGCCTTGTTATATACCCGGCCTATCTGCGGGGGCTGCGTCATCAATTCGATAATCTCTTTGGCCTTGAGGTGCCCATCGCCGCCGATGGTGCTTATATAAATGGTCCCGTCCTCCTCGATTTCGATAGTCGTGTCGGTCTCCTCCTGGATGCCCTTTATGACCTTGCCGCCTGGGCCAATCACCCTTCCGATGAGCTCGGGGTCTATTTCGATGCTTATGAGCTTAGGGGCATAGACGCTCAACAGCGGCCTTGGCTCGCTGATGGTCTGGGCCATAGTCTTGAGGATGTCCAGACGCGCGGTCTTTGCACGGTGGAGCGCTTCGACCATAATGCCGTGTTCGAGGCCTTCGGCCTTTATATCGAGCTGTATGGCGGTAATTCCGTCCGCAGTGCCGGCGATTTTGAAGTCCATGTCGCCGAAGTGGTCCTCGTCGCCGATGATATCGGTGAGCAGCTCGTGGCGTCCGTTCTCGTCGGTGACCATTCCAATCGATATCCCTGCGACGGGTCTTTTGATGGGAACGCCGGCATCCATCAGTGCAAGTGTCCCGCCGCAGACCGAAGCCATCGAGCTGGAGCCGTTCGACTCGGTAATGTCGGCAACCAGCCTGATGGTGTATGCGAATTGGTCGTCCGGGGGGTTGACGGCCACAAGGGCCTTTTCGGCAAGTGCGCCGTGGCCTATTTCCCTGCGGCCCGGCCCGCGTATCGGCTTGCACTCGCCGACTGCGTAGGGCGGAAAGTTGTAGTGCAGGGTGAAGTTCTGAGAGTACTCGTCCAATAGCCCGTCGATTATCTGGGCGTCGCGGATTGTGCCGAGGGTAACGGTGACCAGGGCCTGGGTCTCGCCGCGTGTGAAGAGGGCTGAGCCGTGGGTCCTGGGCAGAATGCCCACCTCGCAGGCAATGGGGCGAATTTGGTCGTAGGCACGGCCATCAGGTCTCTTGCCCTGCAATAGAAGCTTGCGGACAACGCCTTTTTGAATCTGATCGAGGATGCGCTTGAGCATTGGCTTGTCACATCGGGGGTTGGCCCGGACGTCGGGATGACCTTCGTCGCCGCAGTATTCAGCGGTAATCGAGTCGAAAAGCTCCTTGACGGCGGTGGCTCGCTGCTGCTTATCCGGTATCTGCTTTAGCCCGGTGAGCTTATCGGCGATCTTGGAGCTAATCTCGGAATAGAGCTTCTCATCCACCGGCATAAGGGGAATTTCCTTTTCCACACCGACCTTTTCGCGAAGCTCCTCAATCATTTCACAGATTTCGCGTATGGTCTGCTGTGCGGTCAGGACGGCGTCGGCGATGACCTCTTCCGATACTTCCTTGGCGTCCACTTCAATCATATTGATTGCGCCCTTTCGGCCGCCGAGAAGCAGGCTCATGTCGCCCTCTTCCACTTGTTTTTGGGTAGGGTTCACGACAAACTGGCCATTGACCCGGCCCAATCTGCAGGCCCCAATGGGTCCGAGGAACGGAATCTTGCTTATTGTCAGGGCGGCGCTTGCGCCTATCATTGCTGGCACATCGGGGTCGTTCTCGCGGTCGGCGCTCAGAACAAAGGCCATAATCTGAACTTCCTCGAAGTAACCGTCCGGGAACAGTGGGCGAATGGGCCTGTCAATCATTCGAGCCGTGAGGGTTTCCTTGGTGCTTGGTCTTCCCTCTCGCTTAATAAAACCGCCGGGGAATTTACCGGCAGCACTCTGCTTTTCCCGATACTCGACAGTGAGGGGGAAAAAATCAATGTCTTCCAACCTTGGCGGCGCCGTTGTCGCAGCGACAAGAACAATAGTGTCGGCATACTGAACCAGGACGGCCCCATGCGCCTGCCTGGCGATTTTGCCGGTTTCTATTGATAGTGTCCTGCCGCCAACTTGCCTTTCAACTCTACATACGTCAAACATAAACTACCTCTTTCGTAGCCGCATAAGCAGGTTGTCGAAAGTCCCTTCTGTACTCGCGGTCTTTGCGGTAAATGCGCAACCAGCAGGCTGTGTTCTTGCTGCCGGCTTTTCGCACATTTACGCCGCCCTATTTCCGCAAGCCAAGCCGGGATATGATTTGCTGATAACGCTCGACGTCTTTTTTGCCCACATATTTGAGCAAGGCCGACCTTGTCCCGACCATTTTCAGCAAACCGCGTCTGGATGCGTGATCTTTGCGATGAGTCTTGAGATGCTCGGTGAGATCGTTGATCCTCTTTGTCAACAGTGCAATCTGTACTTCCGGCGAACCGGTATCGCCCTGGTGCGTTTCAAAATCCTGAACAATACTTCCTTTTTCCTGCTTCGTCAGCATCTTTCGGACAAATCCTTTCTCGAATGTCCTTCACAAACCTATCTAATTCCTACAATTTACGAATTTGCTATTATACTGGTGGAGATGACGGCTTGCAAGGGTTTTCCCAAAGTTTGGCAAAAAAAAACCAAAGCCCGAAAAAACGCCCAAAATAAGACCAAACAGCGACTCGGCCGGGTAGGTTTGCCAAAGAGGAAGAAATTTTCAAAATACCGTAGTTACCACGATAGATATCTGCAGGTGAGGAGGGGGTAGAATTGACTACCAGTGACTTGCGGGCGCCTGAGAGCGATCTCTACAAGAAAAAGCCGACGCTGGCCCGCATTCTTAGGGGTGGCGAGTGCGAAAGAGGCTCTAACTTGGAAGGGATTTTTGTTGAGTTCTTAGACGTACATTTGGTATAATAGATTAAAGTCAAGGTGCGGCGGAGGCCGCGCTGTGAGGTTATCATATATTCATCACACAGTTTTGAAAGGGATGGGAAATGAAACGAACAATTGGATTGATTGCTGTGGCGGCGTTCTTATGGGCGCTGCCGGTAAAGGCGGCGTTGATAACCATAAAGATCGAGGGGGTGGTTGATTATGTTGGAGACCCCTATAACTATCTGGAAGGGAAAATTAGTCCGGGCGATGCTATAATGGGTACTTATACCTACGATACAGGTACCCCAGATGCCACGCCTGAGTATCCCGCCATCGGCCGGTACGAGCACTTTGCGCCGCCGGCAGGCATATGTGTGACCGTAGGCGGCTTCGAATTCAGGACCGATACTCTTAGTGTGGACTTTCTTGTGGCTATTGCTAACAATGTTACCTCGGGCGGCCTGCACGATAGCTACTGGATCTACAGCTATAACAATGTACCCCTTCCCAGTGGTACTTCGGTTGATCAGATCTATTGGTCACTCCGGGATTATTCTGCCACTGCTGTGTCAAGTATAGATCTTCCACCAACGGCTCCAGTTCTGCACGATTGGCAAGAAAACATCCTCGGCATTGGCGCGGACCGGCTGTATGGTATCTCGGGCCATGACACTTCCGCTATTCCGGAGCCGACAAGTCTCTTGCTGTTCGCGTTAGGGGGACTCTTGTTAAGAAAACGATCGTAGGTAAACACTTTCATCCGGGGGGATCAAGGAGATGACATAATGTCACGGACGAACCAAATCCTAATCACCGTATCACTCATTATTCTTTCAATCAGCCCGAGTTTCGGCGACTGGAAAGAGAACGCAAACGCAATAGACATATCCGGAGGAGAGAACCACACCCTGGTTTTGACCAAGAACAAGACTACCTGGGCGTGTGGGCCTAATGGAGAGCCAGTTTACTCAACATACTACGGGGTCCTTGGTAACGGGAGCACGAATGCCACCCTTATCGCAAAGACACTCATTAGGGTTCTCGGCGGGGATATGGGTACTCAATACTTGCAGGACATCAATGATGTCGATGCTGGCTGGAAACATTCGCTCGCTCTGGAAAGCTATGAGCCGTCCGACCCGAATCATAACGGTTATGTCTGGGCCTGGGGATGGAACGGCGAAGGCCAGCTTGGAGATCCAGAAGTAGGTTATGCAACTACTCCTGTTCAGGTTCTTCGTGGTGAGCAGACGCCAGAGGACCCTGATCAACCGGATCCAAATCTTGCGCGTATTATCGATATTTCGGCGGGTCGCAGCGGGGAACATTCCTTGGCTGTCGATGTCAACAATCTTGTTTACGCCTGGGGCAGGAATGCAGAGGGTCAGTGCGGGAACGGTGAAAGCGGCAATTTTGTGAAGGATTTTGCTTGATTTTGTAAATGGATATGGTACAATAAACAAGTCAGGCAAGGGAGTGCATTTGTCCATCATAACATAACTATATATTGTGAAAGGGAAGGACAATGAAAACCAAGATTGTATCAATTATGGCCGCTTGGTTTTGTGCGATATCTTTTTGTGCAAAACCGGCTGAGGCGACGCTGATAACGATAGAGATCGAGGCGGTGGTCGATTATGTGGGAGACCCCTACAACTATCTCGAAGGAAAGATTAAAGTAGGTGACATCATATCAGGTTTTTATACTTATGGTTCTTCAAGTCCGGACACAAATCCGTCTCCAAGTGTAGGAGATTATGAGCATTTTCTCTCCCCCTCTGGGATATTTCTCACCGTAGGTGGATTGGATTTCGCGAGCGATCCTGGAAACGTGGTTTTCCTTATTGAGATAATAAACGATTCTATTTCTGGAGGGTTGCATGATAGTTATATAGTGAGAAGTTACAGCAATCTTCCACTTTCTAATGGGGTCACGGTTGATCACATTTCATGGATACTTAGCGACTCTGCCGCCAGTGCCCTTTCAAGTGACGGCCTTCCTCTATATGCTCCTGTATTGAATGACTGGCAATCAATCTTTGGCCTACGTATATCTGCTGATAGGATGTGGGGCATCGAGGCCACAGTGACATCGGCCGAATTAATTCCAGAGCCAGCAACAGCATTATTGCTTAGTCTCGGCGGAATGCTCCTCGTTCGCACAAGTTTAAGGAAGAAATAGAATTCGCAAATAATCAGAGGATAGTTTAAGGAGAAACACAAATGCTGTCACGGAAGAAAAATATCTTTATTGTATCCCTAATCATCGTTAATCTCAACAATCTTGCTGCTGCCGACTGGAAGGAGAACACAAAGGCAATAGATATCTCAGGCGGGGAAGACCATACACTTGTGCTGACCCTAAACAACTGGCCCTGGGCCTGCGGCCCGAACGGGGGATACGGGTATTCTGGTGTTCTTGGTACCGGCAGTGGTAGCTCCAGTCTTGTCGAGAAGACACTCGTGCGAGTCTGGGATGGTGACATGAACACTCTATCAGACTATCTCGAGAATATTAACGATATCGAGGCGGGGTGGAAACATTCTTTAGCTCTGGACGTGAACGCCTACGTGTGGTCGTGGGGTGATAACGGTTGGGGCCAACTTGGTAATAACAGCACTGACCCCTGGACAACTCCTATTCCAGTTTTGCGTGGTGAGCAGGTCCCGGGTGACCCTAATAATCCGGATCAGAATCTTGCGCGCATTATTGACATCTCTGCTGGTCGCAGCGGGGAACATTCTTTGGGAGTGGATGTAAACGGTTATGCGTATGCGTGGGGCAGGAACCAGGAGGGCCAGTGCGGGAACGACGAGAGCGGGACCGGGTTGAAAGAGGATGTGCCGGTTCATGTCTGGCGCGGCGAGCAGCCTTTCGATCCGAGAAGGCCGAGCGCGAAGCTTAATCGCATCATCGCTGTCTCTGCGGGCGAGTGGCACTCTATGGCCCTCGAGGGATACGATCCGTGTGATCCGAACCTGGACACGGGCGCGTGTATACTTGGGGTGATGACGACTTCTACTTTGGCGGGGCCGGCGTCCTCGGCATCGGCGACAACGCTGGCGACAGGGATACTCCGGTGTGCGTTCGTCGCGGCGAGCAGGACTACAACGAGCCGAATCAGATCTATCTCAAGCACATCGTTGCAATCAGCGCCGGTTGGGACCATTCAATGGCGCTGGAGAAGTATGACGTTTATGATCCTTATCTGCCCAATTTTGATCCGAACCACAAGGGGCGAGTCTATACTTGGGGCAACAACGGCCAAGGCTGGGGTGACGGGCAAGACCCACGCTCTATCGGCGGCCGGCTCGGGGACGGAACCACCACCGATAGAAATACTCCCGTACTCGTCCTTTCCGGAGAACAGGACCCAAATAACACCGACCCGAACTCTAACCTCAGAGACATTATCGCAATATCCGCCGGCGAGGCCCACTCAATGGCGCTGGATGCGAACAGATATGTCTATTGCTGGGGTGATAACTACCACGGCCAGCTCGGCAACGGTACAAATGACCCGTGCACAACGCCTGTAAAAGTCGTCGGTCACGATGGCGTGGGGTATCTGGAGAACATCGTGGCTATCGCAGCGGGGTACTGGCACAGCTTGGCTATCGACGCCAATGGGACTATATGGACGTGGGGCAAAGGCAGCGCCGGTCGGCTGGGATTGGGGAACAAGACCACAGACTGCAGCACGCCACATCCGATTCCGGTAGTATATAACGTCACGCGGGAGACCTTTGCTTTCGCGATACAAACAGCTATAGACGATGCGAACGATGCCGGGGACACTCTGGAGGCTTCGCCAGGGACGTATTACGAGAATGTTAATTTTAGAGATAAGAGCGTTACGTTGAGGAGCGCCGAGCCGGGCGACTCGAACGTGGTGGCCGATACGGTTGTCGATGCCGCGTACAATTCCGGGAGCGACTATCATTTTTACCAGGCTGTTGATTTCAATGACGGGTCTGGGTCCACATTAGCGGGGCTGACGCTGAGAAACGCCACCGGAGGCGGCGTGCTCTGTGAAAACGTGGACTCTGTCACGATTATGAGCTGCTTGATTCGAGATAACGCCCGTCACGGGGTATGGCTGAACGCCTCCTCGCTTGATATTCAAAATTGCGAGATCAGCGGCAACGCATCCGACGAGACTTCCGACTACCACGGAGTATATTGCGAATCGGACAGCGATGTGAACATTGTCAACTGCACTATTGCCGACAATGATGGAAAAGGAATCAACTGCAATCAGTCCAGCGCCGCAATCACAGACTCCAGCGTTCAGGACAACGCCGACTATGGGGTTGAGGCAACCGGAGATTGTAACGTGACAATCCAGCGCAGTCTCGTCGAGGGCAACGGCAAGAGCGGGGTGTATGCGCACGATGGCGGCGATTTTGTTTTGAACGGCAGCATTGTTCGCAAGAACGGGTGGGACGGCGTTGACCTGGAATCCAACAACTCTGCGATGCTAACAAACAACTGGATACACAATAACGGTATAGCACATTACTCGGAGGGCTGGGGCAGCGGGATATGGTTTGAGGACCAGCCGTACGTCGCGATAGTCCGCAACAATACGATTTATGACAACTGGACCTACGGAATAGAAGCAAGCGAATCTGGCGCCGACCCAAATATCCTCAACTGCATAATTTACGCCAACGGCAGCGGCGATTTCTTAAGAATAAGTGGAACGTTTAACACTGTGAACTATTGCTGTCTGCAGAATACTCACTCCGGCACAGGAAATATTACCGGCGACCCCGGATTTATGAACATCGCGACAGATGCGAATGATTTACACCTTGACGAGAGCTCACAGTGCAAGGACGCCGGTGACCCCTACGGCAGCTACAGCGGGGAGAGTGACATCGACGGCGAGGAGCG
>CAYGZM010000144.1:0-1520 GCA_964354365.1 uncultured Pirellulales bacterium
GGCCACGCCGTCCTCGACGACAAAATCTACCATAAAGGCATGCTCGATTTCAAACGTGACATTGCCGAGAACCGAAAAAAGCTCGACTACCTCAACGACTTGCGCGCCTACGAAAAGGACCAGCAATACCAGGCGATGGACATCTGCGCCGACGCGATCATCGCCTTCGCCAATCGCCACGCCGATAAGGCCCGCGAGCTCGCCCAAAGCGAAACCGACCCCACGCGCCGCAAAGAATTAGAGCAAATCGCCGAGGTCTGCTACTACGTCCCCGCCCACGCGCCGCGCAACTTCCAGGAGGCCCTGCAGGCATACTGGTTCGTGCATCTGTCGGTAATCACCGAGCTGAACACGTGGGACTCATTCGACCCGGGCCGGCTCGACCAGCACCTCCGGCCCTTCTATCAAACGGGCCTGCAGGAAGGCTCTTTGACGCCCGAACAAGCAAAAGAGCTCCTCCAGTGCTTCTGGATCAAATTTAACAATCAGCCGGCGCCGCCCAAAGTCGGAGTCACCGAGGAGCAAAGCGGAACCTATACCGATTTTGCGCTGATAAACATCGGCGGAGTGAAACCCCAAGACGGAAGCGACGCCGTCAACGACCTGTCGTATGTGATACTCGATGTCGTCGAGGAGATGCGGCTCACTCAGCCCAGCTCGTGCATCCAGATAAGTAAAAAGAATCCGGACCGCTTCTTGCGCCGCGCCTGCGAGGTAATCCGCACCGGCTTCGGCCAGCCCTCTGTCTTCAACACCGATGTCATCATCAAGGAAATGCTCCAGGACGGCAAGACCATTGCCGACGCCCGCGCAGGCGGACCCAGCGGCTGCGTCGAGGTCAGCTCCTTCGGAAAGGAAAGCTGCACACTCACCGGCTACATCAACTGGCCAAAAATCCTCGAGCTTGCCTGCCATAACGGCATCGACCCCAATTCAGGCGAGCAGCTCGGCCCCCAAACCGGCAATCCCAAAGAATTCACAGCTTATCAGCAGTTGATGGATGCCTACGCAAAACAGCTCGAATACTTCATCGACCTGAAAATAAAGGGCAACAACGTCATCGAGCGCCTCTTCGCCGACTATATGCCAGCCCCATTTATGTCACTCGTGGTGAACGACTGCATAACCCGCGGACTCGACTACCACAACGGCGGACCGCGATACAACACGACCTACATCCAGGGCGTCGGCATCGGCACCGTCACCGACGCCCTCGCAGCCGTCAAGTACCGCGTCTTCGAGAAGCGAGACTTGACGATGGGGGAATTGCTCGCCGCAATGCAGGCCGACTTCGCAGGATACGAGCAGCTCCGCAACAAATTACTCAACCACACCCCCAAGTACGGAAACGACGACGACTACGCCGACGCCATCACCGAGGACGTCTTCAACGCCTACTACAACCTGCTCAACGGCCGGCCCAACACAAAGGGCGGCAAGTACCGCGTCAACCTCCTGCCCACAACCGTACATATCTACTTCGGCTCCGTCACAGGCGCCCTGCCCGACGGCAGAAAGGC
>CAYGZM010000144.1:1620-5340 GCA_964354365.1 uncultured Pirellulales bacterium
GACCAGGAGATAGGACTATGAAACATCTATGTATCGTCATTTCTATCGTTTTCATTCCGGTTCTGCTCCTCGGCTGCGTTCCTCACGCAAACGAGAAACGCCTGACCGGATTCATTCTCGATCACGTCTCAAGAATCGAGCCGCTGACGACAAAGGCCAACCTTGCCTACTGGGACGCCTCGACCACCGGCAAATCGGAAGATTACGACAATCTCAGCCGAGTGCAGCTCAAGATGCGCCAAATCTACAGCGACCCTCACGACTTCGCCGTGCTCAAAGAGACCAGGGACTCCGGCGTAATCACCGACCCCACACTCGCCCGGCAATTAGACAAATTATACTACGCCTACCTGACCAGCCAGATACCGCCCGACCTTCTCAAACAAATCGTCGCGCTCGACACAAAGGTACAGGAAAAATACAACACCTTCCGCGGCGACATCGACGGCAAAAAAGTCACTATGAGTGACATTTACACAATAATGACCGCCGAAAAAGACGTCCGCACCAGGCAACTCGCCTGGCGCGCAAGCAGGCAGGTCGGTGACGTGATCGTCGCCGACCTCATCCAATTAGTCAAGCTTCGCAACCAGGCCGCCCGAAGGGTCGGCTTTGACAACTACCATACTATGATGATAGTCACCGGCGAGCAGAACATCGAGGAGCTCGATAACACCTTCGATGAGCTTGACAGGCTCACCAGAAGACCCTTCGGCGAACTGAAGAAGGAGCTGGACGCCATCCTTGCAAAAAGCTACGGTATTGCCCCGAAAGACCTGATGCCCTGGCACTACCACGACCCTTTCTTCCAAAGGACGCCCCTGGTTTACGACCTGGATTTGGACCTCTACTACAAGAACAAGGACGTTAAGAAATTGGCCGAAGACTACTACGCCGGCGTCGGGCTGCCCGTCGATGACATCCTCGCTCGAAGCGACCTCTACGACCGCGAAGGCAAATACCCCCATGCCTTCAGCCACGACGTTGACCGCCGCGGCGACGTCCGCATCCTCTGTAACCTCCAGAATACCGAGCGCTGGATGGAAACCATACTCCACGAGCTGGGCCACGCCGTTTATAGCAAATACCACGACCGCGACGAGCCCTGGCTGCTGCAGGAGCCGGCCCACAGCTTTACCACCGAAGGCGTCGCAGTGTTCTTCGGCAGGCTCAGCCGCAACGCCGCCTGGATGCAAAAGATGCTGAATCTCTCCGACGCCGAACGCGCAAAAATGGAGGACATAACCTGGAAATACCTGCAGTTCCAGCAGGTCCTCTTTGCCCGCTGGGCTATGGTGATGTACAACTTCGAGAAACAGCTCTACGCCGACCCCGACCAGGACCTCAACAGCCTCTGGTGGCGGCTCGTTGAGAAATACCAGCTCCTCAGCAAGCCCCCAGGACCCGCGGACGCAGGCTGGGCGTCAAAGCTCCACTTCACCACCGCGCCCTGCTATTATCACAACTATATGCTCGGCGAGCTGCTCGCCTCGCAATTGCACCATTGCTTCGTCCACAACGTAATGAAGCTCGAGTCCGACAAAGACGTCAGCTATGTGAACGACAAAAGGCTTGGCGAGTATCTGCGAGAAAAAGTCTTCGGCCCCGGCGCGCTATACCCCTGGAACGAAATGATCGAGCGCGCCACCGGCGAACCGTTGACCCCAAAATACTTCGTCGAACAATTTGTAAAATGAAGCCCGATCCTGGGGAGCCGCTATGCGCAAGTTCTTGCACTACGGACAGACACACAAGCCTCTAATGTCATTCCTGCGCAAGCAGGAATCCAGCTTCTTTCGCGTCCACACTCCCCAAAAAAGTACTCGTATTGAGGTTCCCAATATGTAAAGGATAGCATGCTCTACCTCACCGCCATTTTCATCTACCTGCTGACCCTGGCCGGCATCGGAATCTACAAATCACGCCACGTCAAAACCCAGGAGGACTTCACCGTCGCCGGCCGCACACTCTCGCCCTGGATTATGGTCTGCACGATGCTCGCCGTCTGGATCGGCACAGGCTCCATCGTCGGCAACGCCGGCAAAACATACGAAGTCGGAATGGCCGCCTTCTTCCTGCCTATGGGGACCTTCGTCGGTATGATACTGCTGTCCTTCATCGCCGTCCGCGCCCGCAATATCGAGGCCCTCTCGGTGCCCGAAATCATCGGCAGACGATACGGCCCCGCCGCCCGGCTGCTCGCCGTCATCTCCCTGGTGATCGCGTATATGGTCATCGTCAGTTACCAATTCAATGCCGGCGGAATGGTGCTCGAGGTCATCACAGGCAAGAAAGAAAAAGTTGTCCTCTATCCCGGCGATACGCTCACCAAAAACCAGGTTGGCAAGGGATACTTCCAGTACCAGCCGCCTGAAGACTGGACCGGGACCGCGCAAATCAAATTCCAGGTCAGAGACCGCCAGACGAACGACTGGTCTGAAACGCCCGAAACCGTCACAGTAAAAGTCGTTCCCCCCACCGAAATTATCCAAATAAACAAAGACCTCAAAAATAGCCTCAAAGAGCTCAAAGAGACGATACAACAAGCCGAGACCGTCTCGGAACAGGATCAAATCAATCTTCGCCGATTGAGAAACACTATCGCAATCAAGCAAAACACTTACACCAGGGTCATTATCGAAGGCTACGACGCCGGGTTCAAAAAGGGTCAGGAGATTTACCGATTGGCCGAGGTGCCAAAACAGGGCCTGACCTACCTCCACGAACCTGTATTAACCGCCCACAGGGCCACAATCATCGCCGCCGTCTTCATAATCGCCTATACAATGCTCGCAGGCCTGATGAGTCTCGCCTTCGCCGACATCGTCACCGGAATAATCATCACCACCACTCTGCTGATTGCCTTCCCTGTCCTGCTGGCGAGGGCCGGCGGATTCAGCGGCATGGCCGCCGCATTCGCCGCAATGGCGGATCGCCCAGACCACATGAAGCTCCTCGGAGTCTTTAAGCCCACCGACTATATCAATTTCCTCCTGCCCGTCTTCCTGCTTGTCATGGGCGACGCCAACCAGTACCAGCGAATCTTCGCCGGCAAAAGCGCCAAAGGCGCACGCACCGCCGTTATCGTCATGATCTTTCTCGCCCTGCTCGTCGAAGAGCTCATCATCGCAGAAGCCTGGTTTGCCGCCAGCCTCACTCCCGACCCCGAGAACGGCCGCTACGTCCTCATCTACGCCGCCCGCCATTTCATGCCTCTGGCAATCGGCGTCATATTCATGATAACCGTAGTCGGAATTATCATCTCCACTGCCGACTCGTTCCTGCTCGTACCTGCGACGACCTTCATCAAGGATATCTATCTCAACTACATCAATCCAAAGGCCCCCGAAAAACGAATCGTTTTTATGAGCCGACTAATGGTCCTGACCTTCGGCGTCATCGCCTGGCTCATCTCGCTGGCATTCTCAACGTCAACCACGGTATTTCAAAAAGCGATGTACGCCTTCACCGTCTATGGTTCAGCCGTTACGCCCTGCCTGGTTGCCGCACTCTTTTGGAAAAGGGCGACAACCGCCGGCGCGATTTCCTCTATCCTCGCCGGGACGGTCACCACCCTTCTGTGGGAAGAGATAATAAAGGTTCATTTACCCGCCGAGGTTGCGAAGCTCGACGCCGTCCTGCCCGCAATTACCCTCTCGGTCATCTGCCTGATAGTCGTCAGCCTGTGCACCAAGCATCAGCATCGAACAGCCGACAAAC
>CAYGZM010000144.1:5440-9667 GCA_964354365.1 uncultured Pirellulales bacterium
GATGTTTGCCAGAGAAACATATATCGAAAGACGAAAACGCCTACAACGTGACATCCAATCCGGCTTGATTCTCTTCCTCGGCAACGAAGAAAGCCCGATGAACTATCCGGACAACCCCTATCCCTTCAGGCAGGACAGCTCCTTTCTATATTTCTTCGGACTCGATTCGCCGGGCCTCGCCGCCGTCATCGACATCGACGAGCAGACCGAAACCGTCTTAGGCGACGACCCCACCGTTGAAGATGTTGTATGGACCGGTCCACAACCGACCTTGAGACAAAAGTGCGAAAAAATCGCAGTCACTAACACCGCACCTTCGCACAACCTCCCCGACACCCTGAAAAAAGCGCTCAAAAAAGGCAGGGACATCCATTTCCTCCCCCCATATCGAGCCGACAACATCCTCAAAATCGAAAAGCTGTTGGGGATTCCCGCAAGCGAAGTTCAGCAACGCGTCTCCGAGAGGCTGATAAAGGCCGTCGTCGCACAAAGATCGATAAAAAGTGACGAAGAAATCCGCGAAATCCAGAAAGCCCTCGACATCGCTTACGAAATGCAGACAACGGCTATGAAAATGGCGAGGCCCGGCGTTTATGAGCGGGAAATCGCCGGCGCGATAGAGGGCATCGCCCTCGCCCGCGGCGCACGACTTTCATTCCCAACCATATTCTCAATACACGGAGAAACCCTCCACAACCACTACCACGACAACGTAATGAAGGCCGGTGACATCGCCGTCAACGACTCCGGCGCGGAAACCGCGCTCGGCTACGCCTCCGACATCACGCGGACAATCCCCGTAGGCGGGAAATTCTCCCAAAGGCAAGCAGAAATCTACTCCATAGTCCTCGACGCCCAGCAAAAAGCCATCGAAGCCGTCGCCCCCGGCGTCGAATTTAGAAACGTCCATCGCCTGGCCTGTAAAATCCTTACATCCGGCCTGAAAGACCTCGGCCTGATTAAGGGCGATCCCGACGAGGCTGTTGACGCCGGCGCTCACACCCTCTTCTTCCAGTGCGGGCTCGGCCACATGATGGGGCTCGACGTCCACGATATGGAGGCCCTCGGTGAGGATTACGTCGGCTACACCGACACTATAAAACGTAATCGCGCCTTCGGCTGGCGGTCGCTGCGACTCGCCAAAGCACTCGAACCCGGCTACGTCATCACCGTCGAGCCTGGAATCTACTTCATCCCCGAGCTGATCGACCGATGGAAGGCTGAGAATAAGTGCAACTCTTTCATCAATTATAGCGCAGTTGAAGAGTACCGGGACTTCGGCGGCATAAGAATCGAAGACGACGTCCTCGTAACCGAAGCAGGCGGGCGAGTCCTCGGTAAATCCATCCCCCGGGCAATTGACCAGGTCGAGCATGCTTCATCGTGACGCTTGACGTCGGCAAACCGCCCGGCAATCAACATAGACCACCTGCGCCGAAGCAACTGCCGCCCATAAGACAGCCATAAATATAATTGTAGCTGGCCGGGTCCTCAGATTTGTCCTCCAGCCCATATTATTTCTTCCTCGACGCACAAACAAAACAACGCCGCGTCACCTGCCCATTCTACCAAATATCCTGCCCAATGTCCAACACTTTGTTCCGCCGGAAACCCCCGGCGAAAACAACTACTTGGACAAAATGTAAAGAAAACGATAATTTCCTGAACTTATCAGATAGCAGCGCATCTTCGTATATGAGGACAGAACATGAGTTCAGATGAACAACTGATACTGCAGGTATTGATACTCCGTTGCCAAATCGGTGATCCGGGCGCCCTTGCCGAGCTTATCGAGAAATACGAAAGCCCTTTACGCTACTTCATAAGTCGTCTGCTGGGCGATTTGGAAATGACCGAAGACATCTTCCAGGACACATGGCTGAGTGTGTTGAGATGCATAAGCACTCTGAAAAACGCCGACGCCTTCGCCGCATGGCTATATCGAATCGCACGCAACAAGGTATATCACCAGCTCAGAAGAAAAAAACGGCTCACCGAACTCAACGAATCCCTTGTTGTCCCGGATGCCGTCGAGGAGCCGACATTTTCTGCCGAAGACGCAGCCGCCATCCACAAATCCCTGACCACGCTAAAGCCCCAGGACAAGGAGGTCTTGATGCTTCGCTTCCTGGAGCAGATGTCGTATCAGCAAATGGCCCAGGTGCTCGGCTGCAACGTCGGAACCGTCAGATCACGCCTCCATTACGCAAGAGCCGCCCTGAAACGAGAATTGGAGAAATAAACAATGGCAAAAGAAACGAATATCAAAGACGAGCTGCTCAAACAAGTCGGGCATACCCCGGACACCAACGTAGCCGCAAAAATCCTCGCCAGAGACACCGCTCGTGTCAAACGAATGAAATGGCTCACCATCATCACATGGTCGTTCGTGGCAGTCTGCTTTGTCGCCGGCGGCATTCTCGAGCACGCCTACAGAACCGGTGTGCTGCCTGAAGAGGAGGTCTTCTTGATGATTCTCCTGGTGGTATTGCCGATGATCCTCTCGCTCTTCGCAGTGGTCTTCACGATCTCGCTGTACATTAGAGCGAGGACCTTGACCATAGGCCAGGTACAAGTCAGACTCGCCGCCATCGAAGAGCAGTTAAGAAGAATGGCTCAGGACAAATCACCCCGTCAGGATATTGACGGCCCCGCATAGGCCCGTTAAACTGCAGATGATATATTGCGCCGGCGCCGCTGGATTTGTGTCGCTTGCGCCAGGCGCAAGCGTCTTGTTTGAGGAAGGTTACTTCCGGAAACGATCAGGGCATCAAAGGAGGTGGACCAATGTACAGCAGACCGAATAGTATCAATCGCAGAGGCTTTCTGAGACTCGCCGCAGTTGGCGCAGCCTCGCTCGCCTTGCCGAATCTTGTCTTCGCAGCCAGGACTTCAAAGAACAAGCCCAACGTGCTGTTTATGGCCATCGACGATTTGAACGACTGGATTGGCTGCCTGGCCGGCCACCCCGATGTAAAAACGCCCAACCTCGACCGCCTCGCTGCAAAGGGCGTGCTCTTTACGAACGCCCATTGCTCCGCCCCGGCCTGCAACCCCTCGCGCGCCAGCCTTATGACCGGAATCCTGCCCTCAACCTCCGGCGTCTATCACAACCCGGACCCCTGGCGAAAGTCGCCCGCCCTAAAAGACGCCGTAACCATCCCCCAGCACTTCATCGCGCACGGCTACTCCGCCGTCGGCGGCGGCAAAATCTACCACGGCGGCTTCCCCGACCCGCCATCCTGGCAGGACTATTTTCCCTCGCAGCAAAACAATAAGCCCGATGACCCGATGCCACCCAATCGACCTATTAACGGTATCCCCAACACCGCCCAATTCGACTGGGGCCCCGTCGATGCCCCCGACGAAGAAATGGGAGATTCCCAGGTCGCATCCTGGTGTATCTCGCAGCTCCGCAAGAAGCACGATAAGCCCTTCTTCATCGGCTGCGGCTTCTTCCGGCCACACCTGCCCTGGTATGTCCCCAAAAAGTACTTTGACATGTACCCGGCCGACAAAGTGACTCTGCCGAACGTCAACGAAAACGACCTCGACGACGTCCCGCCCATAGGCAGGCAAATGGCTAAGCCCGAAGGCGACCACAAAAAGGTCATCGAGCACGATCAGTGGCGAAAGGCCGTCCAGGGCTATCTGGCCTCGATAACCTTTGTCGATACCTGCGTTGGCCGAGTAATCAACGCCCTCGACAAAAGCGCCTACGCGGATAATACGATAGTCATCCTCTGGAGCGACCACGGCTGGCACCTCGGCGAAAAACTTCATTGGCGCAAATTCTCCCTCTGGGAGGAGGCGACCCACAACGTCCTGATGATGGTTGTCCCCGGCGTCACAAAGCCGGGCCGGCGCTGCCCACGACCCGTCACCATGCTCGATATCTATCCGACGCTCATTGAGCTGTGCAGCCTGACCCCCAAAAATGAGCTCCAAGGCAAGTCTCTGGTCCCGCTGCTGAAAGACCCCAAAGCACAATGGGACCGCCCAGCACTGACAACGCATGGCCTCAACAATCACTCCCTGCGCACCGAGCGCTGGCGATACATCCGCTACAGCGACGGCACGGAAGAGCTTTACGACCACGATAAAGACGAGCTCGAATGGACCAACCTCGCCGCCGACCCCAAATACGCCGACGTCAAAAAGCAGCTCGCAAAATGGCTCCCCCAGACCAACGTCCCTGAAATCTCACGAGCAGCCGATAAGGAAGAG
>CAYGZM010000145.1:0-9654 GCA_964354365.1 uncultured Pirellulales bacterium
CGAAGGAAAAGAATACGTTGTCCGGGATGGCGATGTCATAAACTTCCGGTTCAACATTTAGAACGGCAATGAGTTCTGCAAAATTGCAGGTTAGGCCTATATTGTTGAAGAAAATCTCTTTCATGATCTTCTTCAATAATTGCCTAAGCGATTATGAGACAATACGTTGCCATCGAAAAGAAAAAATCAATAACCGATTTTTTCTTTTCTAAGTAGGCCTAACCTACAATTTTGCAGAAGCCTTAGAAAGTCAAGAACAGGAGCAGTTTGTTTATGAGAGCAATCGTACTGACGGGTCTGCGGCAGATGAAGCTGATGGACGTGCCTGATCCGAGTATTAAGAATGACGACGACGTCTTGCTGAGAGTTGAGAAAGTGGGCGTGTGTGGCTCGGATGTGCACTATTACGAAACCGGCAGGATCGGTGCGCAGATTGTCGAGTATCCTTTCATAATAGGGCACGAGTGCTCAGCGACGGTCGAAGCCGTCGGTTCGGCTGTCACCCGCGTCAAAGTCGGCGATCCTGTCGTAGTGGACCCGGCCGCACCGTGTAATAAGTGCGATCAATGCCGGATAGGCAGAGAGAACACCTGCCACGCGGTGCGCTTTCTCGGCACCCCCGGCCAGGGCGGCGGATGTCTGTGCGAGTATATCGTTATGCCGCAGGAGTGCTGCTATCCGACCAAAGGCGAGATCACGCTCGAACAGGCGGCCCTGTGCGAGCCGTTTTCGATAGGCGTGTATTCCGTCAAGCGGGCGACTATGCCCAAAGGCGCACGCATTGGTATCTTGGGGGCCGGGCCGATCGGTTTGAGCGTCCTGGCGGCGGCCAAAGCCGAGAAGGCCAAGAGAATATACGTTACCGACAGAATAGATGCGCGTCTGGAGGCAGCCGGCGCCGTTGGCGTTACCTGGGCCGGCAACCCGGATAGAGACGACATCGTTGGCAGTATCGTCGGCAAGGGTGTCGGCGGGACATCGGGCGCCGAGCCGTTCGGACTGGACATTGTGTTCGAGTGCTGCGGACAGCAGGATGCTGTGGACCAGGCGATTGACATCCTCAAGCCAGGCGGAATGTTGGTCGTTGTAGGAATACCCAGGGAAGAGCGGATATCGCTCGAAATCTGCAAGTCCAGGCGAAAAGAGATTGATGTTCGAAACATACGCCGGCAGAATCGTTGTGTCCAGCGGGCGATGGACCTGATAGCAGACGGGCAGGCCGACATCGACTATATGATTACCCATCGGTTCGAATTTGAAAGAACAACAGAGGCGTTCGACCTGGTTGCGGCATACGGGGACGGCGTTATCAAGGCGATGATTGATATATGAGTATTCTTAACAGGATTCTCGCAAATTGCAGGTTAGGCCTATTAGCCACTCACAGTTGAATTTGTGTGTGCTGTTCGCTCAGCAACCGGCTAAGGGTAGTGGATTCCTGCCTTCGCAGGAATGACAGTTGCC
Source organism: uncultured Pirellulales bacterium (assembly GCA_964354365.1). GTDB lineage: Bacteria > Planctomycetota > Phycisphaerae > Sedimentisphaerales > Anaerobacaceae > CAYGZM01. The sequence continues at coordinate 1,465 of CAYGZM010000145.1, forward strand.
AGCGGTTGCAGGAATGACAACTAACAAGATCAACGTTGACGGGCTAATAGCCTGCAATTCTGCACAAGTCTTATGCTTAAAACAGACAATACGTGAAGGTTGGAGTAAGGAACGGGATGAGCTGGCTTGGTTTGGAAGGAAAAGTGGCGATCGTGACCGGCGGGGCTGCCGGGATCGGCAGGGCTGTCTGTGAAGGTCTGGCTGAGGTCGGGGTCAAAGTTGTGGCGGCTGACTTGGACGAAAAAGGCGCCAAGGCCGTTGCTGCGGGATTGAAAGAGAAGTTCGGGGGCGGCCACATCGCTGCAATGACCGACGTCAGCAAGAAGAGCAGTGTTGACGCTATGGTTCGAACGACGCTGGATGCCTTTGGCCGGGTTGATATTCTCGTCAACAACGCAGGCATACTCATACCCCGGCTGCTCGTTGACCCGGCGGGTAAAGAGGAGCTGACCGAAGAAATCTGGGATAAGGTGGTGGCGGTCAACCAGAAAGGACTTTTTTTGTGCGCCCAGGCGGTCGCACGGGTGATGATTCGCGCCGGCAGGGGGGTCATAATCAATATGGCCTCCGAATCGGGGCTTGAAGGCTCGGAAGGGCAGAGCGTATATGCCGGGACAAAGGCTGCCGCATATACCCTGACACGTTCCTGGGCGAAGGAGCTCGGCAGGCTTGGTGTTCGTGTTGTCGGCATCGCGCCCGGAATAGTCGAAGCAACCGCCCTGAGGTCGCAAGAGTACGAACGGGCTCTGGCCTACGCCCGTGGAGTGACCGTCGATACACTGCGTGCAAAGTATGAGCAGACGTCTATTCCGCTCGGCAGAGCCGGGAAACTGAGCGAAGTGGCAAATGTCGTGTGTTTCCTCGCGTCCGACAGGGCCGGCTATGTTCACGGCACCGTTGTAAATGTTTCGGGCGGCAAGACCAGGGCATGAACCGGAAAATCTGCGGCAGTAAGGTTGGGTCGGCGCACTGATTTGATTCGAGTTCGGCTCTATGAAGAAGGCAAGCATCGTCAGTATCGGCAACGAGGTCCTAAGCGGCCAGACCATAGACACAAATGCAGCATACCTCAGCAGGGAGCTTCTATCGGTTGGCGTGCCCGTGGTCAGCTCCCACACGGTTGGAGATGAGATAGATGCGATTGTGCGGGCGCTGAATCTGGCAAGCGCCGACGGCCAGATTGTCCTGGCGACCGGCGGCCTGGGGCCTACCGACGATGATCTGACCCGTCAGGCCTTTGCGGTGTTCCTCGGCGGTGAGCTGCAATTCCACGACGATCTGCTGCAGAATATCCAGGGTTTCTTCGCCGGACTGGGGCTGGAAATGCCCGAAAAAAACCGAATTCAGGCGTATATACCCGCCGGGGCAAAGGCACTGGCCAACAATCTCGGTACTGCGCCCGGTATTATAGCTGAGACGGACGGCAAAGTGTTCGTTGCCTTGCCGGGTGTGCCCTCGGAAATGAAGCAGATGTTTGCCGAGTCGGTTCTGCCGGAGCTGCGGCGGTTCGCGGCGGGCCAGGCAGTGGTTGTGCGAAAGCTGCGGTGCTTTGGGGCGGGCGAATCGGCAATTGCCGAGATGCTTGGCCCGCTCATGCAAAGGGGCAGAAACCCGCTGATTAACTGTACCGTGGAGTTTGGTGTAGTTACGCTGCATATTATCGCAACTGCTCAGGGCAGGGACGAGGCGCGGCAAATGGCCGAGGAGGCCGAGGAATCGCTCAGAAACATGCTTGGAGACCTGATTTACGGCACAGGGCAAAGCACTTTGGCTGAGGCGGTCGGCCGGGGATTGAGCCGACAGGGAAAGACGCTGGCCCTGGCTGAATCCTGCACGGGAGGGGCTTTGGCCAAGCTTCTGACCGATATTCCCGGAGCAAGCGGCTATTTTACACATGGCTGGATTACCTACAGCAATAGGGCCAAAACCGGCGAGCTTGGCGTATCAGCCGACTTGATTGAGCTGCACGGCGCCGTCAGCGAGGAAGTCGCCCTGGCTATGGCTCGGGGCGCCAGGGCCAAGGCCCGAACGGATTTCGCAATTGGCATAACCGGCATAGCCGGCCCAACCGGTGCGACCGAACAAAAGCCCGTCGGGTTGGTATATATCTGTATTGATTCTGATGAGGGATATGAAGTCAAGTGCTGGCGTTTTTCCGGCGATAGAGACTGCATACGACATCGAGCTGCGCAAACGGCCCTAAATATGCTGCGATTACGATTGAAGGATTGACTAATTGCTGGGAAAATGTTAAAATAATCTTACTGGGGCCTGCAGGATTCCGTGGAGATTATGGCGAAGCAGCGCAGACATTTAGGTGAAATACTTTACAAGGCCGGGCTCGTCGAAAAGCAGGCGCTTATCAATGCGATCAAGACTTCCAAGACGAACAATAAGCGCCTCGGCCAAGCCTTGCTCGAACTTGGTCTGATCGATGAGGAGACTCTGACAAAGGCGATCGCCAAGCAATTTGGGCTGCAGTATGTAAACTTCGACAAGGCCGCGATACCCACTGATGCGGCCTCGCTCATTCCACAGGAACTCATTAAAAGGCATCAAGTGCTTCCTCTGGGCGTGAATAACGGCAAGCTAAAGCTGATCATCGGGGATCCGTCAGACCTTGAGACGATGGATACACTCCGTTTTCGCTTGAACCGTGAGCTGGAATGTTATCTCGCAAATCCGACCAAGATTCGCTCCTACATCCAGGAGTCGTTTGACAAGGTTCACAAGGAAGAAGACGACAGGCTCAAACACAGCATCGACGCGACTGCCGCGGAGCTTGCCGAGGCCGGTCACGAGCTTCAGGCCGAGGCGCTGCGAATCCAGGCCGGAGGGGAGGGCGATGATGCCCCCATTATCAGGCTCGTCAACCTGATAATAGATAATGCCTATTTCATGCGCGCCAGCGACATACATATTGAGCCGATGGTGGACAGAGTGCGTATCAGATACCGCGTGGACGGCGTATGTCTCGAAAAGGATAACATCCCAAAGAACATGCAGGCGCCTATGATTACGCGTGTTAAGATTCTCTCTGGTATGGACATTGCCGAGAAGAGGCTTCCGCAGGACGGGCGTATTAAACGCGAGATAGGGGGGCAGGACATCGATTTTCGTGTTTCAGCCCTGCCTGGGAACCACGGAGAAAGCGTGGTGCTGCGAATCTTGCGCCCGGATGCCGTCAATATCGGCATCGAATCGCTCGGGTTTGAACATGATAATTACGAGCAGTTTCAGAAGATAATCAAAAGGCCCAACGGAATCTTTCTGGTGACCGGCCCGACCGGAAGCGGCAAGACAACGACACTATACGCCGCGCTGCAGGAGCTTAACAAGCCCGACAAGAAGATTATTACCGCCGAGGACCCCGTGGAGTATAACTTCACCGGGATGAATCAGTGCCAGGTGAAGGATGAAATAGGCCTGACGTTTGACAGGATACTCAGGGCGATGCTGCGACAGGCTCCGAATATTATACTCGTTGGCGAGATTCGTGACGGTGTCGTTGCGGACATTGCCATTCAGGCGGCCCTGACGGGGCACCTGGTCTTCAGCACTTTGCACACCAATGACGCTCCAAGCGCGATCACCCGTCTGATCGATATGGGTGTTAAGCCGTTTCTCGTAGCCAGCTCGATACAGGCAATTATGGCGCAGAGGCTTGTCAGGATTATCTGCAAAAAATGCAAGGTGGTCGATGAGAATCCGAACCCCCAACACCTGCGAGCTCTCGGCATAAGTCCGGAGGATATTCAGAAGCGTCCCGCTTACAAGGGCACCGGGTGCAGCCAGTGCCAGGGCACAGGGTATAAGGGGCGAATCGCCATTTTTGAGATGTTTGAGATGAATACTCAAGTGAGGGAGCTGGCCTTTGCGAAGGCGCCCACCACCGAGCTGAGAAAGGCGGCAAAAGCCAGCGGGATGAGAACGCTGATGGAAGACGGCAAGTTGAAGATTTTCAACGGGATTACAACGCCGGTGGAGGTGGTGAAAACAACGCAGACAGAAGGCGCTGCCGTTGACTAATGAGACGCAGTTTTTAAGGTTTATCAAATGGCAACAGTTAACATGGATAGATTGCTGCAGGCCTGTGTTTCACAGGGGGCCTCAGATATACATCTTGTGACCGGGCGGCCGCCTGTATTGAGAATACACGGAAGGCTCAGGTCACTCGAAACCAAGGTCCTTGAGCCTGACGATACGGCGGCCTTGATGAAGAGTATAACTCCCGACCGCAATCAGCAGGAGCTCCAGGAAGAGGGCGGAACGGACTTTGGCTTTGCCTTCGGGGACGCAGCAAGATTTCGCGTCTCTATTTTCCGGCAGAAAGGCAGTATCTCACTGGTCTTGCGTCTAATCCCAACCAAGATTATGACGTTCGAGGAAATAGGTTTGCCCAGGATATGTGCCGCCCTGTGCCGCAGGCCCAGAGGCATGTTCCTGGTGACCGGCCCAACCGGAAGCGGCAAGACCACTACGCTGGCCTGTATGGTGAACTATGTTAACGAAAACTTCGACCGCCATATTATAACTGTTGAAGACCCGATCGAGTATTATCACACACATAAGAAATCTATTATCAACCAGCGGGAAGTAGGCATTGATGTTCCCAGTTTTGGAGAGGCCTTAAGGCGAGTTTTAAGAATGGACCCTGACGTGATTCTGGTGGGTGAATTGCGGGACCTGGAGACGATTGAGGCGGCGGTCAGGGCGGCTGAAACCGGCCACCTGGTCTTTAGTACGGTGCATACCACGAGCGCCGCCGGCACCATTAGCAGAATAATTGACGTCTTCCCTGTTGACCAGCAGGAGCAAATCCGCATTCAGTTAAGCAGCAACCTGATAGCAGTTCTGAGCCAGGCCCTTTGTCCCCTGGCTACCGGCAAAGGCCGGATCGCTGCTTATGAGTTTATGGTCGTAACACCTGCTATTGCCAATCTTATCCGAGAGAACAAGACCTACCGAATTGATTCCAGCATACAGACGGGCAAAAAGCTCGGCATGCAGCTTCTGGATGAACACCTCTGGAATCTGTATGACACCGGCAAAATCACCCTTGAGGAGATGCTTGATAAAGGCCGGCAGCCGGGAGCCTTGCAGGACAAGGCTATGGCCAAGATTCACAGCAAAAAGGCCAAGGGAAAGCGAGAAGAACAGGTCAAGGAAATGGAGGATCTCGGGCCTATCCTTAGGGCTTGACCCGTTATCGGACCTCCGCAAGTGGAGCGCGTGAGATTTCATACATGGGCCGAATGGCCATATTGCCAGTCAAGATGGGGGGTGGTGGACTCGCTGTTAGAAGTTGCCTAAATCGTCGTATCTTGACTATTTCGCAGTCCTAAAAACCACGTGTCCACTCTGTAATTTATTTGCCAAAAAGGTTTTAATGTTGTATAATAACAATGGCTTGAAAGGTCAGTTGCGTTTGAAGGAAGCCACAAATGGCAGAAACGACGCCAATGCGAAAGATGCCCCCGATAGACCAATTGCGGGGCAGAACAGTCGGCAGGATTCTGATGAAGATGGGGGTCCTCAGCCGGGAGCAGGTGCACGAGTGTCTTAAGGTGCAGGGACAGCGACAGGGGAAGGTGCAGATCGGCCAGGTGTTGCTTGAGCTGGGGCTTGTTGATGAAGCCCAGTTACGGATGGCGCTCGCCGCACAGCGGGGGATGGAATACGTCAATATAGACAACATTGACATACCCCCTGATGTTATCCAGAGAGTCCCGGCGCAAATGGCGAAGACGTACCACATCGTGCCGCTCGAGTATAATCAGCAGGAGAATGAGCTTACAGTTGTGCTTGACAGCCCGGAGAACTTCCGGGCGACGGATGACCTGGCTACGCTGATGGGTTTCAAGGTCAAGGCAAAGATGACGGACGCGGATTCGCTGGAGAGGGCGCTGACAAAGTACTACGAAGAGACGCAGGACGACAACATCGACGATCTGATAGGCGAGATACAGGGTGACTCCTTCCTGGCGGAGTTTGAAGGCAGGAACCAGAGTATCGACCTGGATGAGCTAAAGGAGCTATCTGAGTCCAACCCTGTGAAGAAGCTGTTGAACCTGGTTTTGCTGCAGGCGATTCGTGACAAGGCCTCCGACATTCACTTTGAGCCGTTTGAGGATGAGTACAAGATGCGCTATCGTATTGACGGCGTGCTCTACGAAATGATTCCTCCGCCGAAGTATATCGCTGCGGCACTGAGCTCTCGTATAAAGGTTATGGCGAGTCTGGACATTGCCGAGAGGCGCTTGCCTCAGGATGGACGAATATCACTGACGGTCCAGGGCAATCCGATTGATTTGCGTGTCAGCGTTTTGCCTACGATGTTCGGAGAGAGTGTTGTGCTGCGTGTGCTGGACAGGAGCCAGATGAGCTTTGATTTGGCCAAGCTTGGGTTGAGGTCTAACGACCATGAAACGGTCCGTCGCCTTATTCACAAGCCTAACGGAATTATCATTGTTACGGGTCCGACCGGATGCGGTAAGACGACGACCCTGTATTCGGCCCTGCACGAGCTCAACGACGTTGAGACAAAGATAATCACTACCGAGGACCCGGTTGAGTATGACATTGACGGTCTTATACAGGTGCAGATGAAGCCGGCTATCGGCCTGACGTTTGCAAGGTGTCTGCGTTCGATTTTGCGCCAGGACCCGGATATTATACTGGTAGGCGAAATTCGCGACCTTGAGACTGCGGAGATTGCGGCGCAGGCCTCTCTTACGGGTCACATAGTATTCACAACGTTGCACACAAACGATGCGCCAAGCTCCATAGCGCGGCTTCTGGATCTGGGTGTTGAGCCGTTTCTGCTCACGGCAACTATCGAGGGAATCGTTGCCCAGCGGCTGGTCAGGAGGATATGCGAGAACTGCAAGACGCCGTTTGAGCCGAGTGAGTCTCAGTTGATGGAGCTGCAGCTTAGGCCGGAGGAGGTCAAAGACAAAGAGTTCTATTACGGGCGCGGCTGCGACAAGTGCAATGGCACCGGGTACCGGGGCCGGATCGCCCTCTTCGAGATTATGACGTTCACTGATGAAATACGCGACCTGATTATGAATCAGGCTTCGACAGGCGTTTTGCGGTCCGCGGGCCAGAAGGCCGGTATGACGCTGCTCCGTGAGAATGGCCTGGCTACAATCTATGACGGTATCACCACCATAGACGAGGTCGTCAAGGAAACGATTATGGAAGAAATATAGCAGGACTTACCCTGCAAAGTGGGACCTGGTGGTTGAGTATGGTTCCCAGGGAGGTTGAAGATGCCTACATTTCAATATTCAGCACTGGATGCTCAGGGCGTGGAGATAAAGGACGAGATTGAGGCCCTGAGCCAGAAGGAAGCGATAAGCAAGATACGGAATATGGGGTATTTCCCCACGAAGGTCCGTGCTCGCGGCGAGGGCAAGAAAGCGGCGGCTGGCGCGGCCGTAAGGCCGACGCGGAGACGAGGCGCCGGCGGTAAGGTCAAGGTTAAGCATATAACGCAATTCGCCAGACAGCTTTCCACGCTTCAGGACGCAGGTCTGCCCATTTTGAGGTCGCTGCGGATTCTCGAGGAGCAGCAGAGATCGGGCACGTTCAAAAGGGTCATCGGTTATGTGGGCGACGACATCGAGGGCGGTTCGACACTCTCCGAGGCGATGGGCAGGTTCCCGCGGGCCTTTGATCGGCTGCTTGTCAGCATGGTTGCGGCCGGCGAGACCGGTGGTGTGCTGGATATCATCCTGTCGCGCGTGGCCGACTTTATGGAGAAGGCCCAGAAGCTCAAGGGAAGAGTGAAAAGCGCAATGATTTATCCGGCGGTGGTCTTGAGCTTTGCTTTCATTATTCTTCTGCTGCTGATGACTTTTGTGATACCGAATTTTACCACGGTGCTGACCGAGATGACCGAGGGCGAGGACCTGCCAAGACTGACAAAGGTAGTGCTCGCGATAAGCAGTTGGATCGCGTACCGTTACGGCTGGGCCGTCTTGGTGGGCGTCCCGTTTGCCACAATCTTCCTCCTTAGAATTGTGAAGAAGGCCCGTGTCGGCAGACTGATACTGGACACCATCAAGCTGAAGCTGCCCGTAATCGGCCAGCTCAGCGGCAAAATATCCGTCACGCGGTGGACGAGAACGCTGGGGACGTTGATTAGCGCCGGCGTGCCGATCCTCGACGCTATTACCGTTACGG
>CAYGZM010000146.1:0-9588 GCA_964354365.1 uncultured Pirellulales bacterium
AGCGGGGAGCCGGACAAGGGGAAATTCACATTATGAAGCCATCATTTTGTGCTGAAGGCCTTTGGCCAGTTGCTCTTGATCGCGGATTACGCAGATTATACGGATTTGGGCATACGAGTATATAAGTGTATGCGTATATACTTATGGGGCGCCATACGAAATGAGGTTTTGGGGTAAGCGGTTATTTGGTTGCGGATAAGCTGAACTTTAGGCCCAGAGGGCTGAAATGGCGGCGGAGATTTTGTTTTGGAAGATTTCGATGAGTTTTTTGTTTTCGGTGACGATTTTCTGCTCGGTTTCGATTTGGGAGACGATTTGCTTTTGGTCTTCGAGGGGAGGGAGAGGAATCTTTTGACTTTTTATGAAACTCAAGTTTGCCATTCTGAATTTGCCAGAGCCAAGCAACATGAAATTGGGATATAGTGTTTGGGCAGCGTAAAAAAGGAATTCTGGCAAAAGCTGTTTCTCATCTATCGGATAGAGGGCTGCGATGTTTTGATTAGTGGTTGACCCGAAAGCAAGAAATGCTGTCTTGCCGATAGTTGCACCGACCAAAGCAATCAGCGTGGTCTTGGGTTTAAGCATCTTAGCAGCAGAATTATCTAAGCCCTTTTCCGTTATAAACTCCGCAGCTTCATAAACAAAATGATCTTTGCATACAGTAGAGCCGAGCCAAGGGATTTTACCACCCCAATACTCTGACACATTTCTGCTTGGGGTGCCACCGGATTGGACGATGGCAACTTTTTCGAGTTCTATCATCGGCCAGGATGGGTTGATTTTTATTGTGGGTTTGTAGGATTGGGTGATTTGGCGGGCGGCGTCGATGATTTTTTGATAGCCATCGATTTCGGCGACGATTTTTTCCTGAACTTCGAGAGGAGGAAGGGGGATTTTTGTTTCCTTCAATTTTGAAAAGTGCCTTTTATAGCCATCTGATACAATCGGCCTTGCCTTAAGAAGATAGAAAAGAAATTTCGGTAGCAATCCTTCATTCATCTTTAGGATTTTTATCCCATCCGCACCTTGAACAAATGGGTGATCGACATACTTGACAGCACAAGTATGATCTCCAAAAATAACTAGCGGGTTACCCTCGTCAATGAGGGCAGCCTTATCATCGGTCCATCCAGATATATCATTCTGAGATTGATCAATGATTGGATATTTACCTTTTTCGCAGAAATCTGCTTTCTGCAATTTCGTAGGCGGTGTTATTGTCCGTACTATTTCCGCAAGAATGACAAAGGGCCATTCGCCCTTTTGCTGCTCGAATTTTCTATATCTGTCGCCGGAGAGGTTGTAGTCGTTGGATTGGGCGATTTGGGATTTAGGGACGGCGTGGGCGAAGGAAGAAATGTCGGATTTAGGATTCAGAATTAGGTCCTTCGACTCGCCTGCGGCTCGCTCAGGATGACGCTGGGCGTCAATTTCAGATTTAAGATTTGAGAGGGTACCGATTTTCGATTTATAGAGAGTGAGGCATTTTTGCGCGAGAGGCAAGTCGTTTTTGTCGATGGGTCGGCGCTGGGCGCCGAGGTCGAAACCATCGTTTTCGATTTTGACGAAGAGGATTTTATCGATTCGCTTGGCCAGCGATTTATCCATTAGAAGGATAGAGGTTTTGACGCCGGAATAGGGATTAAAGACACCTGCGGGGAGAGAAACAACGGCCCAGAGGTAATTATCGATGAGCATTTTGCGGAGGGCCTTGTAGGCGTTCTGGGACTGGAAGATTATGCCTTCGGGGACGATTACGCCTGCACGGCCGGAGGGGTTTAGGTGTTCGGCGATGTAATCGACAAAGAGGACTTCGCTTCTTTTGGCCTGGATGGAGAAACGAGTATGGGGGCGGATGCCGCCTTTGGGCGACATAAAGGGGGGATTGGCCATAATGACGTCAAAGGTTTCATTCCATTTATCTTCGTAAGTCAGTGTATCGTATTCGTGGATTTTGGGGTTGGCGAACCCGTGAAGATACATATTCACGAGAGATAGACGCACCATATCATAGGAGATGTCGTAGCCGACGAAATTATTCATCAGACGCTGCTTTTGGGTGTTAGACAGCTTCCGATTGTTCTTGAGGATATGCTTATATGCGGAGATAAGGAAGCCGGCGGTTCCACAGGCGGGGTCGAGGACGGATTCATTGAGCTGCGGGTCAACGACTTTGACGATGAAGTCGATTATGTGGCGAGGGGTTCGGAACTGGCCGGCATCGCCCTGAGAGGACAGGACGGAGAGGAGATATTCAAAGGCATCGCCCAACTTTTCGCTGTGGTCGTAAGTAAAGCCGCTTATTTCCTTCAAAAACAAGCGAAGGGTTTCAGGGTCACGATAAGGAAGAAAGGCGTTTTTGAAAATATCCCTAAAAAGTTGCGGGACATTAGGATTCTGGTTCATCTTGACAAGGGCTTCGGCGTAAAGATTTAGAAGCTCGCCCCTTATGCGCGGGTTGAAGATGGAGGACCAGGAGTATTTTTCGAAATCGCCTCTAAAAAAGGAGGGTTTGCCGCCCTGGTAAACAGACAATTGGTCCATATCGTCCATAAACTTGTAGATGAGGGCGATGGTTATCTGTTCGACCTGGGATTTGGGGTCGGGGATTTTGCCTACGAGGATGTCGCGGCAGTTGTCGATTTTTCTTTTGGTTTCGGCATCAAGCATAAATTGGGATCAGGCCACATATTTATTTAAGGGTATGTAATCCTTCACGTATTCGGGTATCAGTTTGCGCAAGTCTTTGGTCAGAGCGTTGAAGTCGTCATAGGTTGGGCTTGTTGCGAAATCGGCGTATCTTTTGGATTCGACTATTTCGCGGACTTTAGGGTCTGTGACATAAGCCTTGAGGAAGTTTTTGACCGGCAAAACATAATCTGAGGGAGGTTTATAGATAGAGATAAATTTCTGACATTCTTCTTCGAGCAGTTCCTCTTTGGTCTTGAAGGCGGGGATGAAGCCGAAGATCTTTTCGAGGATTTCGCGGAGCGTGAGGCGTCTATCAAGCTGGACGGCTTTTCGGAGTTTTTCGAGGTTGAAGAAGTCTTCGGGGCGTTCGAAGATATTCTCGAGGATGTAGGTTTCGGCGGCATCGAAATCGCCGTCGGTGACTTTCTGCGTTAGGAATTCATTCTTTTTGACAACCTGTTCGAATTTACCGAAGAATTCCCTGTCGATGCGCATACCATCGAGGCCAACCGGGGATTCAACAAGGGTTTTTAAGGGGTCCGGACGAACACTATCGTATTCCGGTATATGCACGAGTGGCGGATCTATTCCACCGCCTCCACCGGTTCCGGCAGGGAGTTCAATGACCTCATCATAGTTATATTTTTTCTCGAAGTACTCACAGTTTGCGAAAAAGTCAAAGAGTTTGAAGCGTTCTTTTGGTCTGGCAATGAGTTCGGTATCGGCGGAAGCGGTTCTTTGTTTGTATTCGAAGGAGAATTTTCTTGTTCCGCGGCCTTTGATCTGGACGAAATCCTGCGGGGAGAAAATCGGGCGCATAAGGCAGAGGTTGAGAATGTCTTCGCAGTCGTAGCCGGTTGTCATCATACCGACGGTGACGCAGACCCTTGTCTTGCTGGATTTATAGGAATCGAGCCATTTTGTATGGCCGTTGAGGTTATTGTTGGCGAAATTCATGGCGAATTGCTGGGAGTCGGTGATTCTGCTTGTGACCTGGAGGGCAAGGTCGGAATTGTATCTGCCGGGCCAGATCAGAAGGGCCATATCATTCAAGGTTTTAGTTATTTTAGCGGCGTGGTCTTGACTGACGCAGAAGATGATGGTTTTTCCGACTTCGGCGGTGAGCGGGTCCGTAAGGGCGTTTTTCAAGAAGGTCTCGCAGAAGATTTTGTTGGTTTTTTCGGAGAAGAACCTTCGTTCAAAGTCCTTATGGACGAAGATTTTTTCTTTTTCTTCGCCGTCCTGGTCGGTGACAATAACGGAGTAACCTTCATCGGATAACAGTTGTGTTGTTATTTGGGTTCTGGCGTCGATGACGATGGGGTTAATCAAATATCCTTCGCGGACGCCGTCAACGAGCGAATATCTGCAGGTGGGGTCGCTCGATTCACAGCCGAAGGTTTTATAAGTGTCGAGAAGGATTCTTCTCTCGATTTCTCTTGGGTCTCTTTGGTTTATATTCTTGATGTTCTTGAGGTAGTCCTTTGGGGTGGCGGTGAGGCCGAGCTTATAGCCGATGAAGTACTCGAATACGGCTCGGCTGTTGCCGCCGATGCTGCGGTGAGATTCGTCGGAGATGACAAGGTCAAAATCGGTGGGGCTGAAAAGCCGTTTGTATTTGTTATCCGAAAGAAGCGATTGAATGGTTGTAACCACGATTTCGGCTCTATTCCAGTCGTCACGGGTTTGTTTGTAGATTACGGTCGAAAAATCGTTTTTGAGGTATCTGTTCAGGTTCTTGTGTGCCTGCGTTTCAAGCTCGAGACGGTCAACCAGAAAGAGGACTCGTTTGGCGTTTGAGGTTCGCAGAAACAGTTTCATAACGGCGGCGGCAATGAGGGTTTTTCCGGTGCCGGTTGCCATTTCGAAAAGGAAACGCGATTTGCCTTTGCCGACCGCGTCCTGAATGGAGCGGACTGCCCTGACCTGATAAGGGCGGAGAAGTTTAAGACCATTTTCCTTGAGGAAAGCGTCTCTCTGAGTTTCATCGAGCCAGCGGGGATCGGATTTATAATCGGGTTTCTGGGTGAGGAGAATATAGTCCTGGTCGATGAGTTCATTCGTGAGAATGGCGGGGTTGGGTCTGAAGCGCTTTTTATGGGCGATGGATTCGAGGGTGGGAAAGGATGTTATTACATCCGGGTTTCCAGTTTCGATATCCCAGAAGTAATGAAGGTTGCCGTTGGAGAGAATAACAAAGCGGACTTTCAGACTATTAGCATATTTTCTGGCCTGTTCCTTGCCGTCGAGGGGATCTTTTTCTTCCCTCTTGGCTTCGAGAACAACTATGGGGAATTTGTCTTCATCAAGAAGCAGAAAATCAACGTAGCCCTTGGTTGTTTTTTCAAAATCCTCGCCGAATTGGTCGAGGGAAGTTGCGGTGATTTTTACGGCATTTTCGAGGGTTATGTTTGCAGGGGCTGCATCGGTGTCGAGAAAGCGCCAAGCAGCTTGTTCGAGCAGCTTGTTTATCTTTATCCTGGCTTTTGCCTCTTTCATGGCAACTATTGTATATTAAGGAGGCGGGAAACCAAGCAATAAAAATGCGGGGAAATACGGAGGTTTGGGTGTGGGATGAATTTTGGGGTGGACATAGTCGCCGTTGGGACGGCGAACATGGGCGGGGACGCCCATGCCACGAACACGGGCAGAATGCCCGTGCCATGACGAATATGACCCGCAGTACAGGTGTGCGGAATAAAGAGGCCCCGCCCAGGGGTGGCGGGGCTAACCAACGGAGTCGGGGGAATCTGGCTTTGGATGGGGGGGAGGGAATGGATTTCAGATTTAAGATTAGGTCCTTCGACTCGCCTGCGGCTCGCTCAGGATGACGCGGGGCGTCAATTTAAGATTGGGTCAAGGGGGGGATTTAGGGTGACATGGAGAGGGGTCGGACAAATCGGACAGGTAGGACCAGTTGGACAGGTTGGACTAATGGGGGACGGCGCGGGGTGGGGGTAAAATCATGCGTCGGCGTTCCGGCGACGGCTAAACGGGGAGTGGGTGAAGAGGATGCTCCGGGGCGGCATTTGTTAGAACGCACGGGCAGAATGCCCGTGGTACGAACACGGGCTGGAAGCCCGTGCCACGAAATAAGGCCCCGCCCACAGGTGGCGGGGCTGATCAACGGAGTGGGCGGAATCTGGCTTTGGATGGGGGGTGAGAAGAGAGAAGTCAGAATTCAGAAGACAGAATACAGAATGGCGAATGATGAAAGGAGATTGCCTCGCTCGGCTGCGCCTCGCTCGCAATGACTATCGGGCGGGGAGACAGTGAGAGAGTTTGACTCACGGGCAGGATGCCCGTGCCACAAGGGGCGGAATCTGGCTTCGGATGGGGGGTGAGGAAATGGATTTCGGATTTAAGATTAGGTCCTTCGACTCGCCTGCGGCTCGCTCAGGATGACGCGGGGCGTCAATTTAAGATTGGGTCAAGGGGGGGAGTGAGAAGTGGAGAGGGGTTGGACAGATCGGACAGGTTGGAGTTGAACAGGTCGGACTGATGGGACGGCGCGGGGGGCGTGAAGCGTGAAGCTTGAATCGGGAGGCGCGGAGCGGCAGAGAGAAGACAGAAGACAGAAGACGGAATACAGAATAATGAAGTGAGATTGCCACGTCGCTGCGCTCCTCACAATGACTGGGGGGTGGTGACATGGTGAGTAGGTTAGATTCACGGGCTGGAAGCCCGTGCCACGAAATATGGCCCCGCCCACAGGTGGCGGGGCTAATCAAGGGAGGCGCTATTTAGAATCCCGTAATTCGCTGTCGGTTATCTTGTTTGTCATTCGAGCGGTTTTGCATCTTTAAGGATATCGGCTTGCGGGGTAATTCCGAGACCCGGGCCGGTGGGTACGTTTATGTCGCCGTCTTTGAGGCGCAGAGGCGGGTCGTACCAAGCGCCCGTTTGAGGCAGGCCGCCCTTGTATTCGTGGAAGGCGCCGATGTTGGGCGTGCAGGATGCGAATTGGAGGACGTCAACGCAGCCGACGCCCTCGCCGGACATGTGGGGTATGACGGAGTAGAGCTTGAGAATCGGAGCGGCGGCGGCTTCGTCCAACTGAGCAAGGCCGGCTTTGCGAGAGTCCGCTGCCGAACAGGAGCTGTGCATCGTTGCCAAGACCCCTGCACCAATACCTGACCTGATAAAGCGGCGACGATTGAACTTCATTGTGAGGCTCCTATAAGAACAGTCAGTTTACCTGGCTACAAAACCGGATTCCATTTGATAAATATAAGCGGAGCTCGCGAGAAGCGGCAAGCAGGAAATGCGAATTGCAGAACCTGGGCGGCCGGCACGACTACGAGCGCTCTTGTAATGAGTTCTGCAAAATTGCAGGTAATCAACCAACGATTTTTTCTTTTCCAAGCAGGCCTAACCTGCAATTTTGCAGAAGCCTTTGTAACAGAGAAAGAGCCGGGGCCTGTACCTATTGGCACAGGCCCCGGAATGCTGCAAATCTCTGTGGTCGGCCCCGTAAAGAAGGGACAGGCCACGTTAACTTCCACTTAACGCCGATTACGGCCACAGCTCCTCATCAAGGAACCGCTCCATCAGAACGGTGTAGTCCACGAAGTTCACGAGGGCGTCCCCTGTAAGGTCGGGGAGCAACCCGCCGAATGAGGAATCGCAGACGCTGTTGAATGTGGCGGTGGTGTATATACCAGCCGCGTTGTCGTGCGATGTCACGGCCAGGCCGATATAGACCGTTTCCGGCATCGGAATGGTCACCGTCTGGCCTTCCTGCACCCATTCGCCGTTCACATAGACGAAGCCGCTGAACATGTTGCCGTTCCTGACGAGGCGGACGCAGTTAGGCATCAATACCTCTATATTGTCGGCAACTGAGTGTGACGATGACGAGGCCTGGTCGGTAACCGGACGCCACTGGAACGCATCGCCGCCGGCAAAGGTGCTGGCTGCGCCCGGGCCTACGGACATCAACATCATCGCGTTGCGAGAACCGGCAGCGAGCGTTTCGCGGATCATCACGCCGGCCTTCTGCCAGACGTTCGTGCTTGTTCCGGTCATGCCGACCACGTTGACGGTCATTTGGCCGTCGCCGACCAATGGCTTATAGACGTAGTGGAACGCATCGGCCGTGCCCCATATATCGGCGCCGGAGCCCGTGATACTGTAACTGCCATTGCCGTTGTCGATGAAACTGCCGGCAGTAGCCGTGCTGCCGATATCGCTGTGACTCCACGAGGAGAACGGGGCCCATGCAACCTCGGCCTCCTTCCCAAGTAGCCACTGCCTTGCCATTTGGGCAAGGTCTTTATAATCGACTCTGCAGTCGCCGGCAGGAATGCCCACGGGAGCATAATCCACCAAAGCAAAGTCGTCCGGGCGACGAGTGAGAACGCATCTCGGCGTATAGAGCCTGATGTCGTCAAAGTACAGCCTGCCTGAGCCGCCGCCTCCGCCGCCTTCGGTGCCGATGCCGATAGCTATGCTCTTGACGTTGCTCACGTTCACGCCCGTGAAGTCCGCAAGGTCAATCAGCCACTCATGCCACGATGGGTCATTCATATCAGAGGTATTCTCGTCGGCATAGGCGCCGTAGAATACCTTGGCCTTATTGTTCGAGGCGTCGGTGAGCTGCACCCACATCGGCTCAATCGAATTGATCGGGTCGCCGTAAAACCGAAGCGACAGCGCCTTTGTTACACCGCCAAGGGTCCAGTCCGAGCCGATTCCCGAATGCAATTTGGAGACCTGGGCCTCGGCCTTCGAGTAATAGGCTCTCGTAACCTCCGTCTCCAATGGATCGCAGGCTCCCGGAGTTTTAACCATACCATCGTTGTCGTACTCAAGCAGCATTGCCAGGGCGGAGCCGCCCTGACCGGGTCGCTGGAGAGCTATCTTGGCCCCGCTTCCGTTGCCGCTGCCGGGCGTACAGGCAAGATCGCCAAAGCCGTCCGTATAGACGAAGTATATCCAGTTGACGTCCTGGGGCGGCGGCGCGGGATCGTCTCCGTAGGTTTCAAAATTGTCCACGACGAGGTAGTTGATGGTCGTGAAGATCCAAACCTCGCCAGGCCATACGTCGAGTCCGTTGACCTCATCCACCACCCAGTAATACCTTTTACCGGAATCGAGCGCTGTGGTGACGGGATAGCAGGGGTCGGTGCGCACAATTGCTGTTGCAGTGCGGTTCATCACGGACTCGGCATCAGTGCTGTAGTATAGTCTATGCCCGTTCACGGCAGCGGCATAGGCGCCCGCTTCCCAGCTGAGCAGCGGGGTCCTCTCTACGTCGATTGACCCGTCAAGCGGATTGGGACCCGTAGCGCCCAGACGACCCGCCAGAACCTTGATTTGCTTTGACGACAGTGCATAGTCATACAGCCGCACGTCATCCAGCAGACCGTCGTAGTAACGTGTCGCACTCGCGGGCCTGCCGAGGCGGACATAACCGGCGGCGGTGAAGACGCTCCCGGTATGAGCGGCCGCGCCGGCTGAACCACCATCAACGTAAAGCCTTGCGTCAGCGGCGGTATCCCACGCGGCTGCAACGTGGTGCCACTCGTTGTCATTTACCGCAGATGAGATCAGACTGACGCTGGGGCTGCCCTGGATGT
Source organism: uncultured Pirellulales bacterium (assembly GCA_964354365.1). Lineage (GTDB taxonomy): Bacteria > Planctomycetota > Phycisphaerae > Sedimentisphaerales > Anaerobacaceae > CAYGZM01. The sequence goes on from CAYGZM010000146.1 coordinate 9,273, forward strand.
ACAATCTGGCGCCGCCGGCGGGCACGACGTTGACATGCACCTCATTTTGCGTGCCATAGCCGTCGCCGTCAGTCTGCGTTCCGTAAAAGATCGTGCCGTCAGCGGCTTGTGTGGTTCTAATCCACATAGCTACTGCTCCGCGACCGGATCGGACGAGGTTTTTGGGCAGTTCAACGTAGTCGTCTGTGCCGTCGAAATCATAAGCATTGCCGGCATGGCCGGCTACTGCCCCGACACCACCCTGAGCCGTTCCGTGGTTGGTGTGCCCAGAGTAATCGAAGACGATACTGGCGGTCTCGCCTTCGAGCTTCCACCA
>CAYGZM010000147.1:0-9542 GCA_964354365.1 uncultured Pirellulales bacterium
AATCCGTGAGGGAGCCGAAGTTGAACAGATACGAGCCGTGATTGAAGGGTATATCCTGCGCCCACGGCCCGGCCACCGTGCAGTGGGGCATCTCATCAGCATCGGTCAATGCTTGCTTGAGAGCCAGCAACATCTTTTCCATCGGCATCGCCACAATTGCAACCTTGGCTCCTTCCATACCGAACTTGACGTAGCATGACGCCTGCAGGCCGGTCTGAATTACTGGCAGTTGGTTCACCTGGGTGGTCAGGTTGAGAGATAGAGCACACGAACCGAATGGCTCGTTGGGACGACCAAGCAAAGTAAGTGGTACGTTCAAGAAGACGAGCGATTCGACATCATCGCCGCTGACGGATTCAACACCGAGATGAATATACGAGTCTCGAGATTCGACACGAAGAACTGCTTTCGCATTTGCCTTGTCGAACTCAATGGTCAACCGACCGTTGGCCAGCAAGACTGAATTTGCGGGATATTCTACCCCATTACGCCGCACCAACGCACAGACTGATGGTGTATCGCGATTCAGATAGTCAACTCCTGTGGCGCGGTCCACAAATGCGAGGTTCTTTCCCTCGGCAGATATACTGTAGCGCACGTGGGCATTCTCAATTATGATGGGATCCTGTTGCGCAAAGCCTGCGGCCGCACAAGTTACGAGCATGCCAATAATAACCGGTACTTCTTTCATAGTTGGGAACAGAAGAATAAGTCCGGGAGGTCTCACCGGTCAAGCCAAACTACGTCAAATTCATGGATTAGTGTACGGGAAGAATTGTCTTGAATCAAACAGTTTGTGTTTGAGACTCAGTTGAGTTGATAAAGGACGGCTGGGCCGGGGAGCGGAGGGAGAGAGAGGAGAGAGGAAATAACCCCAGCCCACCGTCAATGGCCGGTTGCACAATGTGCTGTCCATGGCCGGCACCCTGAGCATTACCGACACTTCAATTATACCTCAAATGGCAGGCAGGAATCAATAAGAATCTGGGTTTCAGGAACGCAGGCGATGGAGGCAGGCAACGTCCATTGAATCCGTTACACAATCTTCCACTTTCTCATAACCAACTGCCAATACGGCACTTATGGCATGGGAATTTTTGGCGAATTGGCAGATAACGAGTCTTCTGGTTGTATCCCGGTTGTAGGCACCGAACGACGAAAATGGGCAAGCTAAGCGAATACCAGGCGCACTCTGGTACGCACCTGGTGACATTACTGGCAGGACCGGTCCAGGAAGACTTCGGCCGGATCCCAGATGCAAGCACCTGATCCATGGCAAGCGGACTACCAGGGAGCCGAGAGCCTATTGAGCAACTCCACCGGCGTCGGGCCATCGTGCACAACGAGGCGATAACGAAGTCGTAGTGTTTTGCCCTTGCTCACCTGTACAGGGCCGGCGGCGACGATGCACGGATTCACCATCCAGACATAACGTGGATTGTGCCAGGTTGAAGCTGGATTGTCGGAGTGATCGATCGTGCCGACACCAATGGTTTTGCCGTTTTGGAGCTTAATGGTATAGTCGTACCACTTTTTGGCCGGCCAGTTCAGTCCCGGCACCGAGTAGTGCGGGTCCGACAGACTAACCTTTCCTTCGGCCGTGGCATAACAGGAGTCCCCATCGTTTCTTGCTCGCACGCAGAATCCGCCGAAAGCAGTATGATCCAACGTCAGGTCGAGCTGTGGGGTGAGGGCGTAGTCGAGGTCAATGATGTAAACACCGTCCTGCTCGCGTACCTTTGCCGTCGTTTTCTCGGTCATCACCACGCGACTGTTGATTGTCCAATCGTTGTGAATCTCTACTACCGCTTCTTGAGCATCTGTTTTGACCAGATCGACCTTGCGATTCTTAATTACTCTACCTTGTGTCGGTGCGAATTCGCCCCAACCCCAGAAATCGGCTCGGCTGATGTTCCAGCCATGCGTCGGGCCGGTCGGACCAAAAACCGAGAAATCAGCCTTCTCGGTGAATGTCATCGTATGCCAGGCAAGGAAGACTCCCCGATGGTGATGGTGGTCACCTGGCGCCAGGTCGGTCACCCGCTCACCAGCCGGGGTGTTGAGCGGGTGGAAGCAGCAGACGCTGTTAGCCGCAAGATTTGTCTTCTTGGGCTTCTTAGTCATATAGCGAAACACCGTCTTGCCATTCGGGGCCTTGAGAATGACTCCATGTTTGTCCGGCGCCAGACTGTAAAAACCTTCACCCTTCACGACCGACCCCAAAGAGCCTCCGCAACCCGCAAGGACGGCGCAAAGCACTACTGTCATTAGCATCATTAGCATCTTTTGCATAGTGATTTCCTCCTGTGAAAGTCACGCTATATTTCTCCGTTTCGCTTCCGAGATCTCCATTCAGATACGCTTCAAGCGGATATTGCGATACCAGACCGGCTGGCCGTGGTCCTGTAACCCAATGTGACCCACCCGAACGAAGTCCTTCAGCGCCGTGCCGAACTTGTTGTCGGTATTGTCGGGATTTTTGTGTGGTATCGTCCACTGGTTTAGATCCATATCAATGACCTGCTCATCGTTCAGCAAGACCTTGATGCTACTGCCTTTGCAAGTGAGCGTGCAACGGTTCCACTCGCCGGGTTCCTTGCTCGCATTCTTCGACGGTTCAAGGCAGTCATATATCGCCCCTGCGGTGCCCTGCTTGCTGATCTTGTTTCTTCCATAAGAGTTGCACACCTGCACTTCGATGCCGGTATAGACCGGGTCCTTCAAATCCGCGGTGCGAAAGAAGATGCCGCTGTTGGTGCCCTCAACGACCTTGAACTCCAGATCGAGAATGAAGTCGCCGTACTTATCCTTCGTCCAGAGATAGTCAAAGTTGTGCTCCTTGCCGTCCATATCTCGCTTGACGGTGAGGACCCCATCTCTGACAATCCAGGCGTTGTCGGGCCCTGTGAGCCAGCCGCCAAGGTCTTCGCCGTTGAACAAGGGGACGAATCCCTGTTCATCGTAACTCGGTACGGCATTAGCGACCGATTCACCCTCTTTCTTTGGCGGTCGTCTTATCCAGATGTTGCGAAATTGCACGAGACTGGAAGCCGGGCTCATCTGGCCGGTTTTGGGGTCGATGCCTCCGTGGTGCTGCAAACCGATGGGACCTTCCCTTGCGATATCGGGTATCTGGGCATTCTCGATCACGATCTTGCCATTGAGCATCACTGTCACACGGTCGCCTACCATTGTGATATCCATCGAGTTCCACTGGCCGACGGGCTTGTCGGCTCGGACTCTGGGCACCGCAGCAGCCCGGAGCTCCGCCGCCAGGTTCTTGTTGTTTCGGACCGACCACAGCTCGCCTGAGCCTATCGGCCAGCACCACAGGTTCACCTGGCCGCCGCTTGCTCCGCGAAGGAAGATGCCCGAATCGGCGTTGGGTGTCGGCGTCGTGATTACGTTACCGTCGGCATCGGTCTTGAGCGAACCGTCGGGCAAGACTACGGGCACCGGATAAAAACCAGATGTTTGTTTGAACCGCCATTCGATGTGAACGGCATAATCGCTGAACGACTCTTCGGTCCAGAGATTCTTGTCGCCTTTTGCCTCGGACATCGCATCGTAATCGATCAGTCCGTCAGTCACCTTCCAGTGGCCGTTGTCACCTTCGGGCGTTTTCCAGCCGGCGAAGTCCTTGCCATTAAACAGTATTGCATAAGCCGGCCATGAGCGCCACGTAGGATACACCTCCTCCGGTGGAAGCTTGTGAACACGGGGAGGCGTCGGCGGCTCACCGTAGTTGTAGAACACATATAGTCCGCCCTTGCCGGCGACAACCACGTCGTTTCGTCCATCTTTGTTCATATCCGCGATATTGAGCTTCATCCCAACGCTCACAACGTAGTTTGGCGGCGGATTGATTCCCCCCTCGTCGGGGTATTGCGGCAGATGGTTGAAGGAAAGGACGTGCCGCTCAAACTCGCCGCCCTTGATATCGTACCAGAAGGCATACAAAGGCTCGAAAGCGCCGATGTCGTTACCGTGGTGGGCGAAAAGGCGCTTGCCTGTAACCATGTCAGCGTTCCCGTCGCCGTTCAAATCACCCAAGGCCAACGTATGAAACTGGCTGAACTCGGTCTCGGCCCAGTGCGTTTCAAAGCTCCGCTTGCCGCCGGCGTCAACCTTTTGCTCCAGCCACGCCAGGCCGTAGGCATGAGAAGCGCCGATGATGATGTCGTTCAACCCATCTTCATCCACGTCGTGCACGAGTATTGGGTGCGAAGCACCGCCGCCTTTGCCCTTTGCAGGTTCAAATTGATAATCCGCATGAAACTTCCACGGCTTGTCGGTAGCACGCTCGGGCTGTTCATACCAGCCGACAGGCGTGACAATGTCAATCCGGCCATCGCCGTTAATGTCGCCTAATCCGTTGCCGTGTACATCGCCTTCGGTGCCCACAACATGCTCGACGAACCAAGGCTCCTTGTTGATATGCTCGAGCCACGTCATACCCTGGCCCTTCACCAGACCCCAGTGATTGCAGAGGATGTCCTCGTCGCCGTCGCCGTCGATATCTTCGTGAATCACTCCTTCCATGTTCAGGGCCATGTGAATCCTGGTCGATCTCCATACGGCGCCTTTTTCGTCGGGGTTCTCATACCAGAAGGCCCCTTTCATGAACATCCAGCCGGAGCTTACGATATCCATCCGCCCGTCGAAATCGACGTCCATCGCAAACTCGCTGTTGTCGTCGGTCTCCGGCCCGTTAGTTTCCGCGCCGTCACGGAAATCGGCGTGCTTCTTCCAGTCCGGCGCCTCGTACCAGTTTCGGCCGGACGCGATGTCCAAGTCTCCGTCACCGTCCACGTCAAGAACCGACGCGCATTCGCAGAACGGCCCAAACCAGTAGCTGTGGTTGGCAGGATCGTGAACGGGACCATCGATCTTGATGGGGATAAAGATTGGCTCGCCGTTCCCCACGGCGATTGGAGTTGCCGCCAGCAACACAACCAGGAAATATCGATAGGCTTTCATAATTCGGACCTCCTTGACAAGAGTCACGCTGCTTCACAATCCGTAAAGTCACAACAACCATCCCGAACGATAGTCCGGCTTGACGTATATCACCAAGGGCCCCCGTGCCGAAGTCCCGCCAGCCGCGGAAGTTCCAGGGATGGTACACCGCCCGGCGGGGGTTTTTGCTGGCCTTGACTTGGCGCAGCACGAGATCACCCTGTCTATCGCCTTTGCCTTTGCCGTCTTTCATAACGCTTCCTGCTTTGCTTTGTATCTCTCTCATCGGCAGTGCACGCTAAGCAGCCACAAATTGCCTCAGGTACTCGCGGCTCTGTATCAGCGATTTCTTTCGCATATCCAAAGACCCCTCATACGCACGGTCTTCCACCTCTATACATGCTGCGCCGTCATATGCGATATCCATCAGGGCCGAGAAAAACCTACCCCAGTTTACATCTCCCAGGCCAGGCAGCTTCGGGCGGTGGAACGACAACGGTGTCGCCAATATGCCAACATCGTCGAGTCGATCACGCAGCACCTTGGCATCCTTGATATGCACGTGAAATATCCGGTCCTTGAACTCATATATCGGCTTGATGTAATCCATAAACTGCCAGACAAGATGCGACGGATCATAGTTCAGGCCGAAATTCGGCGACGGGATCACCTCGAACATCCTACGCCAGATCGCAGGTGACGATGCCAGGTTCTTGCCCCCCGGCCATTCGTCATCCGTGAAGAACATCGGGCAGTTCTCAATGCCGATCTTCACGCCTCGCCTCTCAGCGTGCTCCACAATGCCGGGCCAGATCTTCTTGAACTTCTTGAAGTTGGCTTCAATACTCTTGCGATGGTCTCTGCCGACGAAGGTGTTGACGTTTTCGAGCCCCAATCGATTCGCCGCGTCAATGACCTTCTTGATATGCCCGACGTAGCGGTCGGCGTTTTCTTTGTCGGCCTCAAGCGGATTGGGATAATAGCCAAGCCCCGAGATACTGACGCCCTTTTTCTTTAGAAGACCGTGAATCTCATCGATCCTCTTGCCCGACAGCTTCGTCACGTCAATATGTGTGACCCCGGCGTAGCGCCTCTCGGCTTTGCCAACCGGCCAGCACATAATCTCCACACAAGAGTATCCCGTTTCCGCCGCAAAAGACACCACCTGCTCGAACGTCTGATCCGCCAGGATTGCGCTAACAAAACCGAGCTTAATCATCTTGGTACACTCCCTCTATCCGACCTTTACCCACGCTTGCTTGCTGTTACTTTTCATAATCGCCTCGCACAAGACCATCTCGCGAAGCCCGTCCTTGAAGGTCGGATATGATGGAGGACCGGATGCTTCGCGGGCTATGTGTGCGTACACCTCTTTGAGAAGCTGCTTGAACGTATCCGGGAATCCCTCGTTGTGGCCGCCAGGATAGTCTATCAGACTCATACACTCGGGATAGACCAAAGACGGGTCTCGCATCTTGATTTCATTGTTACCGTCCCGCTTGCCAATCCAGATTTGATTCGGCGCTTCGGATTCCCACGCAACGGCGTGCTTTGACCCTTGAATCTCGAAATGAAGCCGGTTCTTCCTGCCCGCGGCGACCTGGTTGACAGTCATTACTCCCCTGCCGTCGTTCTCAAATCGGAAGAGAACCGTTGCATAATCCTCCGTATTTATGGGCATGTCCTCGTAGTCCTCCGGCTTTAGCATCTTGCCGGCGTATGTCTCGACCGGCTTGAGCGGCTTCTTGCGAATCTTGTGGAACGTCGCGAAGTCCGCGCAGACCTCCTTAATCCTGAGACCCGTGACATACTCAACCAAATCCATCCAGTGCGAGCCAATATCCGCGACGGCCCTGGACTGGCCGGACTGACCAGGCTCGAGCCGCCAGTTGTAGTCCGTCGGGTGGAAAAGCCAGTCCTGCAGATACGAGCCCTGCACGGCAAAGACCTCGCCGATGTCGCCCTTACCGACCATCAGCCGAAGTTGCCTCATGAGCGGGTAGTAACGGATATTGAAGTTCACGGCATTGACCAGACCCTTCTTATCGGCCAGCTCGACAAGTGCCTTCGCCTCAGGGACGCTGATCGCAAGGGGTTTCTCGCAAATCACGTGCTTTCCTGCCTCCAGCGCCGTTTCGGCCATTTCATAATGCAGGTAGTTCGGCGAGCAAATGTGCACCGACTGAATCTCGTCGTCCTTCAGAAGCCTGCGATAGTCGCCGTAGTGCTTCTCGATACCGAGCTTCTCGGCCTTCGCCGCGGCGAGTCGGTCGGAGCGCTCCGCAAGAGCCGTCACTTCGATATTGCCGAGGCGCCTCAGGGCTTCTATGTGAGCCGGGCCGATGAAGCCCGTCCCTATGACACCGACCTTAATTTTCTCCATTGTTTTAGCTCCTCACGTCTATTCAGTTCGGTATCTTGGCGAACAGCACTGTCCGGCTTAGCTTGCCCATCGTGGTCAAGGCAGGTCAACGCCCGTAGGCAGATTCGAGATAAGCTCATTGTTGGCGTTCAGCGTCGCGCCTTTTTCTATGCTGAGTGCCACGTTGGCGCCGTCGGTCACCGCCCCGCGAACGTTTCTGATTTTCTTAGAATCGCCGATCTTAACGGCGGCAAGACCGGCCTCCAGTAGCTTCTCATACATGCCCTCGTTCGGCACAACCTTGGCAAGAACAACCGTATCGGCTTTGACTTCGCTACGTTCAAAGGTACTGTCCACGATAACAACTGTGCCGTCTTTCCTGATCTCTAAAACCGAAGAGCTCGGGATAATAGTCACGGGATGCTTGTAGGTCTTGCCCTTTAACCCCTCACCGTTGCCGCAGGCAAACCGCTTCATCATCACGTCTCGATGACAAGGCTCCATCCATTCGGCGAATCCGCGATTCTCCGTGGCAATTGTCACCTTCTTGCCCTCGCAGCCAAGCATTTCGGCGGCATCGGCAGCCCCAAAATGGTCGCCCCAGATGAGCACATTGTCGCCGCACTTGGCCGGTTTGGCCTTGTCCACCGGGTAGTACTCACACTTGGCATTCCTGCACCGCAGCACATCCTCAAACGTCACGACAAAGGGCAGCTTGATTCCGGGAACATCGGGCCTCGCCACTGTGCCTCCCAGCGCAAGCAAAATGGCATCAAAACCCTTTAGGTCTGTGACTTTAGGCTCGGTACGATATTTGACTTCAACACCGAGCTTCTCTGTCTGCTGCCTGAGCCAATCGGCGTGCCATCGCATCTTATTCTTTCCCGGCACCGTGCAGCAGTACAACATGGCGCCACCGAGCTCTCCGCTCTTCTCGAAGATAGTGACCTTGTGCCCACGCAGCGCCGAAATACGCGCCGCCTCCATCCCCGCGGGGCCCCCACCGATAACCGCAACTTTGCAGGTCTGCTTGGCAGGCTGCAGATGAATAAATCGCTCATCGCCGACAGCCGGGTTGATGGCGCAGCGCATGTCACGCTTGATCATAAGCGATTCCTGCCAGCAGCCTACGAGACACGAGATACACCGCCGTATCTCCTGCTTTCTGCCCGCCCTCGCCTTGTTGGCCCAGTAGGGGTCCGCTATCAACTGCCGACACATCCCTACCATGTCGGTCTTTCCCTCGACCAGTATCCTCTCGCAGTAGTCCGGATTCCTCAGCGAATGGCTCGTAATGACGGGAATTTCCACGTGCTTCTTGACCTCCTCGGCCGTGTACGTATTCCATCCTTCGGGATAGTACATCGGATCCATGACCGCCCCTGGCGACTCAAATATCCCCGCACTTATGTCAACGTAGGCCAGGCCCATCCCCTCCATCAGCTCGGCGACCCTGACCGTTTCATCCAGCCTCCGCCCTCCCTCTATCCACTCATCCCCCGAATAGCGGATCCCAAGGGGAAAGTTCTTTCCACACTTCATTTGAATCCGCGTGGCGATCTCCATCGTGAAGCGCATCCTGCCCATGAAGCTGCCGCCGAAACGATCGTTCCTCTTGTTCACAAACGGACTCATGAACTGCGCTATCAGGTAACCGTGGGCGCCGTGAAGCTCCACGGAATCGAAACCTGCCTGTTGGACCCGCCAGGCAGCCTCGCCGAACTTCTCAATCAAATCGTATATCTCCTCGACCGTCATGGCGCGTATCGTTTTTCCTTGGGCGAGACTCTCAGCATAGATGACCTCATGACCGGCTGAGCCAGGAACATCCAGCACATGATCGCTGGCCGACATCAGGTTCTTACGGGGCCAGGCTGCCTGCCGACCCGGGTGCTGAATCTGGACCGCGCATTTCGCTCCGTAACGATGTATCGCCTCGGCAAGGTGACCAAGGCCCGGAATCAAAGGGTCCTCGTCCGCAGCAAGGCAGGTCACGGTTGGTCTACCCGTTGCTTTGTCGGGCGTGGTCGCGCCGACAATGATGAAGCCACAGCCTCCTTTTGCAATCTCCTCGTGATAGGTCACAACTCGCTGATTGACCGAGCCATCCGCATCGGCCGAGCTTATGTCCGTCGGCACCATCACAACCCGGTTAGGCACTGTCATGTTGCCGATCTGGATAGGGCTAAACAGCGTCGGGTAATTTTTGTTCTCCATAGTT
>CAYGZM010000148.1:0-9350 GCA_964354365.1 uncultured Pirellulales bacterium
GTAACAAGCCCCAGGTCTGCAAGCAGCAGCTCCGTCCTCAATTCCACGAGGTCGCTGACGGGGTCCACTCTATTTCGATAGGCAGGGACGGATTGGTTCTCAAAGGCCCGGACGACCAGGACGAGCATATCAACGGTCCGTATCTGGCCAATCAGCCGCCCTGCTGCGGCTCGCCCGTGCTCGTCGGCGAAGTTCAAGCCCGGCACGTCGAGGCAGTCAATGGTTGCATGAGTGGTCTTCTTGGGCTTGTGGTATTCGGTAAGCCAATCCAGTCGCTCATCGGGAACCGGCACTACAGCTTCCTCGATGGCGATTGAGCCGTGGGCGGGCAATGCCTTGCCGCTGACAGCCGATAGAATGGTGCTCTTGCCGGATTGTAAAAGGCCGAGTAAGGCAGCTTTCAATTGTGCAATCCTCTATTTATAAACACTGTTTCCGTACGAATCATAAGCCACAATGGCCGGGAAATCAACTACCTGCAGCTTCCTGACGGCCTCGGCTCCTAAATCCTCGTAGGCGATTACCTCGGCGGCAACAATGTGCCTGCTTAGGAGCGCCCCCGCCCCGCCGATGGCGGCGAGGTGAACGGCGCCGTATTGTTTCAGGGCCTGCCTGACCTCTTCGCCGCGATACCCTTTTCCAATCGTGGCTTTGAGACCGTTGGCGATTAGCATCGGGGCAAAGGCATCCATTCGAGATGAGGTAGTCGGTCCTGCGGCGCCGATTACCTGGCCCGGCCGCGCCGGCGTAGGGCCGACATAGTAGATAACGGCCCCTTCAAGCGGAAACGGCGGTTCTTCCCCGGCCTCCAACGAGCAGCACAGCCTTTTGTGCGCCATATCCCGCGCCGCGTAGATTACGCCGCAGACAAGCACTTCGTCGCCCGCTTTCAGCGAACGCACGACAGAATCACTCAAAGGCGGTTTCAGCTCAATTGGCTTTTTCATATTCTCCTGGTTTTCCCGGCATCATCGTTGCCCCGATTCTGATGTTCAGCGCTGCCTCTTGGTTGTATTCTCGTCCATCTTCAAGACGACCGCGCCATCCAAAATGCCGAAGTCCGCTCCCTTTCTCACGTGCATACCCCCGGCCATTATGTAGTAGCCTTTCGCAGGGCGCGGCAAGCCGCTGCTCTTGCCTGTCAACCGCCCGCTGCTGATGAGCTTCATTTGCACGTACTCGTGCGGATCTTTGCCGCAGCGCGGCGCAGGGTCGTGGACAATCAGAAGAGCGGGGTCCTGCCTGCCATTTTCATCAACGCCATACCCGACAAGCGTTACCCAATGCCCTCCAATCCGGGCGTATTCATCGTTCGAAGAGTCGTATTTATACCAGCCTACGTTAAGCCACACGCCGGAATTGCCCCTTACGCCGCTCTTGAGCCAATCAAGTTCAGGTACAGCCACACCCAGACTGAACTGGCTGGGATGATTCCGCCAGCCCTGAAACTTGAGGTACCGATATTCGTATCCCTTATCCTCTATGTACCGCGCAAGGCCCTCAAGAACGCCCCCGGCCCCCGTGCCGGTTTTGACGTTCGTATTCATATAGTCCTTTGAGCCGAGCACACGCGCAATTTCAAACTGAGCCTTTCGGCGGTCCGCCAAGCTCGGCGCCAGATTGCCGAAACCGTTGTCGGCAAGGCATAAGAGCGAATTGGAAACAGCAACGGGGCCGCAATGCGATTTGCCCCCGTTAGGCAGCCCGGCGTTGGGATCGGTCTGAGTCAAATCCGCAGTGGAATCGAGCTTTTCTATGCACACATCGGGAAACTGCAGCAGCGAAGGCTCCTGAGTACATTCGCACTGAGCAGCGGCAAACGCCGTAATCGCGCCGCTCAATAGAACCACTGCGACATCTCGCATCATTTGTCCTTGCTCCAGGCATAATTGCCGGCAATATCCCCCGGCACAAGACTCATCAGCACAGCATAGTCAAGGTTCCGGGGTTCGTCAAATAAAACCAATCGGCTCAGGGGCATTATTTATGGCTGTTTGCGTAATTTCGATGTTGCTGTTGGACGGTAGTGCTGTATAATCGGGTTGTCATGGCAAGATACCCGATATTTCTCGAACTCAAAGACCGGCGCATCGTGGTGGTGGGCGGCGGAAGCGTGGCAGTCCGCAAAGTCCAGGCGCTGCTCAGCGCCGGCGCACGCGTTGTAGTCGTAGCCGAGCGCATCAGCGATATGATGACGGCTATATGCACGGAGGCCGGGGCCGAGCTGGTTAAAGCGAGGTATTCAAAGAATTACCTGACGGGCGCGCTGCTTGCCATCGCCGCAACGAACAACCACGAGCTGAACAAGCAGATATACAAGGACTGCCAGGAGTTGGAGATATTGTGCAACGTCGTGGACGTCCCGGAGCTCTGTGATTTCTTCGTGCCCGCCGTCGTCAAACGCGGCAGTCTGCAGATAGCCATCGGCACCGACGGGCAAAGTCCCGCATACGCCGGCCACATCAGAAAAAAACTCGAACAAATCTTCACCGAGGAGCACGGGCAGTTTCTCGCCGAGCTGGAAGCCTTCAGAAAACGCATCATTGAAGAGGTGCCGAACGCAACGGACCGCAAAACCGTTTTCGGCGAATTAGTGGACGATAAGTCGTTCGAGCATTTTATTGAAGACGGCCCGGCCGCCTGGCGCGACCGAGCCGAAAAAATCCTCAGCGAGCACAAATCCTGAGCCTGCCGGCTAAGCCTCAATCTTGTCGATCGTCACCTGCAGGTACTTCTGGCGATGGCCAGTGCGCTTCTTGCTGGCTTTGCGCTTGCGAAAGTAAGTCGGATAGAGCTTTTGGCCCTTCACAACGGCGTCTTCGGCGGTGGTCTTGAATGAAGCGATAACCTTGGCGCCTTCCAGGTACGGTGTGCCGATCTTGACGTCATCGCCGTCACCGACAAACAGAACCTTGTCCAGCTCAATCGTCTTTGCATCAGGCGTCACATCGGTCAATTCGATATTCAGACAATCGCCCTCGGCGACCTTGTATTGCTTTGAACCTTGTTCAATTACAGCGTACATATCCAAGACTCCCGGTTTTCAAAATTCCAGATTCGAGCGAATCAAGTATTCTATGCACTTAGGCGTTCCTTGTAAAGCAAATTATCGGGGAATTTTGGCATGGTTCAAATAAGTCAAATTCCGGGTAACATTATTTGCGGTTTCTATGCGTGTGGCAGCCTCAAATCCGAAGGATTTGGGGATGGTTGCGCCGCTTTGCGAGTTTTGCCATCCCCAAGCCTTCGGCAGGCTCAGGCGGGGCGCTGCGCTTGAGGCTGCCACCCAGAATTGAACCATGCCGGAATTTTGTGTTCTTTGGCCGAAAATGGGGCTAAAATCTTCGCCTGTGATACTTTTCGGAGCAATTTTATGCAACTAGCAATGATTGACGGGGCAATCCGCCCTTTCGAAGGCCTTGAGCCGGCTCACATGGACCGGGGAATCTTCTTTGGCGACGGCGTGTACGAGGTGCTGCGAAGCTACGATGGCAGGATTTTTGCCCTTGAGGAGCATCTGCGTAGATTCGCCGGCAGCCTGGCCGCTATCGGAATCACTGCCGTCGATATGGAGCTGATACGCACCCGGGTGCTCAAGGCGTTCGAGGCTGCTGGCATAGCCAACGCCAAGATATATTTCCACGTTACGCGAGGCTCGGCCCCTCGAAACCACATCGCCCCGCCGGACTTGAAGCCCAATTTCTTCCTCACCGTTACGGAATTGCAGGACAATCCGGCCTCGAAAGCCGGCGGCATAGCGGTATCGACCCATCCGGACTGGCGATGGAAAAGATGCGATATTAAGTCGCTCAATCTGCTGCCCAACATCCTTGCTCGTAGCGACGCCGCCCAAAAAGGCTGCGCCGAGGCCATATTCGTAGATGACGCAGGGCTGATAACCGAAGGCGCCGGCTCGGCATTCTTCGCAATCACCGGGCAAACACTGCAAACCGCCCCGCTGACAGCCAACATTCTGCCATCCATAACACGGGATTTTGTCATCAAGGCAGCCGAGAAGGTCGCCTTACGCATCGTCGAAAAACCGCTGACGCCGCAGCAGGCAAGCGTCGCGGATGAGCTTTTTATTGCGGTTACGACGCAGGACATTGTGCCGGTGGTCAAATTCGACGGCAAGGTCATCGCAGACGGCAAGCCCGGCAAATACGTCAAGCTGCTCATCCGCCAATTCCACACATTCATTGTCTCAGACTGACCGGGTTAGATTGTCACGCTGAGCACCCAGCCCCAGGCCCCGTGGGGGGGACGAAGCATCCGAGCCAGGAATTAAAGAACCACGCATTCGCAGGCCGGCAGAAAAAGCTGTGTCTATTTAACAAGACATCGCCTTCAATCGATCAAGCCGCGAGAGAGACAGTCGGCTGTGGCAGAAATAGCTATGTCTATTTATCAAGACATCGCCTTTCATCGATCAAGCTGCACGAGCCGCCGCCGCTTGTCACCCCTCCACAGGCTCCTCGTCAAAAACCGAGTCCGCAGAAAAGGCTATGTCTATTTATCAAGACATCGCCTTTCATCGCACAAGACCTGCGGAGAATAGTCAAGGAGAGTGCGATGCTCTTGGGCGGGGAGGACGAGTCTTCTCGCCCTGACGCCCTTCGCCTTTTTCCGCCTCGTCAAAAACCGAGTCCGCAGAAAAGGCTATGTCTATTTATCAAGACATCGCCTTTCATCGCACAAGACCTGCGGAGAATAGTCAAGGAGAGTGCGATGCTCTTGGGCGGGGAGGACGAGTCTTCTCGCCCTGACGGCCTTCGCCTTTTTCCCCCTCGTCAAAAACCGAAACGCCAGAAGAAGCTGTGTCTATTTATCAAGACATCGCTTTTAATGGTCCAAGATGCACGGGCCGCCGCCTCTAACTCTGCACACCCGGCGCCTGTAACCCCTGCCCAGCCGCGACAGGGTGTCGCTCCTGCCTGCGAGCAGGTCTCCAGAATGTCTCAGATGCAGTCTGCGGGGAGAAGAAGGCGTGTGTATTTATCAAGACATCACCTTTGATGGCTCAAGATACGTGAGGGAGAAGGAGTTATGTCTATTTAACAAGACACACCTTCTAATTGCTCGATATGCGTGAGGGATAGGTGGGCGAGCGCTCGCGGACAAAGACTACTGCGTGCAGGCGCCGCCGCTTGTCACCCCTGCACGGCCCCCGCCACCTCTCAACCCTCCACAGGCCACTCGTACAAGACCGGGCCGACAGAAAAAGCTGTGTCCATTTATCAAGACATACCCTTGAATTCCCCGATATCCTGCAGCAATAGTCGGCGGATGGTGCGGCAGAAAAAGCGATGTCTATTTATCAAGACATCGCCTTTCATCACACAAGACCTGCGGAGAATAGTCAAGGAGAGTGCGATGCTCTTGGGCGGAGAGGACGAGTCTTCTCGCGCTGACGCCCTTCGCCTTTTTCCCCCTCGTCAAAAACCGAAACGCCAGAAGAAGCTGTGTCTATTTATCAAGACATACGTTTTAACTGCACAAGCTGCGCGAGAGACAGTCGGTTGTGGCGGAGGACGCTATGTCTATTTATCAAGACACAGCCTTTGATTGCTCAGGATGGACGCTCTTGGAATTCAACAAGGCCGGCGCCTTCTGCAGCGATGCAGGGGATTATCTCCGGTTCGAGACTATTGGGTCTGTAGTAGCGCTCGATCAGAGCGCTGCCTACAGCTTCAACGGCGGCCTTCTGCGACAGGATCATAACGCACCCGCCCAGGCCGGCCCCCGCAATCTGCGCCCCGGCAACGCCAGGCACAGAACAGGCGATATCAACCATACGGTCGATTTCGACCGTGCTGCAGGCGTAGCCGCCGGGCTGCATAAGAAGCTGAGCGTTTGAGGCCCTGACGGCATCCTCGCTGCTCAAGTCGCCAATCAAATGGTTGAGGCACTCGTCGTCGCAGCTCTGTTCGATCCTGATGTAGCTCCCGCCCGGGCCGGGCCGGCTGACCCTGTCGCCGTCGTGGCTTATCTTCATCAGGTTTCCGAATGCGTCGATTCGCCCCTGCTCCAGATAATCCACGCAGATTTTGCTTCTGAGAATCTCGGCCAAACCAAAGAGCAGGACGCCTCTGACTTTGTAGCGTCCGGGATCACGGTGACTTGCAAAGTTGGCCTCAATCAAATCCTCATGCTCCTTCGAGAGGGCAAAGCTGAAGTCTTCCCGGCTCATAAACTGCGGAATTTTAAGAAGCATGCGGTAAATATCACTTTCGCCGCACCCAAGGTTCTCCGGGGTTATATCCCGCAGGCAGCGAGCTTTGTCGCTTATTTGCGGGCAGCGCTGCCTGAGCAGCTCCAGGCCCAGATTGTAGGCGGCGATTCTTGCATTAAACGTATCCTTTGCCGAGCTGCTCTTGGCGGCCTTGATGTGACTGTTCGCAATGATTACCTGATAATCCTCCGGCGCATCCATCATCTTTTCGACTTTGAACGGCAGGTACCCGACGTGAGCGATCTTGCCCCTCTGGCCGAGACGTATGGCTGCGTGGTCTCCGGAGCCACCGCGCGAGCCGACAAACCACTCGCCCTGGCCGCACATATCGATAAACTGCCGGGTCGTCAGCTCCAGACCGTTCAGTGCTATCGCCGCCGCAAGCGTCGCCACGACGATTGTGGAGCTGCTGCTGAGGCCCGCTGCGATTGGAACATTGCCGGATATGGCCAGATTCATACCGAGGACCTTTCTATCCTTGTAGTTGTGCTGCAGCCGCAGCATGGCGGCCTTGATATAGTTTCCCCAGTCCCCGGCCGTGGTCCGCAGTATGTTCCGCACCCAATCGCTGTTGACAAAATCCACCCAGTCGCTCCACGCAAATCGGCCCATAACTTCGGATATGTTGAACCGCACAGGCTTGAACCTGCTCGGCTCGACATTGACCGCCTCGACATTGTTGTCGGCCCTAATCCCGGCCACCGCGATTGTCTCGCGGTCTATCGCAAGGCAGTTGTTCCACCCGCCGCGATGGTCAACATGCCTTCCCATAAGGTTTATCCGCCCAGGCGCCCGGACGATGCAGACCCCCTGCTCAAATCCGAACCGCTCGCCGTAGCATCGAAGCACGCGCATCAAATCGCTGCGTTTCCGCTCGTGCAGAGTCTCGTGCCGCCCGTAGATGTTCTCCAGCCAGCGGCGCACGGCGGGCGTATTGTTCTCAATCTTGCCTATCCATTCGGCGACAGGACCGTACCGGCTTGCATCTATGCGAGGTCCAGGCAAGGGCCCCGGCTTTTGCTTCTTTCGCCGGACATAGTCCTGTATAGCTAAAAGCTCATCGGGCGAATTGAAACCCTGTATCCGGTCGGGGTCGTCAATGGGCACCGCCCTGATTCTGAACCGACGTTTTCCGTCGGCGTCTCTAACCGCCGACAAGTGCCGAACAATGTCTGTGAGATAGTACTCCCGCTGAGCATTGTCGTTGTCTATCATCGCAACGCCCTGATAAAAGGCCTGCGCTTTGAAAAGATACAGGCTCGGATTCACTCCGCCTGTGCGTTTTTCAATCTCCTCGGCGGAATGTCTTTGCCCGTCTATCTCGATACCGTACCGCGAGGATTGCAGTATATTGTTGAGGTCCTCACCGTCGATTTCCACCGTCCTGCCGGCCAAATCGATCAGTTCCCCGACGGCCGCGGTCTGCTTCCGGGGATCGGGTATGTGCCTGTCGATTATGTCCCGCACCTCCGAGCCGGTGATGCGGACCATACTCACGATTGCCTCATTCAGCTCATCGACAATGGCCTGCCTGGCCAGGTCCATCTTTTCGATTATGGCCACCGCCCGCCCGGTGCCATCCGTAAGGACCCGCCCGCCCGAGCGCTCGGTGGCGGCGGTCTTGGGTATCGTCAAAAGGGCCAAATCCGCATCCTGCTCGGAAAACCCTTTGAGCAGGGCTTCAATAGCGGAAGGCTCGATGAACTTGTCGCCCATCGCAACCAGCACCGAGCCGAGGTGGCCCGCTCTGTGCAGGGCTTCGGCTGCCACCTGCGCTGCATTGCCGGTGCCGGACTGCGGACTCTGCCGGACAAACGCAACGCCGCGATGCTCCCTGCCGACGGTGGCCCTCACCTGGTCGGCCTCGTAGCCTACGACCACGAGAAATCCGCTGAATCCCAGCTCTTTGAAGGCCGAAATCACCCGGTTTATGGCCGGCACGCCGTCAATTTCAAGGCAGACCTTCGCCAAATCGGGCTTGCCCATCCGCGTGCCCTTGCCCGCAGCCAGAATCACAACCGCCGTCTGCTCTGCAATGCCTTTATGCTCGTCAGCCCGCATAATCCCGACAAACTTACGCCGTTGGCGGAAAATTGCAAGCATTTTCGGCACAGAACCGGCCTTTGCGGGCTTGGATTCAGCTCTACCAGCCGGCTAACAAGCGATGAACAACACCAACTTCGGCAAAGAGGTCAAACGCGCCTTCCCCCAGAGCAGCAAAGGCCAGATACACAACGGCGGAAGGAAAATCTCGACATATCGAGGCCTGGCAGTAATGGAAAACTCCCCGGTCAGCCGCGGAGGCAATTGAAAGCTGTCCCCAGTGGAAGTACTAAATTCCAGGTTCAACTCCAATAATGTTGGTTAGTTTAAGGTTAGTTTATGGGCTAACGCTATGAAAAATACGGATTTATCGCATTGTGGGCAACAGCATATATGCGCTATAAGTGGGCGGTACCACGAAAGATACCGCCCCATGCTGTATACCTATACATGCTGTTGCCTTAAAGCGTTAAATCCAAAGTACTTATGTATTAGTTGTGCCATAAAGTTACCAACTTTTTTGGATGAGAACCTAAAGTTTAGAAAAGATTTGAGATTCAGTGCTGCCACTGCGGACACTGCGGACAGAGACCCCCGCCTCCAGCCACCACCGCGTGTCGCCCTACGCACCCAGGCCCTCTCGCCACTCCCCAGCCACCACCACCCATCAGCCCTTCCCAGGCGCTTATCATGCTCCCAGAGCCTCCTCGACAAAAACCGAGCCAAAAGAAAAAGCGATGTCTATTTATCAAGACATCGCCTTTGATGCCTCAAGATATGTGAGGAAGAAGGAGCTATGTCTATTTAACAAGACATCGCCTTCAATTGCACAAGCTGCGCGAGAGATAGGCGGGGGAGAGTGCGATGCAAGTCGCAGAAGCAGTCTGCAGTCCCGATTTCTATCTAAGTTCTCAAGTTGTGCATTTACAAAGGGTTATGGATGAAGGGCGGATGAAATATCCCGGCGACATTCCGCCAAATACACACATAGTCTCTTTGCCGGATAAAGCGGGAACCTGCCCCCCTGAGCCTTGGAAGATTGGCCTTTTCCAGAGCCGCAGTCAGCAGGTTCCAC
>CAYGZM010000149.1:0-9239 GCA_964354365.1 uncultured Pirellulales bacterium
TCTATATCACCCTAATCTCCCCCTTCACCCCCTTGTTGGCCCGCAACTTTACGTTGCCGGTTTTCTCTTCCGCCGTTCCCCCGCAGGCAATCGCTCCCCCCCTTGACCCGATCTTAAATCTGAAATCTTAAATCTTAAATCTGAAATCCATTTCCTCACCCCCCCATCCAAAGCCAGATTCAGCCAGACCCCCATTTCCTTAATCAACATCGCCGTTGGCCCAGACGCCCTATTCTTATACAAGGACTTTCTTTGCGCCAAATAAATGTCGCATATCCCGACCCCAAGGATATAATTACAAAACAGCAGTGGATTTGGGCAACTTGGGCGACGAGATAATTGATTCCGCCAAAGGCGGTATTATAAAACGAACCACAGACCCCGTTCTGAGCGAATTCGAAGAATCTATTGCACGGATTTAGAAATAGCAAATTGAACCGCCATAGAGACCACAGAGGTCTATGAAAGGAAAAGCGATGGCTAGGAAGAAGATGAAGAAGAAATGTGCTAAAAAGAAAGCTGTTCGAAAAGCATCAAGAAAGAAGATGCATGGGGGCACACATAGTACAGGACCAAGAAAAAGCTAACAATTCATGGAGTAAGGAAAATGCCAAAAGGCAACGATCAAGGGAAACAGCAGAAATCGCAGCCGACTCAGAGTCAAAAGATAACTCTTAATGAGTCAGCGTGAGGCAAAGGTTCTGGAGATGCAGGCGGTCTCCAAAGGTTCAAGAAAGGTAGCGCCGCTGATGGCACTGGCAGCACTGGTCCGAGGAAAAAAGAATGAAAGTCAAAGATTACAGGAAAGACTATCAGGAATTCTCCGGCAAACTAAGTGATAACGCAAGGAAACTTGCTTTTGCAGGGATTGCGATTATCTGGATTTTCAAGCAAGAAAAAGAGGGGACATTCATCTTGCCGGGGCAACTAAAACTGGCAATGACGATGTTCGTTATTTCTCTCTCGTTGGATCTCTTGCAGTATATCTACCAGACAATACTCTGGGGCACGTTTCACAGGCATTACGAGAAAAAGTTGAAGAGTGAAGATTCTGAGTTGACGGCTTCAAAGTACTTCAACTGGCCGGCGATATTCTTCTTCTGGTCCAAAGTGATAGCGTTGGTTATCGGGTACATTCTAGTACTATGTTTTCTTTTCTAGCGTAGAGAGTGTTTGATTGATATTGTGTGACTATTGTCACAACCAAAGGATTTAGGCTATGGCTATTATTGCTTCTACTGAGCTCACCTTAGGGCTAATATTGGGTCTTCCCTTCCTTCTTGTGATTGTTGTAAATGCGACTAGCCCCCTCTTAGAAGCGAAGAAGAAGCGGCGTCGATCCTGTAAAGCCGACATCCAAGAGGGACTTGGGAACGACCTGCTAGAATGGGAAGATCTTGATATTGTCGCGCAACGATGGAATCAGAGCAGGGCAGATATTCACTATATTCTCTCAGATCTTCTTCATGAAAGCCTTTCAGCAAAAGACGAGAAGGGGAAACAACTTTACCAGAAGGTAAAAGGACTACTGAAGAAACAGCAAAGCTCTGAGCCGTTTTCTGAACTGCCTGAAAGTATCCGCATTCATGTTGAAGGTATTTCTTCGAGATTTGCGAAGGATGGGGATGAAGTTTTGCGCCCACTAGTCACAGCGATATGTGACACTATTGTTGAGGCGGATAATAAAGCCAGTGCCCAGCGTGCAATCACAAAGTATAGCTTTGTCGTTGGCATCACCAGCTTACTGATTGCCATCGCGAGTCTTGTATTTGCGCTGTCAGAGATAAGAGATCATGCTGCCCAAACAGATCCAAATAACTCGACCTCGATTGAATCCACGGGATAGGGATCATATAGCAGTGAAGTGGGCAGTCAGAAACGCGACAAGCCGCGTTTTCAGTCTGGAAAGAGCGTTTTGCAGTACAGATGTGGTTTTCAGCCACCTTACATCATGACGGTGTAAACTTACATCGCGGCATTGGAAGGCTGCATTGAGGCGTTGTTAGCTGGTTAAGAGAGGCAATTATGGAAGCACTCATACTCATAATTATTGCTGTTACCATCATTATTATTATTGCTGGTACCATCATTATTTACTTTCTTCCCAAAGTCTCAAAGAAAACGGGACCATCAAGCACAGCAGCTAAATCGCCGAGTAGAAAAGCAAGTGCCCAAACCAACTCAAAATTTGACAGCGATCCTGATTGGCTGCGAAATCGCTGGAAGTTAGCGCAAGCCCAGCAGCAGGCAGGCTTGGCTGGAATATTCCCCGAATGGTACTTTGATCAGATTACAGAGCGCCAACTTAACAAGCTTCATGAACTCGGAATATCTATTAAAGGAAAGAAGATCACGAAAGGGCAGGCGTCTGATTTGATTGGCATGCATGAGCCCGCCGATGAAGACACGCTGCAAATTTTGACGTTCTTCAAAGTACCGACCAGAGGCATGAATCAAACGAAGGCGCGACATGAAATTGCACTGATATTTGATGATGAAGTAAAAGCGCAGGCATGGAAGAATAGGCGGCCTTCACAAATTCAAAAGGAATTCTTCATGTTTTTCGCCATTAAGCCTGAGAAAGGCATGACAAATACAGAGGCATCTAAGCTGATATCAAATCATGAATCTGCCCTTGCAGAAAAGGAAGACCCCCAGCTTGATGAATGGGAAGCATTCCAGGAAATAATTGATGAGCTATCTGATCGCGATTTTAGGGAAGATTACCAGATTAAGAAACCGAGCATTACCCTTATCAAGAATGCTCTTGCCAGTCTGCAAAAAGAAGGCAAATCCTATCGGGATGCCGCAGATGAAATTGAGGCGGTAATAGAAAAGATGCTCGATCTTGAGCCGGCGCTTAGGCGGGGATAATTAAAGGAAGGTGTCCGGTACATTTTTCGGCTGCCTCTGTAAACCTCTGGCCAGCAGGCCTGTTGAAAAACCCCGCAATTCATTGTGATTCTTCTGATTGACTACCCGGCCCTTTTCCTCAAGAACCCTTTTTTCCCCCAAATACGCAATACGACACCTGTCCCAACGCCATTTGTCGGAATCCCACACAACCAAAAACCCAATCTGAAATTGACGCGCAGCGCCATCCTGAGCGAGCCATAGGCGAGTCGAAGGACCTAATCATAAATCTGAAATCCCCCACCCCGCCCTCCACGCCTTTACAATCCCAGGCCTTACTTTAGTCACTTTAGCTCACTTTAGTTCACTTTAGTTCACTTCTCTTCCCCCCCCATCCACTCATTCTCTCATCCACCCATCTACTCTATAAGAATTCACTTGACATCTAACTCGCAATGTGATATAATACATACCTAACTAATAGAGCATTCTTATTTAAGACTAAATAATCAATAATCAATCATCACTAATCAATTGTAAAGGGAGGTCCAAATCATGACTACCGAAGCCAGAATCCACGCAAACCGCCTAAACGCCCAAAAATCCACCGGCCCCAACACCCCACAAGGCAAGGCCGTCGTCTCACAAAACGCCCTCAAGCACGGCCTGTCCGCCCGCCACGACGTAATCACCACCGAAAGCCAGGCCGATTTCGACCTCCACCGCGATAGCCTCCTCGCCGAGCTCGCCCCCATCGGCCCAATGGAATCAATCCTCGCAGACCGCATAGTAAGCCTCTCATGGCGCCTAAAACGCGCCGACCTAATCCAAAACCAGGCAATCGACGCATTAACCGAAGAAGACGCCACAAACCCACTGGCCAAACTCGCCAAATCCTTCGGCCTAAAAGGCTTACCCCTCCCGCAACCCGACCCTGCCGACTCGAATCCCGACCTTACCCTCGGCCAAATCGCCCTAAAAGACTTCTCAAACGCAAGAGTCCTCGACCGCCTCCTGATGTACGAAAGAAGAATAGAGCACAGCCTCTACAAAACAACCCTCGAACTCCAAAGACTCCATCTCCTCAAAACCCTCGAACCTTCAGAACCAAATCTCGAACCCGAAGCCCGCTATTTAGCCCCCGGCCCTGTGCCGGGGGGCAGCACAGAACCAAACAACACCCCCGAACCCGCAGCCGCAGATCCGACAAGGCCGGACACCCCCGTGGCAGAAAGAATCGAGTATCAAGAATCCAGCATCATTGCGCAAAACAAACCCAATTTCAAAATGGGCAATATAAACATAAGTACAGCAACAGTAAAGGCTTATGCCAAAGAACAACGAACAATGAACACCGAACGTTATCCAAAACAAACCCAATCAAACCCAATTTCAAACGATCAAAGCCAATTTCAAACCCACAAACAGCTTACCCCGCTTGCCGGACGAGAGATTACCACGTCGTCCTTCTCCGCCATTGACAATTCGCCCCATATCTATTAGACACATACCGTGCGCTAATACTCTATCGCTTGTCGTCTTTTTGTCGGAAGTATAAGCTATGAGAACCATCACGGCAGTTGCGTTGCTGACGACCCTTATGCTCGTCGGCGGATGCGCCTCGGACGAAAGTTACATCAAGACCGGCTTCGAGTTCTCCGCTCTGGATAAAATTGCCGTCATCGACGTCCGGGGTGATATCAACACAGACGCGGCAAAGAATCAAATCGCCGACCTATTCGAGGCCGAGCTGATCAAAAAAGGCTACACGCCAATGGACCGCGCCCGCGCCCAAACCCTGCTCAGGGAGCAGCAGTCCCAGGCCCTGGATTTGGCCGGTCCGAGAGACGCTGCCCGTGCCGGACTCATCCTCAATGTCCCAGCCGTGCTTGTAATAGACATCCCTGAATTAGGCGAGGAGATGACCATAACAGCAAAAATGATAGACGCTGAGACAGGCGGGATCCTGTGGATGGCCGACGACTCGGGCGGCATCGGCGCCACACTCGCCGCAATCTTAAGGCCGGGACCCGCAATGCCCGACCAAACAAGCCAGGGCCTCTCGCCCCACAAGGCCAGCCAGGCAAAGACAATAATAAAAAAGATGTGTAAGACCCTGCCCGCCGCAGCCCGCCGAAAATGACACCGCCCCTAAACTCTGCCGCCTCCGCCCCGCACAATCTGCAGAAATAAAAAAGGCCAAGGGCAAACCAAATGCCCTCAGCCTTTATTTATCATCCTAATCCGCGCCTGCCTCCGATACGGCAGGCCGGTCGGTCTATGTCGCAATTACCTCTCGGATAGATGCCTGCTTGCCGGCTAAAAGCCGTACACCGGCTTTAGCTCCGCGTCGGTAGGCAAATGGTCATAGTACTCGCCTCTCGGGCCAACGTAACCAACGCCTTGCTTCTGGAGCCTGACCGAAATCTTCGAGCCGTTGCTGTTCGTGACGGTGACCGTCTCCACGTTCATCTCCGATCGCAGGTTGTCCACCTCGGCCTTGGTCTTCTTCTTGTCGCGCTCGTTGCCTATCATATAGCCTCCGCCGGCGCCCACGGCCCCGCCAATCAACGCCCCCCCAGCGGTGTTGCCTGACTGATGCCCGATTATCGCGCCAACGCCGGCGCCGGCAAGCCCGCCGATCCCAGCGCCTTTCCCCGCATCGCTCTCACAGCCGCCAACGAACACAAGACCTACGCTCACAACAAACGCCACCGAAACTGTTACCAACTGCTTACTCATTTTTGTACCTCCTTCGTGGTTTCTACACACTAAAGTATGAAATCCAAAATCTGTCTTTGCCAAATATTATGTCTGATTTTACCATCACTTGTGCAAACAATCAAGCGAATTTCTTTCCCACCCGCAATTTTGCAGAACTCTTATGGTTTTATCGGCTGTACGCAATATCAACTTTGCGAATACCAGGCCAAATATCAGCCTGCACATACTCTTCATCAGTAAAGACGCTTGTGAGCCTGATATTATTGCAACTCCCGGCGCCAAGCCCAGCCAGCCAGCAAATGCTCCCCATCGCCGAAACGACCCATAAAACCGGCCCGCGTTCCTATCCGGCCGCCGAGATAACGGACTCTATATTCTCGGTCGATACCCCACCCGGCATACCGCCCCCGCACGACAGGATAATCCTGCTCCTGTCCTTCACCCCCTCCAGCGCCGCCCGGACACTATCGCGCACGTCCGCCGGCGTCCCGGCCGCAAGAACATCCCGCGTCGGTATGTTGCCCAACAGCGTCACGGCGTTACTGGTAAGCTCCTTCATTTCGGCCAGCCTATGCTCGTAACTGAAATTGAACAGGTTCACGCCCATCTGCTCAAGATAAGGCGCACACACAATACCGCCGGCGTCGTTGTGAAAGAACCGCACCGCGACGTCGAGCGACTTGAAAATGCGCGCCAGATACGGCAGCGCGGCTGCCTTGAAATCCTCCGGGCCGAGAAAGCCGACGATATCGTCGAGGATAAGCACGCCATCGATGGATGAGAATGTCTCCGCCTGAAGAGTAAGCCAGTCAATGATAAAGTCCGTTACCGTTCCGAGCAGTTTGTGCGCCCGGTCGGGGTCGGTGCGGATGGCTATGAGAAACTCGGTGCTGTCCAGTAGAAATGATGCTATGTTCAGCGGCCCGCGGGCCACTGCAAACTTGATAGCGTGACCTGCCTGCTCGATCTGCCGCCGGTAATGCTTCAACCGATTGAGCACAAACGGCAGCAGGCCGTCCGTCTTCGGGTTCGGCTTGACCACGTCTGCGACCTGCGCGATGCCGGCGACGACCTTCCGCGCGAATGGCGGTTCGTCCTCCTGCCAACAGCACTTGGCGCCGAAGGCTGAAGGCTCCGTGCACATTCCGAACTCCGCCCAGAACCCGGGTAGAAACATAACCTCCGGAAATCGCCGGACGGCCTTGAGATTCGCCTCAAACCACATCTCCTCGCTCGAAAAATAATCGAGCGTCGATATCCCCGCCCACCCGGGCAGCCACGGGCTGTCGATGATAAACCCGACCGGCAGCGGCTCAACCGGCTCGCCGTCGATAACCGCCAGCAGCTTGTCCCATTGCTCGTCCGTCATACCGTCGTCGTCTGCTTATTGCCCTTGCGCATGAAATGGACAATCAGAACAAGTCCGACAAAAGCGGCGATTATCACGATGCTCCACCACCCTATCCTCGGCCAGATGCTCCACATACTGACAAACGCCGCCGCCCCCACAGCAAGAACCATTAACACATTCCATAAGAGGCGGGCGCCGCCCCGCGGCATACTGTCCCCGAGGATGTTTTTGTTGTTCATCATAATAAGGAAGGTGAAGTACGCGATCGGCAGAAGCAGGTTGCAGAATGCCGAAGTAGCGATTGCCAGCCAGGGTGCAGGCCGTGTCCAGACGATAGCAGCCAGTGCGCCGACCGAGGGCATTAACGACCCTATCCGCTGTGTCCGGCCGCCCTGTGGTTTGTTGAGCAGCTCGCACAGGCACAGGCCGTTGATTGCCATCAGCATTGTCCCCGCGCTTAAGCCCAGGCCCATTACGCCAAGCCCGAAGAGATATTGTGCGACCGCCTTGCCCGCCAGAGGTTCCAGCATCGCCGCCAGATTGAAATTGTCCCGTTTAACGAGCATCGCAGCCATTCTCTTGTCGGCATACGGCAGTGAGCTGATCTTGCGCGTCAGTTCCTCTTTTGAAAGTCTTTCAACTGTCTCATTGCCTATCTCGAATGCCAGCCGCCGTTTCAACAGCGTATCATACTGCCCGGTAAGATTCTTTGCCGGCTCTACGCTTACCGTTTCCCCCTCCTTATCCGGTACGAAACCGGGAGCAGGTCTGAGGTGGAACTGCGAAGCCGCGGCCATTACCACAAAGCCGGATGCGAGAACAAACGGTATGAAAAGACCCGTCGAGAGGTCGAATGTCGCCAGACCGCGGAAGTCCTTGTCCCAGCCTCTTCGCATCATCGAGTATGGGAAAAGGAACGTCATATTGACGCCTACCGTAGCGGCCATTGCGCTTACAAGCACGTCCCGCTGATGGGTGACGATAAGCTGCGTCCAGAACTGACGGCCGTTTTCTGCAACCGCCTGAAGGTAGGGAGTAAAGCCTTCGGTTGGTTTGAAGATGGCTTTGGGGTCGGGTATCAGGCCGCGCAGAACGGCGCCCCAGTCCATACCTCCTTTCTGGAGACTCAGTTTTATGATTACGCCTAAGAAGCACAGGACGATTAGACTGACCAATCCTTTTATAATGAATTCGAATATCTTAACGCCCCTTGCGCCGGCGCCGTATAACATCGTTATGATAATGCAGAACAACAGGAGGAAGCCGACGACAATCGCCTTGCCCCACGGGTCAGGTATTGCCTCCGGCCCAACAAGTTTGGGCAGAAGGTTCTGCTGAATGGCGGCGGTTGCCAGAGTGTACTGCGGCATAGACCAGACGAGGTTGGCCGCCATTGCCGCGAACAGCCAGCTCCAGCCGAGCACCGGGCTTAGCTGCTCGTTAATCACACGCAAAGGCCGCTTGCCCGTTGAGAGCGTTATGTATGCGATTGCAGCCAGCATCACAATGCCCAGAATCATTCCGACCGGCTGGAACCACAAAAAAGTAAAGCCCGATATAACGCCGAGGTAAAGGCTTGATGAAAATGTGACGCCGCCGACGGTTATGCCGCTCTGCAGCCAGCCCGGCCCCGACAACCGCAGGAATGCCAGGGTAAGCGCCCCGCGCCCTTTCCGCCTTGCAGTGTTTATCAGCTCGCGGTCGTTTTCAATCCGCGGGTTGGCGATTGTTGCCTCCTGCTGAGTTCCGCCGTTCTTGGCCATCTTCTGACCTCCTGTTCAGACGTTCTATGGGACGTTCCTTGACAAAATATATTCTTTCGTCTTCAAAACCTTATGCGGGTCCGTTTCAAACGGCAGCCAGCCCGTGCATAATGCAAACTTGGGGCCTATTCTCGGCCAGGCAAATAACCCTGTCAACATCCCATCAGCAGCATTGCGAGAAAATAAAATCCCAGCACAATCCAAATCGCATAGTGTGACCCAAGAATCCCCATAGATGCTCCTTAACGAGCATCCAATTCCCATTCTTCGTGTCTAAAACGTCTTAACGGTCACTTCCGCCCCCATCTTTTCCGCTGACACGTACGCGCTGTAAATGGTCGATATCGCATCCGCCGCCAGATTGCTGTCGCTCTCCACAGGCCCGCCGTATGCAATCGCCCGGTAGAATGCCTCCATCTCCTGATGATACCCCGTGACCCAATCCTCGTCCGGCGAAGGGCTCGACCAGCCCTGCTTGGTTCCGGTCTTCTCCACAACGTAGATGTCCTTGAAGTTCTCCTCGACCGGGTTATACGTCTGCATCGCCG
>CAYGZM010000150.1:0-9200 GCA_964354365.1 uncultured Pirellulales bacterium
GTTTCGAATTTCGGATTTCGTGCTTCGTATTTTCGGGCAATCGCCCAAGCACTGTCGGGTGCGATTTTTCGCACCACTCTACTTTTCTTGAGGTCGCCCTTCGAGGTTCGTCAACGGCCCAAGCTCACAGAACTTCTTCCACTGGCCCTCGATAGCATCCGCAGCCTTCATATCGCCGTGGACATACAGCCCGTATCGAAGGCGCAACGGCTTGTCGGCCTCAATCGTCCTCGGTCCGTCAAACGTCAAAGACGCCCCCATCCACCCGTCGTTGCGGACGTGGAAAAAACTGGGGAAATTCACATTCTTGGGGTGGTCAAAGAGCGTAACGCCCTCTATCGCGTTGTCCGTGATGGCCCCGGAGTAATCCACCCACCTGGCCTGCTTCCAGAGTATCTCTTTTTCGTTGACGCCCCCCTCGGAATTGCGAATCCTGCCGCCGCCGTCGTTGACCCCGATAGTCTTGGCCATCCGCAAGCCGATCATCCCAAACGGCGTCTTTCCGAGCGTAACCGCTTTATCGACGGCCTTGAGCTCCGTATCGATCACCATAAGCCACTCGTTGCCTTCGAGCAGCAGCACCGTGACTTGGCGTGTTTCATCGAGCAGGCGTCCCCCTTCGGCCGTCACCCACTCGTTTTCCGTGAGGATGGACGAGATCTCGCCGCCGTCTTCATACTTGACAATACGTTTGTGGCGAATCTTGCCTTTGCCGCCGTCGCCCCAGAAATCCACACCGTTCACGTCGGTGTGAGAAATCCAGACCGAATTGTGATGGCTGTGCGATTCCGGGTCGCGCGGGTGGCCCATTCGGGTAAGCGACCGCCCCGAAGGCCCGATCGCCGGAAACAGAAATGGCCGATTGAGCTCCTGCCCGAAATGATACCGCGTAATCTCCACGCCGTCGCGTTGAAACGAGGCCTGGTGATACGGCATCGGCACAACCGCCAGCCGCGGAACAGGTTTAGGCAAGGGCGGCACCCCTTGTGCCAGGGCGTTTGAGCCGATTAGAAGTCCCGCAAGAAAGCAGACGAGGACTCTTCTGAGAGACAGAACACTGAAGAAAATCATAAGTTGGACCTTTCTCCGTGAATCCATTGACGGAATACGCAAGTACCCGCAATTGTCAACCGAACAGGGCCTCGACAAACTTGGCCGGGTCAAATTCTGCGATGTCTTCCGGTTTTTCGCCGAGGCCGACGAATTTCACCGGTATATCGAGCTGGTCTTTAATGGCGATAACGATCCCGCCGCGTGCGGTGCCGTCGAGCTTGGCTAAGAAAATACCGGTAACGTTAATCGCCTGGGTGAACATCTGCGCCTGGACGATAGCATTCTGGCCGGTGGTTGC
This sequence comes from uncultured Pirellulales bacterium, assembly GCA_964354365.1. Taxonomy (GTDB): domain Bacteria; phylum Planctomycetota; class Phycisphaerae; order Sedimentisphaerales; family Anaerobacaceae; genus CAYGZM01. The sequence continues at coordinate 1,352 of CAYGZM010000150.1, forward strand.
ATCGAGAACCAGCAGCACCTCGTTCGGCGCGCCGGGGATTTGCCGCGCCACCACGTCGCGGATCTTCGTCAATTGCTGCATCAGGTCCTTTTTGGTGTGCAGCCGCCCGGCGGTATCAAGAATCAGGATATCGGCCTCTCTTGCTACGGCGGCCTGGCAGGCGTCGAAGGCAACGGCAGCCGGGTCGCCGCCGGTCTGGTGCTTCACAATCGGCACGCCTATGCGCTCGGCCCAGATGCTCAATTGCTCCACGGCGGCGGCGCGGAACGTATCGCACGCCGCAACAATGACCTTTTTGCCGTTCCGGCTCAGTATGTAGGCGAGCTTGGCGATGCTCGTCGTCTTGCCGGTGCCGTTCACGCCGGCGACGAGGATAACGGTCGGCCCTGACTCGGCCAGATGAAGCTGCCTGTCGTGGCCCGGCCAGTAGCTCTTGATGTGCTCCTTGAGAAACGGGATAATATCGTCCGTTGCTGCAATTTGCCTAGTGCGGTAGGCCTCGCGCAGCTCCGATACGAGCTTTTCCGTCGTCTCAACGCCGATATCGTCCTTTATCAGCGTCTCTTCCAGCTCGTCCAGCAGGGCCTCATCGATCTTCCTGCGGAGGCTGAGCACCGAAGAAAGCGAGCTGCTTATTTTGTCGCGCGTCTTGCCCAGCCGTTCCTTAAGGTATCCTGCCGTCTTGCTGAATATGCCCACTGCCGTTTCCTTACTGCCAAAAATCGTAGTGTGCTGCTACAAATGTCTTGAACCTCTGTCATTGCGAGCGGAGCGAAGCAATCTCAGCCATCCGAAGCTCCAATACCGCCACGCTCTTGCAACCCTCGCAACAACAACTCATCGAATCACGAATAACAGAACAGCCGAATGCCGCCGTCATTTCCAAAACGGCGCCGACATCATCCCGATAATAGCGGGATTCGCCGAAAATTCAAGTCCGCTCGGCATTTTAATTTCCCCCTGTTCGCAAGCCGCCTCTTTGCGGACAACCGCAACAATCGTGCCGGCCAAGACGAATCGGGCTTTTTTCCTTTTTTTATCGGGAGCCGTGCATTTTTTTTGACAAACCGCTCGACCGGCGTTAGGTTTTACCATTGTTGCCCCGCACCGGATGAGGTCTCACTTGCGAGGTGCTTGGGGAAGGGTATGTTTCAACTGTGTAAGGTCGGTCCGTTTGGCTTGGCCAAAGCGCTGAGCAGGGATGTTTGATAAGCGGCTTGTGTCTGTCCTCGAATGCGGATGCCTTGTCGTTCATGAAGGAGTATGGTGTGGCGGTTCACGAAGTTGAAGGCATTTTCGCCGACATACTTGACCGTGCAAGAGTGCTCGACCCGGCCAACACCCGCAAGTGGTTCGATAAGCTGACGGTTTTACGTCTGGACGGCGGCTCGCTTACGATCGGCTGCCCCGACGAGGCAACCGCTCAGTTCCTTCGCACAAACTGCAAGGGCAGCTTCGCCCGCGCCGCCCAGCAGATAACCGGCCATCTTATCACTGTTGATTTTGACGTTGATGCGGCCAAAAAGCCTGCAACTGCTCCCAAGCAATCCCTGCCCGGCCCTGCGCTGCATCCCGATTACACCTTTGACAATTTTGTTGTGGGGCCGAGCAACCGCCTCGCCCACGCGAGCTGTGTCGCCGTGAGTCAGTCGCCGGGCAATACATACAATCCGCTCTTTATTTACGGCAGCAGCGGACTGGGCAAGACGCATCTGCTGCACGCCGTTTGTTTCGAGGCCTACGGGAAATTCAACGGCGCCGTAATTCAGTTTCTCAGTTGCGAGGACTTCGTCAACCGGTTCATCAGTGCTATCGAGGCGGGAAACCTGCCCGGCTTTCAAAGCCAGTTCCGCACCGTGGATATGCTCGTAATCGACGATATCCAGTTCCTCCGCGAGCGCGAGCACAGCCAGGAGGAGTTCTTCCACACCTTTAACGCCTTGTACAACAACGGCAAACAGATAATCCTCAGCGGCGACAGCCCGCCGGGCAAGATACCCTCGCTCGAAGAGCGGCTGATTAGCCGATTCAACTGGGGCCTCGTCGCTCGAATCGATCCGCCAAGCTACGAGACGCGGGTTGCAATCGTCCAGAAAAAAGCGCGTCTAAGAGGCATCAAAATATCCGACGACATCGCCGAATACATTGCCCGCAAGCTCCAGGCCAACATCAGGGAGCTTGAAGGCGCTCTGACCACGATTTACGCGGTAGCAACCACCACCGGCAAGGATATTACGCTCGAGCTGGCCCAGACGGCCCTCGAGGGCCAGATCAAGCTCGCGGCCAGACACGTAAGCATCACCGATATTATCGAGGTGGTGACAAGGCACTTTGACGTCCGCCTTACCGATTTGCAGAGCAAGAAACGCAGTCAGAGCATTACTATGCCCCGTCAGATATGTATGTACCTGGCAAGGAGCCTGACCAAACACAGCCTGGAGGAAATAGGCGGCCATCTGGGCGGGCGAGACCACACAACCGTAATGCACGCCTGCAACAAGATAACCCTTGCCAAAGACGCCGACCCTCAGGTGAGCGCCCTGCTCGACGAGCTGGCAAGACAAATCACAAAGCCATCCCAGGCATAGACTCTCAACAAGCCGTTCCGCAGCCCCTGCCTCACGCGCGCCGGCCGCCGATTTTGCGATAGCCAAAAGGCCATTCTTGAGATAGTATGACGCACGTTGGCTATGAATAATCTCAAGAGAAAACCGCTTCGCGTGGCCCTGATTGTCTCCGAACGCGCGCTCGCCGAGTATTCGATGTCGCTCGAATATCTTCTGGTTGGCCTGGCGGACGAGTCGGTTCCCGTGGTCCTGGTCTGTCCGCCTGGCAGTAACGTTGATTCGATTATCTGCGGGGCGGTGGAGGTCCTGAGGCATCCGCCTGTCGATCTGCCATTGGTCGAGCGTTTAGGCAGGAATATGCTCGCCGAGCTGCTCGCAAAGTTTGAGCCGACCGTATTGCACTGCCTGTGCCAGAGCAGGGCGCCTCTTGTAGAGTGGCTGGCGCTCCGCCTGGACCTGCCCTATATCCTGGCAGTAAATTCCCTGCAAAAGCGACCGCGGCCGTTTCCCGCGTCATTGGAGCACTGCGCCAGGATAGTCGTGCCGGCCCAGACCGTCGCCGCGAGCATCGCCGGATTCCACCCCCAATTCGCCGAGCGAATTGAGCAGATCAATGTCGGCACTTTCGTGGCCGAAACCAGCAGGTGCTTCTCCGCGGCGTCGCGCACTGCAACAATCGTGGTGGCTCATCCTCTGGACAATGCCGACGACTTTGAGAATTTGTTCGGCGCAATCAGACATATATCGCTCGACGGCTATGAGTTTATGACGGTCGTAATGGGCGGCGGCCGGGACGATAGCCAGGTCCATAAGCTGCTCGCGGCGCTTGATCTGCTGCAAACCGTTACCGTCGTCCCAAGGCTAAGACCCGTGCGATCGGTTCTCGCCGCGGGGGATATCTTCGTTCGGCCGAAGCCGAGTTCAGCCTTCGACCCCTTTCTGCTCGAAGCGATGAGCGTCGGGGTCGCTGTGGCCGCCTGCAAGGGCGGCGTCGATGACCTGATTGTCGATGGCGAAACCGCCGTTGTCTTCGACCCCAACGACGAGCTGAGCATCGTCACCGCGCTCAAGCAACTGCTCGGCAAGCGGGAATTCGCACGGAAAATCGCCGCCGCCGGGCAGGATTACCTCAGAAAAAACCACTCGGTAAGCAATATGATCTCCGCCACCTTGCAGACATACCGCAACGCCGAGCAGTGGTACAAATCCCCGGACGGTTAATCCGTCTTTGTGGCACGGGCTTCCTACGTGGCACGGGCTTCCAGCCCGTGGATGAAATGCTCTCATCGTCTCCCCGCCCGACAGTCATTGCGAGGCCCGCAGGGCCGTGGCAATCTCTCGTTCGGCAAGCGGAGAAAGCTGTTTCTGCGTTTGAAATTGGGTTTGATTGGGTTTGTTTTGAATAACGTTTGTTGTTCATTGTTCGTTGTTTATCGACATAAGCCTTGATTGGTGCTGTACTTATGGCTATTTTACCCATTTTGAAATTGGCTTTGTTTTGCATAATTGACTCACGGCCACAAAGGCACTAAGGCACCAAGGGATGAAGTAATAGGGGGAATTTCAAGAACCTTGTGCCTGTGCGGTCTTGCTCCTTTTTCTACGTGCGACAGACGATACACCTTATGCTACATACCATTGACTATTCTGATTCTGTTAGTTTGATATATATTATACTCCGTCGGAGCTTGGCCGTCAAGGAAAATCCCCAATAACCGGAGACGCCGGGGGTACTGTCGGCCCGTCATTGCGAGGCCCGATAGGATCGTGGCAGCCTCGACCTCCCCCGCAAATCGCTCCCGACAGAACTCATAAAGTCCTCCTACCCCTTTGCAGAATTGCACACGCTGCACGCCCATATATGGTTGTGTATCGCCTGTATTACGTCACAGCTCTGGCACTCATCGCGAATCCGCAGCGACTTCGGCACAATAACCTGCCAAGCGAGAGCAATTTTCTTGCTTCGCTACCTCGACGGTCTATTATGAAACCAGATGATAAGCGCTCAAGACTGTTTCAACTTCGGATGAAAAATCGCTGGTGAAATGCACCTCCTCTTGTCGATATTGAACAAAGGCATGTGTTCACCGTAGGATTTCTGTATCAGACTGAGTTGGCATTTTCTTGTCCTGCTCTCGTAAGTTCAGCTACATAAAGACCTTATGTGTTTGCATGCCTCAGAATTGGAGTTGGGTTAATTGAACATGCGCTTCGATTACGAGAATCAAATGGTCGTGCCAGCCGAGGCTTGGCTCAAGTCTAAAGGCCTTATGGTCAAGCGTGAGTTTTCTACGCCTTGGGGCATTTGCGACCTGGTCGGCTGCTCTTTTAACAAGCATAATGTTAAGAAAAGGCTGCGCCTTGGCCAGACAAAACCTATAGGCCCCCATTTCCGCGTTATGCTTCTCTCACACATCCCGGATGAGGCAGAGAATCGCCCAATTACCGCTCATCGTTTGGTCGGGAAGTTATCAGACTTCTTTGACGAAGGCCAAGTCATGCTGGGATTGGACCGTCTTCAAAGAGATAGATTCCTCCAGCGTACCCCTCGTGGCACATTCTACAAGGTAAATGGCTGGGTACCTCTCCATAAGAGACTAATAGCGGTGGAACTTAAGCTCTCACGAATCACCGAAGTCCTTCATCAAGCCATCGGCCACCTGGAATTCGCCGATGAGTCATACGTCGGCCTGCCGATGCCGATTGCGAAGCGTTTAGTCGCCACCAGTAAAAAAACCGAATTCATCCGAAGCGGAGTAGGTGTTCTTGGCATCGAGCCGAACAAATGCAGGATCCTTTTGAAATCGAGGACATCGAAAGGCAATTCAGACGCTGTCATCCAGACACACAGCGTAGAACGTTTCTGGAGAACCCGTTCTAAAGACAGTTGAGCATAAGTTGCTGCGCGACTATCGATGGGTCTCTTCCCGGAGCTTCTGATTTCGGCAATGGGGGTAGCTGTTTTCCCAGAACATAAGCGAGAGACAGGTCCTCGTACAGGATGTGGGGACGAACTTTCTCATCTGTCTGTTCGATCTTGTCAAACCACATCTTGTAGAATTTAGCTATCTGATCTCTGCTCCTGTCTTTCGTAACCAATGCGCCAAAGTCCTTCTTCAGTGTGGCCAACTTTCCGTATGCCTCGAATTTCGGATTCAGGCATTTCAGAGCCGCATCTAACCAACTTCTTAGTTCGACACCGGCAACCGCCCACCTTCTGAGAGGGGGTAGTGCTATTCGTATTTTGCCCCTTATTGCTCCGAAGTCGCCGGAAAGCCTGTATTGGTATCCCGTTCCAAGACTAACGGCTGGATACTCACATAGGCTTCGTGCCCACAGAACCAGATTCATCCCCCAGTAAGGCCCGGCGATTACTCTTTCCTTTGGGAATAGTCGGCGCAAGTCCTCGTGAAAACTGACCAGCGCAGCAAATCTCTTTGGGAATGTACCACTTCCATCTTGATCATATAGGTTCGAATCAACCACCCAGACTAAGCTTGCCTGGGCATCCGTGCAACATTTCCTGGCTACTTGAAGCTTCGGCATCCAATTTGTCTTGATCCTCACCTGTCCTGGGTGTGTAAAGATGAGCGGTAGGACAAACTCCCCGCTAAAGCTTTTAGCTGCTTTCCATTCGTACGCTGCGCGCGCAAGCGCACGATTGACTCTATTTCTGCTATTCCCCTCTGTAATCGGTAGCTGAGGAACCGTAATCCACTTTGGACTGAACTCATTACATTTGTCGAGGACATTCCCCACAAATAATTTCAGCTTCTCCTCATCCGGATTCTTCACGCTATCTGCGGTAGCGAGCAGCATATTCTCTTTGAACTGTGCAATGTAATTGGACCAAGGTGCCCAAGGTTCTCTCCCACGCAAATAATACTCGTACCCATCAATTCCCGGATCTATCCATAAAGGTGTGTTCTCCCGATGTTTGCCCCTTATCCTATTGATCTTCTCTAACGGCATTCGGACCATACAGGAGTCATGGTAGTGTGCCCTGAAAGTCTCATAATCGGTAATCCCATTTACGAAAGGAATGTGATCTGCCATTCTCGCATCTCCTTCTCTAATAGATTCCTGCGTTCTTTTTCAGATAGCTGCATAGATGCTCCAATTCCGGGAAAAGCGACATCTCGTTCACGCCACACAGCTCCAAATCAGCCAGCAGCGATTGCTTCTGTTCTCTGCATATGCGCAAACATTTCAATCCATTTACTTGCTTGCTCGTTAGTGAAAAATCTCGTGATCCATGAAGAGTGAACACTCCATTCTGGCGCTCGATTCTATCGCAATTCCACACAGGATTGATGGCGAGGCTTCTTTTTCCACTGGCTATTCGCTTTCCCCCAAGCTTAAAGTAGCCATTGATCAGTTGCGCATCATCATTGGCATCAAACACTCGCGGCTTTCTTGAATCCACCTTCTTATTCAACTCAATCGGATCCAAGACAAACACCGCACCATCCTCATCTATATCTTCACAGCAAGCAAAATAAAGGGCCATCGCACTGCTCTTGGTCCAATCGAGCAAACGCGTGGGTAAACCATGGTGTTGTGCTAACTGTACCCATTTGAGTTGTTCGGTCGGGGCTGGCCGGTCAGCAAGTCTTACCTCTCCGTACCTCTTGAAATCGGCCAGCAATCCTAACGACTTGGCTCGCTCGTCGAGAATACAGAACCTCAAGGCCGATGGTGTCAACGTCCATGCGATGCTCCCTTGTCCTCTGTACCAAGATGTCCTCCCTTTTTTCACTAAGTTGTTGAGCTTGTCGAAGTATTCGCCCATCCGAGTTACCTTGCCCGGGACTATCGGGCAACCTGGACCAACACCGGCACGTTTTCTCGCTCGTTCGGAAATCTTGACGCCTGCCTTCGCCATCAACTACTCCTCACCCCCTATTACGTTGCCAGCCCATTATACGCCGACACAAAACATCTCTCATAGTCACTTCCCCAAATCCTTCCAGCCCCACCTCCGTCAAGCTTCACGCCGCCAGATAATCGCCAAGGCGTTCGCTGCGGCCCACCAATTCTACCCAATCCCACAGAAAAACCAAGAACCACAATAACAATTTCTCTGTAATACAATCTTGTATCTTCTTGTTTTTTATGCACGTTTTTTCTATTGGGCGATCACAACCTCTTTATTATCAATGTGTTATGAGACTTTTTTGCCAGACGAACTTTTTGGTTGCGGCTGAGCGAAGCGAAGCCGCGCTGGAATACAATCTTGTATCTTCTTGTTTTTTATGCACGTTTTTTCTATTGGGCGATCA
>CAYGZM010000151.1:0-9048 GCA_964354365.1 uncultured Pirellulales bacterium
CTGTCTCCTGTCTCCTGTCTCCTGTCTCCTGCCCTACCCGCCCATCCTGCCCAGCTTACCAAAACGTCTATGCCCTTTTTTCGCAAAACAAACCCAATTTCCGCAACGACAAACCCAACGCAACTTCCTGTACACCCTGTCATTCCGACCGAAGGCACGCTTCCAGTGTGCCAAAGTGGAGGAATCTATTTCAACACGGTTACCACCTCCGAAACCGCATATTTAGCCCAATTTGCCAAGAAATCACGGCCTGTATTATGCAAAACAAACCCAATTTCTCTAAGACCAGAACCAACGCAAATTGTTATGCCACAGGTACTTACGCCAATATTCCGCCTCTCCCGATTCAAAAAAAACAAACCCAATCAAACCCAATCGCTCCCCCCGGCCGTGGTCTTTCAACCTTTCAGGTCGAACCTTATCCGAACATCCGAGGCGAATTTGTCCTCGTTAATCTTCAGGCCGAACCCCGGCGCGTTCGGCACGCCGGCGTAACCCTTGCGGCAGCAGGAACCTTGAAGAAACCAACCAAGAGCCGTTGCGTCATCAGATTGTCGATATACCGCCGATCAGACCTGAAGTCATCGAATACATCCAGAAAATATATCGTTGCAAAGCGTGTGGAAGAGCTTCTTGAAGAAGGAGCCAATGGCAAATGCGCATTGTCCGGCAAATGTCGCAGGATTATCAAACATCGCGAGTATCTTTGGACATTTGTGCATGATCAAAGTGTAGATCCGACCAACAACCTTGCTGAGCGTATTGTGCGTCAGGGCGTATTGTGGCGTAAGAGCAGTTTCGGGACACAAAGCGAACGCGGCGCGCGTTATGTGGAGCGTATACTGACGGTGTGTGCGACCTGCCGGTTGCAGGGTCGGAGCATTATTGAGTATCTGCGTGAGGCTTGTCGTTGTCATCTAAATGACATTCCTGCTCCATCGTTAATAAAATCAGCAGGCAATTCAGCAAAATCCGCCTGAACGCTTACGTTTACCGGATTTGCATGGCAGTAGAGGTATTTGTGGAGGGATTGTGGGTTTTGAGGAGAGCCAGCGCTGTCTCTTTAGGGGATTACCGCTCGGTTGCTCAAGCGCACGGCCAAGCTGTGCGGGCCGGAGCCGACATTGATATTCTCCGTCGCCGGCATTGCGCCTTCTGAAACTGCGAATCCATAGCGCAAAGGGGACGAGGCGGCGATAGGTGGCGCACTATCTGTAATACAGGCGCGTTTGATCCCGGAAAAGAGTGTGCTCGGCCAGTCCCTATTCACGATTGTCGAGGATCGTCATAAATGCTTCCTGCGGTATCTCGACGGAGCCAACGCTTTTCATCCGCCTTTTGCCTTCTCTTTGTTTCTTGAGCAGCTTCATCTTGCGCGTGACATCTCCGCCGTGCAGCTTCTGGGTCACGTCTTTGCGATAGCCTCTGATCGTTTCTCTTGCGATGATCTTGCCGCCTATGGCTACCTGCAGGGGGATTTCAAACTGATGGCGCGGAATGGCCTTTCGAAGCTTGGTGATCAGCTTTCGCCCGCGAGCCTCCGCATTACTGCGATGGACTATTAAGCTCAACGCATCGACGGGGGCCTTGTTTACAAGAATATCAATTCTGACGAGGTTGCTGGCTTCGAAGCCGATAAACTCATAATCCATGGTCGCATAACCGCTGCTGATCCCTTTAAGATGATCATAGAAGTCATAGACGATCTCCGCAAGCGGCGCCTTGTATTCGAGCATGACTCTTGTTGCGCTTAGATAATCGGTCTTGATGAGCTTACAGCGCCTGCTCTCGGCCAGTTTCATGACCCCGCCGATTGTATCGGTCCCGGTTATGATCTCAAGCCGCACGAAAGGCTCACGAAGCTCTTTGATGAGACTTGCGTCGGGCAATTCGGCGGGCGATTCGATCTTCTTGATGCGATCATCCTTCATCAGCACCTCATAACCGACCGTCGGAGCAGTCTGAACAACTTCTATATCATTCTCACGCTCCAAACGTTCCTGGACTATCTCCATGTGCAGCAAGCCCAGAAAGCCGCACCTGAACCCGAAGCCAAGCGCAGGCGAATTCTGCGGGCTGAAGGAAAAGCTCGCGTCGTTAAGGGCCAGCTTGTCAAATGCGGCCCTTAGCCTTGAATATTCGGTATTGTTGCCGGGATAGAAATCTGAAAACACCATCTGCGTCGGCGCCTTATACCCGGGCAATGCCTTCGAGGCCGGCTCGGCGTCATCCGTAATTGTGTCCCCTATTGTCACGTCAGCCAGCCGGCGGATATTGGCGATGACATAACCCACCTCTCCGGCGCCAAGCTTCTCAACGGCGACCATCTCGGGCTTGAATTTTCCCACTTCGGTTATCGTATGAACTCTGCCGCACCGCATAAAGCGAACCTTCTGCTTCAACCTCAACGAGCCGGCAAAGACTCTGATGTAACATATAACGCCTCTGTACGGGTCGTAGTGACTATCAAAGATCAGTGCGGCCGGCGCCTGGTCGGTCCTGTCCTCCGGGGCCGGAAGAAATGTGACGATTGCCTCAAGAACCTCATCGACCCCAAGCCCGCTCTTTGCGCTTATCCTGTAGCACTCATTCGCGCCGATCCCGATGACATGCTCGATTTCTTCGGCGACACGGTCGGGTTCCGCCGCCGGCAAATCGACCTTATTGATCACGCCTATGAGCTCAACGCCGTTATTAACCGCCAGATAAGCATTGGCAACGGTCTGCGCCTCAACGCCCTGGCTGGCATCGACCACCAGCAACGCACCCTCACATGCGGACAATGCGCGTGAGACCTCATAATGAAAATCAATATGGCCGGGCGTATCGATCAGGTTAAGCATATACGTTTGGCCGTGGTGTTGATAATCCATCGTCACCGCCGAGGCCTTGATGGTTATTCCGCGCTCGCGCTCCAGATCCATATCGTCCAGAAGCTGTTCGGCCATCTGGCGTTCGGAAATCGTGCCGGTCAGCTCAAGCATACGATCCGCCAGAGTGCTCTTGCCGTGATCTATATGCGCTATGATTGAAAAATTTCGTATGTGTTGCGTGCTCATTTATTCTTGCTTCCAATCTAAAACACATAATACTACCAGAAACGGCCCACAAAAACAACTCGCACACAAAAACACGCCAAGGGGGGCACGTCACGAATGTAGGCGGACTCTTGGCCATCATTTGGCGTTTTCTGGGGCAATATCGAAGATGCTGAACGGCTCCTTGAGACCGTTCAAAAGACCGGCTTGAAGTACATGATGGCCGAGACAAGCTGCTTTCGCGCCGACGGCTATTGCTGTGAGCCGTCTCCATCCTTATTCTTGGAGCCGAAGCGCCTGCCAATGAAGATTATCATCCGGGCCGGCTGCGCCCGTCGTCTTTGATTTTCTTGAGTAAAGCAGCCAACTCTTTGACAACGTCGGGATGCTCGAGCCAGAGGTTATTCATCTCACCCGGGTCGGCCTGGAGGTCGTAGAGTTGGCCCTCGGGGCCGCCGGGATCCGGTTTGGTTAAGCTTGGTTGGCTCCACCCGCCTGAACCCAGGCCGGTGATGAGCTTCCACTTGCCCTGACGAATGGCAAACAGGCCCCCATCGGAATAGTGCACAGTCGCCTCGCGGATGGGACGGTCCCGCTTTCCGCCAAGTAGTGCGGGCAGGATATTATACGAATCCTCGCCGGCGCCGTCCGGAAGCTTCTCGCTCACGATGGCGGCCAAAGTCGCCAGAAGGTCAACGTGGCAGATGGTCTCGTCGCTAATCGTTGCCATCGGGATGCGGCCCGGCCAGCGTGCAAGGAACGGCACACGGTGGCCTCCCTCCCAGATATCGGTCTTGACGCCGCGCCAAGGGCGGCTGGGATTGTGGCCATACTTGAGGACGGAGTTCCAGGTGCCCAACATGTCTGTTCCGTCACAGCCGGGCGACCCATTGTCGCTGGTGACGATGACTAAGGTGTTCTCGTCGAAGCCGTTCCCCTCGAGCGCCTGCATCACCCGGCCGACGACGTGGTCAACCTCGTAAACGAAGTCGCCGTATGCGCCCGCCTGGCTCTTGCCCTTGAATTCCTCGGCCGGCGCGATAGGCGTCCGCGGGGCCGTGAGCGGGACGTAGAGGAAGAAGGGCTCACCTGTCGTCTGGCGGAAGACATCATTGCGGGCCCTGCCGCCCTTGACATCGATGTACTCGATGGTCTTATTCATCAATGCGGGCAGGATTCCGTCGAGCCTCCATCCTTCGAGCATCGGTCCGGGACAGCCGGGCATGTCCTTCTTGGGCTCTGCGGGGATTCCGACTGTGCGCTCATTCTCGATAAAGCAGTAGGGCGGGATGTGGGTCGCGTCCACGCCGAAGTAGTAATCGAACCCCCGCGTCGTCGGACCATTGGCGATGGGCTTGGTGAAGTCAACGTTCGTACGCCCGTCGGCGGTTCTCGTCCTGCCCACACATACGGGCGGTTTGCCGTCCGTGGTGGGCCAGCTCATGCCGAGGTGCCATTTGCCGATGCAGGCTGTGTCGTAACCGCGCTGCTTGAGCAGCTTGCCCACCGTCAAGCGGTCGGGCTCGATGATCGGCTCGCTCCAGCACTGCTGGACACCGCGCTTGACCTGCGACCGCCACGGGTAGCAGCCGGTGAGCAGGCCATACCGCGTGGGCATCCCCACGGCCGAGGGCGAATGGGCATCCGTGAACCGAATGCCTTCCTTGGCCAGACGGTCCAGGTTGGGCGTGGGTATTTTCGACTCCGGGTTCTGGCATGCCAAGTCACCGTAGCCAAGATCGTCGGCATAGATGAGCACGATGTTCGGGCGCTTGGCATCACCGGCCCTCAGCTTGATGGGAATCACTGCCGCCGCCGCGGCCAGCCCGATGGATTTCATAAACCTCCGGCGGGATAGATATTGCGAGCTCATAATTCCTCCATCATTCAACTCAACCGATTCTCTTCAGCAGCTCTTTTCGCGTCTTGACCCGAATCTTGGCATTCTCGTAGCGTCTCTTCTCAGCTTCGGTCTGGGGCAGTATCGGCGGCACCGGCGTCGGCTGCTTGTTTTCGTCCAACGCCACAAACGTCAGATAAGCCGTCGTCGCGATGACGCTGTTGCCGCCGTATGGGTCTTCTCTTGTGACCTGTACGCCCACCTCCATCGACGTGCGCCCGACGTAATTGACCGCCGCCTTCAAAGCCACCTGGTCGCCGATGCGGATCGGCTGTTTGAATACGATTGAGTCGATCCCCGCGGTGACGACCTCTTTGCCGCAGTGCCTCTGCGCCGCCATTGCTGCAACCATATCGATCCACGCCACAATCGCCCCGCCGAACGCCGTGCCCTGGGGATTCGCCTGTTGCGGCATAACCAGGTACCGCGTCTGTACCGCACTATCCTGTGGCCTTTTGCCCTTTTGCTGCTCGCTCATTTCAAGGACCCCGCCAAAGTCTGCCGGTTTCAATTCTGCATTCTCGTGAACGTTAGAGTGTACACGATCTCCCCGCCCGCCACAACCGCCACATCCATACAAACGGGTGTGAAATCATTCGCTGGCAAACCCGTTTTCCTGTCATGCTGAGCAAAGCGAAGCATCTGGGCCGCGAATGACAAGCCTGTTCCCCCCCGTGGTAGACGCTCCGCCCGTTCGTAGGCCAGATTCTTCGTTACCGCTCAGAATGACCTCTGAGCGTAACAGAATGTTGACCAAAGGTTTACGTCGTACCAGAAAAGAATTTCGCACCCACACAAACACCGGCCTGCAAACCATCTCCGCAAGCCCCCCTTCTCCCAGTATCTCTAATGCCACTACTACTCTGTCAAGGTTAAAACGATGGATGTCATTGCGAGGAGTGAAACGACGAAGCAATCTCCGGGCTTCGGACGGTTTGAGATTGCCGCGTCGGCCTTCGGCCTCCTCGCAATGACGAGGTCCACAAAATCAAGTGTTACGGGGTAGTAGTCATTCCTGCGAAAGCAGGAATCCAGCGGTCCCGACGATCTGGATTCTGCATCAAGCCCCGCCCGGAGCGCAGCCGGACGGGTACGGAGCGACAACTTACAGATTCGTGCTCCGCAGAGGACTTCGATGCCTATGCCCGCACATTTTGACAAACTGTGCGAGTATTATAGGACTACGTGTCGTGTAAGATGTGCTTCTAACAAATCTCTCACTCACCTCAAGGCTGCGTATTTCCACCTTCTGTGCTTAGCCGCACCAATTCCAGTTCATTTCTCCTCTGGCTGTCCGCACAATCAAATCTCCCTCTTCTGGCCCCCCTGCCGCCGTCTGGGTCTCATCAACTGTCTTCCCCTCTGCGGTTCCCAACGTTTCACGTGAAACGTATCCACTTTTCCTGCGCTCTTGCCGGCAGCGATTCCACATCGGTTGCGTTCCACGTGGAACATTTCGACATTGGCTGGTACGTGTTTAGCCAAGAGGAATCTCCTGGTAGCACGGCCATCTTGGCCGTGTTTGCACGGGCTGGAAGCCCGTACCACATCAGAAACTGCCAGGTCAGTTTTCTGGCTAAACGCGGCGATTGGCTGGGGTGGGCGACTCTTACAGCCCCGGAGAATGGGCGAACCAAATGCAGCCGCAGACGCCATCTGCGATTGTCTCTGCGCCTGGGCACATGCTGGCGCAGACTTGAAGGTCGAGACGGCAGGCGCATTCTGTGATCGCCTCGCTCTGGCGCCAAGCCCTCTGCGAGTGCTTCGGCCGCGTCTGAAGTTGGCGGCAGACCGCACTCTTTGATTCCGCCTGGCCGTTTGTTGCGCGGGATGGTGAAGATATGGCTGGAAGCGGCCGTTTCTTCTTGCAGAGTGCGAGTTCCGCTGTGTCGTTTCGCCATTCTTTGGTGCGGGGCGGTGATTCTGCGAGGTCGCCCGCCATTTGGCAGGTGCAAGCCAACGCCATACCCCGGCTCCAATGGTGCGAGTATGCGTGCGGGTCGGGCTTTTAAGAGCCGTGGATCCCGTACGATGGGGGATTCCTGCGAATCCGGCCAGCCAACCTTTTCCCTGGACAAGTGCGTATGCTCGGCCCGAGTTGGCGGGGTGTTTGCGAGCGCCCCCACCTGATTCTCAGGAAGCGTCCAGGAGAAAACGGCCCAAGTATGTCATTGCGAAGGAGTCCCCCCACGTCCCGCTGGGGACGGCCAGCGCCGGTCCGCCTGGGGACGGCCGGTCCGGGACTCCCTGCGGAGGGGCCGAGGGCCTGGAAACGTATGTGTTTAGCCGTGCGAAATACCCTCGTGGCACGGCCATCCTGGCCGTGGTCGCACGGGCTTTAAGCCCGTGCCCTACCAGGAAGACCGCGAAATCAGTTGTCCGGCTGAACACGTATCTGGGGACGACTGCGGCAATCCCTCTCCCCGCATGCCTTCTGCGGGATCAGTCCCTGGCCGATGTGGGCGAGCCTCAGACCTTCAAAACCAGCTATTCTCCTGGGGTGGGAGGCCGGTTCTTGGTGTTTCACGTGAAACTTTTTTTCAAAAACGGGGTTTTCCAGTCTGGATTGCTTCAGGAATTTGAAAGCAAATGCCGAAAAACAGTTTGTGCCGCCATTCCAAGATGGCCGCAAAGGTGTTAAAATAGGAAGGATCCGAATTCGATGTTCTGAAGGAGTTTGGTAATGACTGAACAAAAAAAGGAAAAACCAAAGCATTTGGGCAGGGGACTTGAGTCCCTGTTAGGCCCTATAACATCCAACCTCGACCGGTTGGACCAGGAGCAATTAGAGCCTGTAGCGAGCCGCAACTTTCCGCCGGATAAGGAGTTAAGAGATTCGTTGCAGGAGATAAGTATCACTTCGATATCGCCGAATCCTCATCAGGCGCGGACGGTGTGGGATGAGGCGGAGCTTGTTGACCTGGCCGAGTCGATCAAGGCAAACGGCGTGATCCAGCCTATTCTGGTTCGGCGAGCGGGGTCGGGATACGAGCTGATTGCCGGCGAGCGTCGTTTGAAGGCGGCGCAGATCGCCGGGATGAGCACGATACCTGCGATTGTGCGCTCTGCGAGCGATGAGCAGATGCATGAGTGGTCGCTGGTCGAGAATATCCACCGGGCGGACCTGAATCCTGTTGAGCGTGCGAGGGCTTATCAGAATTACGTCAGCGCGTTTTCGCTGACGCAGGCGGAGGCGGCTGAACGGCTGGGCGAGGACCGGTCGGTTGTGACGAACTACTTGCGGCTGCTGGACCTGCCGGAAGAGATCAAGCAGATGCTGGCAAACGGGCAGCTTAGTATGGGCCATGCTCGTGCGATTCTGGGTCTGCCGACGGATGAGCTTCGGCGGAAGCTTGCGAATCGTGCGATGGCGGGGCGGCTGAGCGTCCGTGAGGTTGAGAGGCTGGTTCGCAAGTACCTGACGGAGACGGGCCAGGCGAAGACAACGGTCCGGACGAAGCCGGCACACATCCTGGATTTGGAAGATAAGCTGAGCAGCCAGCTTGGGACGCGCGTGAGGATTGAGACGCGGAAAAACGGGCACAGGGGCAAGATCATCATCGAATTCCACTCATTGGACGAGTTTGACAGTATCACGGAGAGGATCGGCGCACCCTGCGGCGAGTTACTTGAAAAGTAACCAAGTGTAAAAATCAAAGCGTAAAACGCAGAATTGCGGACGCACTTCGTGCAGGAGGAACAGCGGTTTTTGAGCGAATTGTGGGGATTTTCGGGTGCGGCGGGGGGATGAGTTTCGTATCTCGTATCTCGTGAAGCGTATCTCGTATAGCGGATTGGGCGCGGAGGGTTCGATATCTGCTCGAAAATGGGTGTCTGGAATTTGGGCAGGGGAATTGGGTTTGATTGGGTTTGTTTTGGATAACGTTCGTTGTTCATTGTTCGTTGTTCTTTGGCATAAGCCTTTGTTCTTGCTGTACTTATGTTTATATTGCCCATTGTGAAATTGGGTTTGTTTTGCGCAATGATGCTGGATTCTTGATTCTTGATTCTTTCCGCCAGGGGGGCGTTGTTTGGTTCTGTGCTGCCCCCCGGCACAGGGCCGGGGGCTAAATGGCGGGCTTGGGGTTCGAGATTTGGTTCTGAAGGTTC
>CAYGZM010000152.1:0-8934 GCA_964354365.1 uncultured Pirellulales bacterium
GTAAGCAGATTGAGTATTGGAGAACGAGTAGCGACGAAGACTTCGCGGCCGCAGAGTCCCTGCTGGAGAGGGGCCACTTGCGGCACAGCCTTTTCTTTGCGCATCTGGCAATCGAAAAGATGCTCAAGGCGCACGTCGTTCACAAGACCGGCGACATACCGCCGCGAATTCACAACCTTGTTCGTTTGGCGCGATTGGCGGGTCTCGAAGCTGGCAAGGAACGGGAATCCGTTTTACGCCGGTTCGATGTGCACCAGTTGCAGGGTTGGTATCCTGATTCGCAGCAGGTGCCGCTTGCTGCTCCTATTGCGCGAGATGAGCTTATTAAGGCAATGGAGATACACCGGTGGTTGAAAGCACAATTGCCAATGTGATAAGGCAGTATCTTGCGGCATTGCCGGCTGTGGGCATTCACGCTCGTAAGGCGATACTTTTCGGCTCGTTTGCGAGAGGGCGCGCACACGAGTACAGTGACATTGACCTGGTTGTCATAGCTCCGGAGTTTGACGCCCAGCGCCGGTTCGATATGGTCAAAGATCTCTGGCAGACGACCCTCATGGCGGATGTCCGTATCGAGCCCATTCCGTGCGGGGAGAAGGAATGGGAGATCGACCAGGGCCGTCCGATCCTCGAAATTGCCCGGCGAGAAGGCGTTGAAATCGCTCCGTAAATGAACCTTGGTTCGGCAAGCGGGTGATTAAGGTGATGACTGCGGTGGACAACGCGATGATATGCGTGGCGCTCATAGACCAGGCCCAGACGGAGCTTGGTGAGAATACAGGTCGAGTGTAATTGAAAGGAGACAATTATGGTTAGGTTTTATCACACACTAATTATTTGTGCCGTACTCGTGGCGTCGGTTGGCTGCAGCAAGAAGCAGACCCCTGCCGCGCCGCAGAAACAAGCAGCCGCGACGAAGCAGGAACCTGCTCTGGGGCTGATGACGGTGGCGCCGGACAATGTCCTGGCGTTTGTCGCCACCGCCGGCTGCGACAATCTCAAGCCCGCCTTTGAAAAGAGCGTTCTCGGCCGGATTTGGAACGACCCGGAGGTGCAGAATCTCTATCAGACGGCCACGAAACAGCTTCTGACATTGGCAAAGAAGCAGATACCGGATGCCAATGAAGCTCAGGTCCCTGAGATGGTGCTGAACTTTGCCGGATTGGCGCTGGCCGGGCCGGCCATTCTGGGCGCTGCCTACAAGCAGACCGATGAAGGCCCGCCTGTTTACGGCTTCGTAATCATCGACGCCGGCGAGCATAAAGCGGAGATCGCCGCGAGGCTCTCCAAGCTCGAAGGGCTGGCGCGCGAAGGCGATATAAAGGAAGTTGAAATTGGCTCATTCAAGATGCATGGGCCAGCGGATAATCGAGGCGTCCCCGGATATTGGGGCTGGGTGGATAATTACCTTGTTGCCGCCGTGAACGACGGCGAGGGCCTGGCCATAAAACACATCCGGCAGCCGCACGCCACGGCCCCCGACTATCTCAAGGCGCTCCCGACAGCCAACGACGTGCTCGCTACTTATGTCGATTGCCAAAAGGTCGGCGACGTGGTGAAGACCGTGGCGGACCAGCAGAGCGCATCGGACAAGCTTGCCGTGGTCTCAACCGTAATCGAGAAGCTCGGCCTGAAAAATGTCGGAACAATCACTTCCGGGACGCGGTTTGACGGCCCCGATATGGTTTTCACTGAATTCATAGAAGCACCGGCGCCGAGAACGGGTCTGTTCGCAGGCTACAAGGCCATAGACCTTAAGATGTTCGATATGGTTGACCCTCGGGCCGTGCGTGCAGGCGCCGTCAACTGTGACGTCGGCGGAATGTACGACACGATAATGACTGCAATCAAAGCCGCTGCGCCGGCCAATGTCTCTGCCGAGATCGATCAGAAAATCGCCGATGTTCAATCGCAGGTTCAGGTCGATATTCGCAAGGACCTGCTGGGCGCTTTCGCAGGCCCGCTGGTCTGGTACTCGGTCCCCGGCGGCGTTGTAGTGGAAGCGCCAGGCGGCGGAGTCGTCGTCATTGCCGAGCTGAAGGATGGACCGCTCCTCGAAAAGACCCTCGATTCTCTCGGAAAGTTCGCCGCCGCTGTCGGTCAAGGCGTCGTGCAGGTCAGCTCTCAGGTACAGCCCGATGGAAGAACTCTGCGCACCTGGGTCATCGCGCCGCTGGCGATGGTGCAGGTAATGCCCTGCTGGATGGTCGTGGATAACCGCATCGTCATAGCCTCGAATCCGGCCATGCACAAGCTCGCCCTGGCGCAGATGGCTTCGCCTAAGGCCGTTACACAGTCTATCCGCACCACGGAAGGATACAAAAAGGCCACTGCAAAGCTCCCCAAGAATCTGCTGTTCCTTTCGTACACCGATTCAAAGGTCCAATTCAAACAGATGATGCTCACTCTACAGGGATTCTGGCCTATGGTAACTATGTTCGCAGCGAAGGCCCAAATCACTCTGCCCGCGATGCTTCCCTCGCTTACCGGCGTTGTCGAAGATATGGGGCCCTCCTGCCAGTATTCCTGGTTCGACGACAAAGGTCTGCATTCCCGCTACCACGGCTCCGGCATTGAGCTTAGCCTGGGCTCCATAGCCGGCGTTTCACTTGGCGCCGGCGTTATGATGCCTGCCCTGGTACGTGCCAGAAGCCAGGCCAGTCGGGTAACCTCTGCCTCAAACCTTAAACTGATAGCATTAAGCTGCCGCATCTACGCGGAGGACAACGACGGCAAATTCCCGACAAATCTCGAAGATCTTATTGAGAAGACTAATCTTTCGCCTAGAAGCCTTGAATCTGCGCTTAAACCCAAGGGTTTTGACGGACCCAGCTACATATACGTTGCCGGGCAGACTACTGCGATGGAGCCGGGCAATGTCATTGCCTGCGACAACCCGGCCTTTATGTCTGAAGGTCTGAATGTGCTCTTTATGGACGGTCATGTGACCTGGATGAAGCCGGATGAGTTCTTGAAAGAACTTGAGGCGACATACAAGCGACTCGGCAGAGAAATGCCTCAAATAAAATTCAAGGGTTCCAAGCAGCCTGTGCCTGTTGAAGAGACTAAGCCGGTTCCAGCGCCTCTGCAAAAATGATTTGTGCGTGAGCATTGACTGCTTTCGTACAGGTTCGCCTTGCGTTCGCGCAGGAGGATAGTATAATCCGGTTTTCAGAGTCACCGATTTTCTGAGGCACAGATATGGCTAAGGCCGAAAAGGTAGTATTGGCGTACAGCGGCGGGTTGGATACGAGCGTCATCCTTCCGTGGCTCAAAGAGACCTACGGCTACGAGGTAATCGCCTTCGCCGCGGAGCTCGGCCAGGGCGACGAGCTGGCCGGCATCAAACGCAAGGCCCTTGCAAGCGGGGCGGTCAAGTGCGTCGTCAAGGACCTGCGAAAGGAGTTTGTCGAAGAATACCTCTGGCCTATGCTCAAGGCGGGGGCGGTCTATGAGAAGGCGTACCTGCTCGGCACGAGCATCGCCCGGCCTCTGATTGCAAAGCACCAGGTGGAAGTCGCCCACGCCGAAGGCGCAACCGCCGTCGCCCACGGCGCTACAGGCAAGGGCAACGACCAGGTCCGCTTTGAGCTGACCTATATGGCCCTGGACCCGTCGCTCAAAATCGTTGCTCCGTGGAAGGACCCGAACTTCACGCTGACCTCACGCGAGGCCGCCGTCGATTACGCCAAAGAACGCAAGATCCCCATCGAGCAAAGCAAAAAAAAGATATATTCCCGCGACCGCAACCTCTGGCACATCTCCCACGAAGGCGCCGACCTCGAGAACCCGGCCAATGAGCCGAAAGATGATTTGTTTGTTATCTCTCAGCCGGTCTCCAAGGCGCCGGACAAGCCGGACTACGTAACGATAGGCTTCCACGAGGGTGTGCCGATCAAGCTCAACGAGGGATTGATAACCGGCGTAGAGATGATTGAAGCCTTGAATAAAATCGGCGGCAGGCACGGCGTCGGCCAGGTCGATCTCGTCGAAAACCGCCTCGTCGGCATAAAGTCACGCGGCGTCTATGAAACGCCGGGCGGCACAATACTGATGACTGCGCATAGCTGCCTCGAGAGCATCACGCTCGACCGGGAAACAGCGCACTACAAGCAGCAAGTCGCCCTGAAATACGCCGAGCTTGTTTATTACGGCCAGTGGTTCAGCCCCCTGCGGCAGGCCCTCGACGCCTTTGTCGAGGCCACGCAGCGCAACGTTACCGGCGACGTGCGAATGAAACTCTTTAAGGGGCGCTGCACGCCCGCGGGTATAACCAGCCCCTACAGCCTCTACCGCACCGACCTGGCGAGCTTCGTAATGGGCGCCGAATACGACCCAACCGACGCAAAGGGCTTCATCCGCTTGTTCGGCCTGCCCACAAAAGTCGCAGCTATGGTCCAAAAGGAGAGAGAACACAGAATGACAAACAGCGAATAACGAATCACAAAATGAGGATCGGGGTTCACAGTTCACAGTCTGTTGTTCGTTGTTTCCGCCTTCGGCGGATTCATCGATGAACTGCGAACTACAAACGACGAACTAATGAGTTCTGCAAAATTGCAGGTTATCAACAAACGATTTTTTCTTTTGTAAGCAGGCCTAACCTGCAATTTTACAGAAGCCTTACATCTATAAGGAGGCAATGTGGCGGTGCCGGATTGGATTTGGTTTGTATTTATCTTTGCGTTCGGCTGCTGTATCGGCAGCTTTATCAACGTGGTCATTTACCGCCTGCCGCGCGACAAATCGCTCGTTACCCCGCCGTCGGCTTGCCCGGCCTGCGATAAGCATATTCGCTTCTATGACAATATCCCGCTGGTTTCGTGGCTGCTCTTGGGCCGAAAGTGCCGATATTGCAAAGCCCCTATCTCACCGCGGTACTTCATTGTCGAGCTGCTGACCGGCTCGCTCTTTCTCGGCCTTTTCATATTGTACCATCGCACCGATGTGCGCCTGGGCCTCGGTTCGCTCGCGGACGGCCGATGGCTTGCTTATCTGGTGCACATAGTCCTCTTGGGCGCCTTCATTGCAGCTTCAGCAATCGACCTTGAATACTGGGTCATTCCGCTTTCCATCTGCTGGTTCGTTACGGCCGCCGGCTTCATCGCATCGACACTCGGCGTTTACGTGATTCCAGTCTCTCTGATTCGCCAGGGCCGGCTCTTGCCCTGGGCTACCGCCGGGACCGCGGCCCTGGCCCTCGGCGCCGCCATCGGCCTGGGCGTATCCTGGGTGCTCGTTGTAACCGGCCTAATCAAAAGAAGTTACGAACCGAACGACAAGGATGATTGCCGCAGCGCCTCGCAGCAGAACGCGCCGCCCCCTGCGAAGCCGCAGGAATCGCCCGAACCCCACTTCAACCATCGCATCGAGAGCTGCAGGGAGGTCCTTTTCCTGCTTCCGATAATCGCCTCTGCGATAGCCGCGTACTGGATTCTCAGCAGGGCGGTCTCGGAGAAGACCTGGAGCGAATTTCCTATGCAACATCCTGCCGTTGCGGGGCTTCTGGGCAGCGTGTGGGGTTACTTTATCGGCTGTGGAGTAGTCTGGGCCGTCCGAATACTTGGGACGTTCGGCTTTGGAAAAGAGGCGATGGGACTCGGCGATGTTCACCTGATGGGCGCAGCCGGGGCCGTGATAGGGCCGCTGCCGGTGGTCGTCGCATTCTTCATCGCGCCCTTCTTCGGACTGGCCTGGGCCGGCTGCCAGATGTTTTTCAAAAAAATTCGACAAATTCCTTACGGTCCCTTCTTGTCATTAGGCGTGCTTACTGTTATGATTTTCAATGACTGGATTTGGAACCGTATAGGTTTGATGTTTTATCGTTAGCAGGAAGGAACTGACATTCAAGGATTATAGGGAGGTCTCAAATGCGAATTGCCGACAAAAAATCAATCGTCCTGCTGCTCTGTCTCGTATCAATCGTTCTTATGCCCGGCTGCACCAACTGGAAGAAAAAGTACATGCTGCTCGACGCCGAGAACAAGAACCTAAAGGGCCTGCTCGACCGCTCCTCGTCTGAGAAGGACCAGCTTGCCGACCGCGTCTCCCAGGACCAGGCCACCATCGATGAGCTTCAGAGGCAGATTCAGCAGCTTAACAAGAAGCCGGAGGATGTTACCCGCTTCGGACCGGGTTACGATGTCGCCGTTGACCCCAAGGCCGGAACGATTACTGTGACCCTTCCGAACGCGATATTGTTCGATTCCGGAAAGTCGGAGCTCAAAAAGGCGACTATCACTGAGCTTGACCATATCCGCTCCGTCCTGAGTCAAACGTACGCCGGCAGACAGGTTGATGTCATCGGACATACCGACACGGACCCCATCGTAAAATCAAAATGGAAGGATAACTGGGAGCTCTCGGCGCAGCGCGCCCTGACCGTGACCAGGTATCTCATCGAGCGGGGCATGTCCGAGAACGAGGTGCGGGCCATCGGCTGTGGAGAAAGCAGGCCCGTTGCCCCCAACACTTCTGCCGCCAACAAGGCGAAGAACCGCAGGGTCGAGGTCGTTATCCACATGAGGTGACATCTCGTACGCGGCCCGGTGCGCCGTGATGCTTGCTTAATACGGCGGCCTGCCGGTTCAATTCCGGCGCGCCGCCGTTTCTATTTGTATTTTGCCCTCTTCACTGATGCAGACGGTGATAGCTCCATCCGCGGGCGTGAACAAACGCTGCACCGCATCCTGCGGGTAACTCTTATGCTGCCTTTGGTATTCTGTCTGCCCGCAGCTAATTATCAGAATCTTTGCCTCGACCGCCTTGAGAAAATCCGGATCCGCCGTGTTCGTTGAGCCGTGATGGGGGGCAACCACGATGTCCGCTCGTAAATCAGGATTCTGTCGAATAATCTCCCTTTGTGCGAATTTCTCGATATCGGAGCACAGTAGTATCCTCCTCCCGGCAAATTCGATCGAGAAAACCTGCGACCTGTCATTGTCGCTCAACTGCTCGGCCGCGGGCGACCGCTCGCTCGGCCAGATACTCTTCACTCGCGCCCTCCCGCCGGTGTCCAATCCCGGCGTCACCGGCTCTATTTTAAGGCCGGCCCCGCTCAGGAAATCACCAAGGAACTTCGCTGCACCCCATTGCCCGGCGTCGTCGAAAAAGGCCCCGTTCGCATAGACCCGCCCGACCTTGCACCATTGCGCCGCCTCCGGTATTCCGTTTACGTGGTCGATGTCGTTGTGACTTATGAAGATAGCATCAATACTGCTTATGCCCCCGTAGTCCAGGAACGGCCCGACTATTCGCCTGCCGACGTCGCTCTTATGCAGCGACCCCGCATCGAACATCGCATTCCCTCCGCCGGGAAACTCCACTATTATCGCTTGCCCATGGCTGACGTCCAGACAGGTCAAAATCAGCTCGCCGCGATGTGTCCGCTGCCACTTCATGCCGCCGATGAAAGCCGCCAGCATCACGGCCATCACTGCGCACACTGCCTTCTTTATAGAAGGCCGACGAAGATGAACGAAAAACGCAAATGGAACGAATGCGCAGTATAAAACCACCAGCCAAACCGGCACATGCCCGATCATTACCTCCGTGAAGTCCAGAGCGGCAAACAGCTTCACGGCGCGAATAAACACATCCGACAGCCCCGTTACAACGACACCCAGCGCCGCGCTGAGTGTCGGCAGCAGGAAGAACAGGATTATCTTGACAAAACCCAGCGTCAGAATCGCACCCATCAACGGAAGCACGAGTAACGTCCAGATGCTTGCCAGCGGTGTAATTGTGTAGAAGCGATACAGCATTATCCCCGCTCCTCCTAACCACGCGCCAAAACCCACCGACAGCGGCGGCACGACCATACCCGCCGATTTTCTGACGATCCTCGCGGTCCTCCAGAATTGTCTGTAATCCAGTTCGCCGGCCAGTCCGTCTGCCGTTTCGTCCAAGCGGTACCGGATGCTTTCCGTGAACAGCAAAATTCCAAGCACGCAGGCGAACGAGAGCTGCCAGTCCAGCGCGAAGAGCTGTGTCGGCTGGATGAGCAGCAGCACTATCGCCGCCAGGGACAGCGTATTGAAGGGATTGGCGTGCCGCCGCAGCAGCACTGATGCGCAGAACACCCACGCGATAATAGCGGACCTCGCCGTTGGCGCTTGCGCGGGAACCACGAGCAAAAAGACCGCTATTGCGACTGTGCACACCGCCGCGCGACTGCGTTTCGCCAAGCCCGCCGTCTTGCACACCCACCACACAATCCCTATCAAGATCCCGAAGTGCATCCCCGAAAGACTTACGTAGTGCAGCAGACCGGTCCTGCGAAATGCCCTGTATGTGTCACTGTCTATATCGCCCCTGTAACCTAATAGCAGCGCTTCCACCAAGCCCCTGCCTGGTTCTTCAGGCGGAACGCTGCCCAATAGCGCCTCTGCAGCCACTTGCCTGACCTTGGCTCTGACCTTGGTGAACACGGCAGCAGGGGGGGTCTCCAACAACTCAATCCCCTCCCTTGATTTGACCGACGCCGAAATGAAAACGTTTCGCCCGGCCAGATGTCTTGCCATATCGAATTGCCCCGGGTTCGTTGGCGGCGCGAATCTGTCCAGCCGGCAATACGCCTGTATGCAGTCGCCTGCCTTCAAATCCAGCACAGGCCCATCAACTTGCACGCGGACATTGCCGCTCACCTTCGCCCAGCCGCTGACGGTCTTGGCTTCTGTGAGTCCAAGATAAAAGCTGCTCGTAGGGTCCGTCGGCTTGAACCGGGCGAACTTCCAGTCGGGATTCCTGTCAATATACGGCTTGGTGACAATCACGCCTCGAATCGTCGCCGGGATCGACCCGTCGTATGTCGGCGCCGCGTCCCCGGAGACAGCCGAGTTGTCGTCATCGCCGCTGCTTTCGTCATTCCCGCCCCCAGAGGGTGAACTCCTGAGGGAATTCATAGCTACTCTTTTCTCTGTAGTCTCTGTGCCC
>CAYGZM010000153.1:0-8931 GCA_964354365.1 uncultured Pirellulales bacterium
GACGACGGCGAAAAGAAAAAGGCCGTTATACGGTTCGGACTGGCGGCGGTTAAAGGCGTCGGCGAAAAGGCGGTCGAGCAGATTATCGCCGCCCGCGAGAAGGTCGGCAGGTTTGAGAGCCTGTTCCACTTCTGCGAAAACGTGGATTTGAGGGCGGCGAACAAACAGGTCCTCGAGGCTCTCATCAAGGCCGGGGCGTTCGACAGGCTCGGTGGGAACCGTCACCAGATGATGGCCGGCCTGGAGCAGGCAATGGAGAACGGCGCAAGCCTCCAGGTTGACCGGGCCAACGGACAGATGAGCTTTTTCGGGCAGGCGGCCCAGCCCGATTATTCGCAGGACGAGAATCGCCTGCCGCACGTTGCCCCCTGGCCTGAGCCGCAGATGTTGGCTTACGAGAAAGAGGTGCTCGGATTTTACGTGACCAGCAACCCGCTGAGCCACCACGCCGAGGTGATAAACATCTACTCCACGCATAACAGCTCGCAGTTGACCGAGGCGACGCAGGAAAAAGAGGTTGTGATCGGCGGAATGATTACAAGGGTCAGATACAACCTGACCAAGACGGGGCGGACCGCCGGGGCGAAAATGGCCGTCTTTACGCTCGAAGACCTCCAGGGCCAGGTCGAGGTTGTAGCGTTCCCCGAAGTGCTGAACAGATACGCCGACCTTGTAAAGGATGATGCCGTCATTTTCGTTAAGGGAAAGCTCGACTTTCGACGGGAACGGCCGAACATACTGGCCTCGGAGCTTATACCTATCGAGCAGATAAGGGAGAAAGTGGCGGCGAAGGTCAGGATCAGGCTTAACGCCGGGGACGTCACCGAAAAGAAGGTTGCTGAGATAAAGAGCATCTGCCAGCACCACAAAGGCAAGAGTCCGGTCTTGGTGGCGATCCGGACCGAAAAAGGCATGGTCCGCGCCGCCGCCGGTAAGGCCCTGAGCGTGAACCCGGACCCGGACTTCTGCCGAAAAATGAAACAGCTTCTCGGCGAAGAGAATTTCCAATTGGCAAGATAGGGATGGGAGGAGATTTTTTGGGGAAAAATCTTATTTTTTCGCACAACTTTGATTTTTGCCGGTATAATTAGTATGCCCGTGTGGGTGAACGTCGGCTTCACGCCGTGTGTTCGAGAGGCATGTCCGCTTGAACCTAGCCTGCAACGGGTTTTATTTTTTCAAGTTTGAGCGGGTTGGAATCGCTGTACCACTCTCCGTACGGTTTGTTCCTTGTATCATCCAGGTCCATAATAAGACGGTATCCCTTTGCAAGGAGCCGGAAGAATCTGTCCTCTCCGCGTTCGAACATTCGCTGCAAAGCCCACAGATAGTAGTCGATAACCTGCAGACCTGCATATTCAGATGGATAGGCCGAGATAATTTCCGTTGCACTATCAGAACGAATGCCGGTTGTTATTTCGAAATTATCCTTAGCTCTTTTGATCGCATATTGAAGTGCTCGACGACTGGACGAAATAGCGTTTGACTAATATCCTGAATTGTATTATCTACGATCAGTCTGAAGTCGTCAATGCGCTAACGAGTTGCTTTCAAGATTAAAAAGGGGGCGCGACTTGAATAGAGAAGACTGGAAGAAGAAGTTTTCGGGCAAGCTTATAGTGCTTGACGGGCCGGACGGGTGCGGCAAGACCACGCAGGCCAAGCTCCTGACGCAGTGGTTGCAGGCACAGGGCGTGCCCACGAGCAATTTTCGCGATCCCGGCGATACCACCATCGGAGAGCGGATAAGGGACATCCTGCTGAGCCCCGAGCACCTTGCGATGAGCACGAGAACCGAGGTGCTGCTGTATATGGCCGCGAGGGCGCAGCTCTGGCAGGAAGAAATTGCGCCTGCCCTGCGTGAACGGGAGTGCGTCGTCTTGGACAGGTGGCTATCGAGCACATACGCCTATCAGGGATACGCCGGCGAGTTCGGAACGAAGAACGTTATGCAGCTTGCCTCCGACGCTCTGGCGAGGGTGTGGGCGGATTTGACTATAATACTTGACGTGGATTTGGAGACCTGTGAGGCCCGGCTGCCCGGCAAACGCGACAGGATGGAGGCAAAACCACGCCAATATCATCAGAAAGTCCGGGAAGGCTTCCTGCAATTGGCCAATGAGCGGGATGGTTTCCTGGTGGTCGATGCCGCCGGCGATATTGAAGCGGTGCACGAAAGGGTCAAAGAACAAGTTGTGGCATTTTTTGAATCCGGAGATCCCACCGACTAATGGCGCTCAGAGATGTCTTTTGTCAAGACGGGGCTATTTGGCTTTTGCAGAGGGCCTTTGCAGCAGGCAGGGTCCCTCATGCGTATATTTTTGCCGGCCCCGAAGGCGTGGGCAAATTCAAGACGGCAGCCGAGTGGGCCGGGCTGCTGCTCTGCAGGAATCCGGTTGTTGAGAAAGGCGGGCCCCAGACCCCAGGGGGGGCCGACTGGGCCGAAAGCTGCGGCTTGTGCGAATCCTGCAGGGCGCTGGCGGCCGATGCGCATCCGGATTTCAATACCGTTTATAAGGAGTTGATCGAATTCACCAAAGACGGCAAGGGCAAGAAAACGCCCGTCGATCTGCCGATAGACGTAATCCGTGAGTTCCTCATCGAAAAAGTCTCCACACGGCCAACCCTATCGGACAGGAAGGTCTTCATCGTCAGCGAGGCCGAGAAGCTCAACATCAGCTCGCAGAACTCTCTGCTCAAAGTCCTGGAGGAGCCGCCCGAATACTGCTGTATCATCCTGCTGTGCACCCGTATGGAGCAGCTTTTGCCCACAACCAAGTCGAGATGCCAGGCAATCCGCTTCGGCCCGATTGACGAAGAGATAATCTTCGGCAAATTGAAAGAGACGGGCATCGGACAGGACCAGTGCCGCTACTTTGCCCGTCTGGCGCAGGGCAGTCTGGGTCTGGCGCACCAGTGGGCGGCGCTTGAGCTGGCTGAGGCGAACCTTTACCAAATAAAGAAGGAGCTGGTCGCCTCTGTAGTCGGCCTCGAATTTGCGGACGTCCCGGAATACGCAGAGAAGCTCCAGGCCAAAAGTAAGAAACTCGCCGCCGCTTGGGCGACTATCGAGCAGACCACAAGCAGAACGGACATCAATCGAAAGGCCGCAAAGAGCCTGGTCGGGATAGTCATATCGGTCTTGTACGACGCGATGAAGCTGAATGTTACGCCGAACGAGCCGCTCATCAACTTCGACCAGAAGGGATTGATAGAGAGTCTGGCTGCTCGGCTTGGCCCGGAGCCGCTCGCCGAAAAAATCGCCGATTGCTATCGCATGCTGCGATGGATCGAGGCCGCGGTCAATGAGAGGCTTATTTTCGAGCAGTTGTTGTTTAATCTGGCCGGTTCTGATACAATGACCGTTTGAACGACACGGCGTAACAATAGTACTCAAACTGACCGGCTCGCCTTGTCATACCTGCGAAAGCAGGTATCCAGTAGTGTGGCGGGTGAGTGGATTCCCGCTTTCGCGGGAATGACACACTGTGCTATATTGCTGTCGCATAAGGACTTATCGTGCTGTTTTCTTGAAAACCGGTCAGTTTGAGAATAGTAGTATACTTGGAAGTTCGGATGTCAAATACCACTGAAACAAGGCCGAAACAGGCAAAGAACAGAAAATACATGCTCGTCCGCTACGGGCGGATGAACCTGCTGGGCTTCTTCGAGCACAACGAAACCAAAATACCCAAGGTTCTTACCGCGGTGGTGGTAAAGACCGATAAGGGCATCGAGCTGGGCTGGCTCGTCGGGCAGCTCACCTCCTACAGAGCAGGACAATTCAAGTTGAGCGAGGACGATATAAGGGACTACTTCGGCGACAATGGTATCGATCTGCCGGCCAGCCAGGGCGGCAAGTTTGTGCGCTATGCGACCGCCGCCGACCTGAGCGAGCAGGAGCATCTGAAGAAAAACGCAAAAGACGAGATGGATTGCTGCAGGCGTTTTGTCGAAGAGCTGAACCTGCCGATGAAGATTGTCGATGCCGAGCACATACTCGGCGGCGAGAGAGTCGTTTTTTATTTTATGTCGGACGGGCGCATCGATTTCCGCGAGCTTGTCAAAAAACTGGCCCACGAGTACCAGACGAGAATCGAGATGCGTCAGATCGGCTCGCGCGACGAGGCCAAGCTGCTCGGTGACATCGAGAGCTGCGGGCAGGAGTGCTGCTGCAAGAGGTTCCTGCGGCTCCTCAAGCCGGTCAATATGCGGATGGCGAAGATGCAAAAGGCCACGCTTGACCCCGCCAAGATATCGGGTTATTGCGGACGGCTGAAGTGCTGCCTGCGGTACGAGGACAAGACCTACACCGATCTCAAGAGGCGGCTGCCGAAGAAGGGCATCCTGGTAAAGACCAAAAACGGCCAGGGCAGGGTCGTGGACACGCAGATACTCACGCAGCTTGTTGTGGTCGAATGTGAAGACGGTACGAGGACTGCTTCGCCGGTGGATGAAATCGAGATAATCTCGTCTGCTCGCCCGCCCGACCAGAAGAAACAAGCCGACGCCGCAGAGGCCGAGAGAACGGCGAGAAACAAACACTCGGCCCCAGGCCCCTCCGCTGGGAGTCCCGGCACTGGTCGTCCCCAGCGGGACAAGTGGGACGTGGGGGGGCAGGATAGGCGCCCGGCAAGAGATGACAGGGCCGTGAAGGACGAAGAGCCGGATGGCGGGGAAGATCAAGAGCAGTAATCGTCAGGGAAGAAGTATGCCTCGCAAAATCATTGTAACCTCGGCCTTGCCTTACGCAAACGGCCCCATACATATAGGGCATCTGGTCGAGTATCTCCAGACCGACATCTGGGTCCGCTTCCAGAAAATGTGCGGCAACCAGTGCCTCTATTTCTGCGCCGACGACACCCACGGCACGCCGATTATGATAAGCGCCCGCAAGGCTGGGATAAGGCCCGAAGAGCTCATCGAGCGGATGCACAAAGAGCACAAGGCGGATTTCGACGTATTCGGCGTCGAATTCGACAATTATTATTCCACCCATTCGCCCGAGAACCGCTATTTCAGCGAGCTTATATTCACCCGGCTGAACGAGGCCGGCTCAATCGCCACGCGGGACGTGCAGCAGACCTATTGCGAAAACTGCAAAATGGCCCTGCCCGACAGATACGTTCGCGGCAC
Organism: uncultured Pirellulales bacterium; assembly: GCA_964354365.1. Taxonomy (GTDB): domain Bacteria; phylum Planctomycetota; class Phycisphaerae; order Sedimentisphaerales; family Anaerobacaceae; genus CAYGZM01. Next base: position 5,137 of record CAYGZM010000153.1, read on the forward strand.
GTGCCCGCGGTGCAAAGCCGAGGACCAGTACGGCGACTCGTGCGAGGTCTGCAGCGCAACATATCAGCCAACCGAGCTGATCAATGCCTATTGCGCGACCTGCGGCGGGACGCCGACTTTGCAGACCTCCAGGCACTACTTCTTCAAGCTCGCCGACTACGGGCAAAGACTCAGAGAGCTTATCACCGGCGGATATGCGCAGAAATCGGTTGCCAACAAGCTGGACGAATGGTTCGAGGCGGGCCTGAAGGACTGGGACATTTCCCGCGACGGGCCGTACTTCGGCTTCAAAATACCGGGCGAGGAGAATAAGTTCTTCTACGTCTGGCTTGATGCGCCCATCGGGTATATGGCATCGGCAAAGAACTATTGCGACAGAAACAACCTCGATTTTTATAAAGTCTGGAACGGCGACGAATACGAGCTGTACCACTTCATCGGCAAGGACATTATGTATTTTCACTCGCTGTTCTTCCCGGCCATGCTGATGGGCTCAGGATTTCGCCCGGCAAAGAAGCTCTTCGTACACGGCTTCCTGACCGTCAACGGCGAAAAAATGAGCAAATCGCGGGGGACCTTCATCAGGGCGAGCACCTACGCAAAACACCTCAACCCGGAGCACCTGCGATATTATTACGCCGGCAAACTAACCGACGGCATAGAAGACATAGACCTCGGAGTCGAGGATTTCACAAACAAGACCAATTCCGACCTCGTCGGCAAATATGCCAACCTCGCATCCCGCTCCGGACCTATGTTGACAGAGAAGCTCGATGGCCGGCTCGGGCAGCTGGACGAGCAGGGCAGAGAGCTGACAAGTAAGCTGGCCTCTGCGAAAGAGCGGATAATGCGGGACTACGAGAGCCTTAGGTTTGCCTCGGCGGTTCGCACAATCAGCGCACTGTCTGATGAAGCCAATCGATACGTCGAGCAGAATCAGCCTTGGGTGACAATAAAGACTGAGCCGGAAAAGACACGCAAGGTGCTGACCGCGGTAATAAACGCCGTGCGGATACTGACCATTTACCTAAAACCTATCCTGCCGAAATATGCCCAAAAGGTGGAGCAATTTCTTAATGTCGAAAAGTTGGATTTCGCTGACGTCGAAGCGGTGCTGGAAAATCACAAAATAGGCAGGTTCGAGCGATTGTTCGAGAGAATTGACAGAAAACAGGTGGATACGATGATAGAAGAAAGCAAAGACGCCGGCGCCCCCAAGCCGGCAGAGGCGCCCCCGGAGCAAACGGCTGAGCCGTTCAAGCCGGAGTGCACAATCGATGATTTCGCGAAGATCGACCTGCGAATCGCAAAAGTCGTAAAGGCCGAGCGAGTACAAGGCGCCGACAGGCTACTCTCGCTGCAATTAGACGTCGGCGATACTACCAGGACGGTCCTCGCCGGCATAGCAACGGCCTATAAGCCCGAAGAGCTTACCGGTAAAACCGTTGTCTATTTTGCCAATCTAAAACCCAGAAAGATGAAGTTCGGCACATCCGAAGGTATGATCTTAGCGTCGGGCGCCGGCGGTAAAGACATCTTCATGCTCACTGCCGACGCCGGGGCCAAACCCGGACAACGGGTGCAGTAGCGATACGTGCAGTCCGGCGGCCCGACAAGAATGATAGTCGAGTTGGCGAATGGAAAAGAAGAACCTTGAGAAAATTGCCAGAGAAGACGGGCGGTTTAGTCCTGCTGCGATTAGATTCGTCTATGAAGGGCTGGGATATACAGCCAAGAGAATCGCCGACGAGCCGCGGCACGTCACCGGCCAGACCCTGTGCGAAGGGCTCAGAAAGCTGGCGGTCGAGAAGTGGGGCAGACTGGCGCTGCTCGTGCTCAATACCTGGGGAATAAAGGGCACGCGCGAGTTCGGCGAGATCGTATATCTGATGATAAAGCACAAATGGATGAGCGCCCAGCCGACCGACTCAATAGACGATTTCGACGACGTCTTTGACTTCCAGGCCGTCTTCAAGGGACAATTTGAGTTTTAGACTCCGGGCACTTTGGCCCGAGTTCGGTCCAGCCGCACACTATCATCCCCCTGCCAGGTTGCCTAACGCAGCCAATGCCTTGTGAGCAGGGCGAAGTCGGCCATATTTACCTGGCCGTCTCCGTTCAAGTCGCCCAACTTAGCAGCTCGTTTGAGCCATAGTTTTATGGGTGGCCAAAAGCTGATTTTATCCACCAGAGCCTGCAACTCCTGATTTTGCCGTTGCACCTGGTCTATTTGAGATTGAATTGCTGCAAGCTGGTTTTTCAGATCCTCGGTGGTTCGGCTGATGATTCTAACGGTATCGGATGCTGTGGCTAAAGAATCGTCTGTAACGGTCAATTCGATAACCTCTTCAACTCTCCCGAGCGCCTTTGTGTCAAAAAACGGCTCCTCTCCTGAATAGAGCACGACATCGTCAGGCAGTCGCTTCCAAGTATATTTGATTATCTGGCCATCCGGGTCAGATGAATTGCTGCCATCTAAAGTCACCCCTTCATTGGCATCTGCAATTATATCATCTCCGGCATCTGCTATAGGAGGTGTACCTTCTTCCAAAGTTCTGGCAGCAAAATGGTACAGATTCAGTCTTGTATCACCAGCCGGGAAGCCGGCACTGGTTGCATCGGCGACCATAAGGCGCACAAACCATGGCTTTGATAGATTCAAAGTCGCCTCATGCAGCAAGGAACCGGTTGCGTCCGGCCCGTCATAAAGTCGGGCCACGGCGCTGGGACTTATGGTTATAGACCACGTTTGCTTGGGGCCGTCAGAAGGATACCAATGGCCTAAATGAGGATTACCTTGTGAATCTATTTCCCATAGAAGGTCTATTGTTCCATCCATTCCCGGGTTTGGGGAATCAAAGTACCAACCATGGAACTCTTGAAATGAAGGGATATATCCATCCGTCACCTGGATGTAGTGCCTGTTGCAGTGAGAATCAGAAACATCCGCTTTCCACATAAAATTCAGGGTGTAATCTCTTCCGTCATTGAAGTTATAAGCGGTGCGCAACCAAGCTATTGCGCCGTAGCTGTTGCCGGAACCTGGCCCTTTGACTCTTAGACGCAGGTACCCATCCGGATCGCCTGAGTCTGAGATTACTTCATCATGAGACCATGTCCAACTTCCGGGGTCAGATGGGCTCCACGAGGCGTTCCGTCCCCCGACGACCCACAGACTTGTGTCAATCACTCCATCTTCAAAATCATCTAAAAAGGCACTTGGCGTTTCTCCTGGAACAGATAAGACAACATTGTCAATGTAGGCTTCTGCCGCCGCCCAGGGGTCAACACCAGGATACGTGCCATTCTCTCCCATTGGACCGCTCGAAGTCCCCAAATACCTAAGGTCGTTTGTTAAGCCGCCGGGGAGAAGAATGGTGCAGGTCCAGATACTGCTGGCACTGCCACGACTCCTAACATCGAACGTCATCATTTGTGTTCCGGCGTCGTAGTCAATGCTGCAGGTGTACCATTGGTTGAAGTCCCATCCGGCATAACTACTGCCCATTGTCGCCCAGCCGCCGACCCCACTCCCACCGGCATCCCACATATGACCTCGGTCCGGATTGCCAAGCCAACCCCCAATGAAATCGCCGTTCCTGAGAGTCTCGTCATAGATGCCAAAGTATATCCCTATTGACCAGTCGCAGCGCGTGGGTTTGATGTCCCAGCGAAGATCGAAGCTACCTGCTATGGCTTCGGGCAGTAGTGTGTAGGCATACCTACTTGGTTGATACCCGGGATAGTGGTGCTCAGGTTGGATGTGATACGTTTGGCTCGCCGCATCCCAGTAGT
>CAYGZM010000154.1:0-8928 GCA_964354365.1 uncultured Pirellulales bacterium
TTGGGTCTGCTCTGGATCATAGGCGCGTTACTCCAGGCTGCGCAGCTTGCGGCCTTTACGGGCGTGAACGTGAGCAAGGTCAAGAGCATGGCTATCGGCATCGGCTACGAAAACGAGACCGGACTACACAGCTCGGGCACGCTGTACTTTGACTACATCAGGCTCTATGCCCCCAGATGCATCCTTGCTCGTCGTGAAGTCGATTTCGCCAAGCTCGACTACGCCCCAGAGGCTGATGGCGGCGACTGCGTCGTCGATTACAGGGAGCTGGAGATAATGTCTCGTCACTGGCTGTCTGAAAACCTGGATGAGAGCGCGGTTTGGAGCGGCATGTGGACCAGCACCGACGTCGGCGCCGCAACCGGCAGCTTCACTGATCACGGCGGCGGAACGTACACGATTGTGGGCGACGGCGCGGATATATGGGGCACGGCCGATGGGTTCCGCTATGCCTACAAGCAGCTCTCCGGCGACGGCCAGATCACCGTTCGTGTGACCAGTATCGACCACACCAACGACTGGGCCAAGGCCGGCGTGATGATTCGAGAGACGCTTGACGCCAATTCCGTCCACGCGATGATAATCGGAAGGCCGAACAATTTGGGCATCTCGTTCCAGCGGCGTCCGACGACCGGCGGGATTTCGTACAATTCGGATGCTGGCGTGCCGAACCTGCCGTATTGTCTGCGGCTTGTCCGTGTCGGCGACACGTTCACGGGCTACTACCATAGCAACGGCAAGTGGTTCCGACAGTACAGTGTGACGATCCCGATGACCGACCCGGTCTATATAGGTATGGTTGTTACGTCCCATGTCGCCGGCACGCTGTGCACAGCCCAGATCGATCGGGCTTGCTCGACCGATTTCATCCCGGCTGACTTGGTTCCAGATGACATCGTTAACTTCAAGGATTACAGTGAGTTGATCCTCAACTGGCTTGATGAGAACGAGTGGCCTTTGCCCTAAGTGGCGTTTAGCAGAAGCTAATGTGGCCTGTCCCTTCGGTATATGGGGATGACCACACAGATTTGTACCATTTCAGGGCCTGTGCCAATAGGCACAGGCCCTGTTGTCACAAACAGGATCACGGTAGCGTTCGAGAATAGCAGACACGTGAGGTAAATACGATGGCGACAATTTCAACGTACTCAAGGAAGCTAAAAGCCGGTGTCCTCCTGGCCCTAATCCTCTCGGCAGCTCAGACACTCGGCGTAACAACAATAGCCGGGGACGAAGAGAACCACGGCACGTTGATGAAATGGCACAAAGTGGAAATTACCTTTGACGGTCCGAACATGAATGAAAGCAATGCCGCCACATTCTCGGATAATCGCTTGGATGTTGAATTTAAACGTCCGAATGGAACGATATTTTGGGTAGCCGGTTTTTTCGCGGGCGGGGGGAATGAAGCGGATACAGGCAACGGCTCTGGGAACAAATGGCGCGTCCGGCTGAATCCGGACATGGAAGGCCAGTGGTCATTTACTGCTCGTTTCCGCACCGGAAGCTGGGTCGCTGTTGCGCCGATGAGCAATCCCGGCGGAACCGGGGGAACCGCTCCGGATGGAGAAACCGGTACATTTACGGTAGGCGCCTCGGATAAAGACCCCTTCGGCCGGGACTTTCGCGGCAAGGGTCAGCTTCAGTATGTCAACAAGCATCACTGCCGGTTTGCCGAGTCGGGCGAGTATTTCATCAAAGGCGGTGCCGACAGTCCGGAGGATTTTATTGCCGACAATGAGATCGATAACACCCCAGTCAACGGGCATGATTACGCCATTCACAAGGCGAATCACTACAGCGCTGCCGATGCCTCTGCGTACACCTGGAAAGGCGGGAAAGGGACCGGCATCTTGGGAGCGATCCGATACATGGGCGAATTGCAGGAAATGAATAATTTCTATGTGATTCTCGTCACCGCTCCGCAGGGCGATGCCAAGGATGTATGGCCATGGATCAGCACGGATGCAGCGGACCGCGGGAAGTATGATGTCTCCAAGCTGAACCAATGGGAGCGCGTATTCAGCTACGGCGACAAGAAGGGAATCCACTGGAATCTGCTGTTCACTGAGACCGAAAATGACAGCATGCTTTGTGGCAATTTCAACCTTTGTGATCTCGATAGGCTGTACTACCGGGAGATGATTGCCCGTTTTTCCCATCACCATGCGGTGTCGTGGAATGTGGGCGAGGAATATTCCGGAGGAGACAATGGATGGGGCAGTAATGTGGGTCAGCATATAGCGCTGATGATGGATCTGGATCCCTACAGCCATACCTATACCTGTCACACCAATAATAACGGGGTATGGAACCGATATGACCAACTGTTTGGGATTGCCAACGCCACCTCCAACCAGCAGGATTCGGATGATTACGGCAGCAATGGGGTTCACGGGATTACACAGTCCCTGCGGACTTCTTCAGCGGCGGCAGGGCTTCCGATGTGCATTTACATTGATGAGGCGAACGGTCCGGTACCCCGGTGCGGCAATGATATGGATGCGGTCCGCAGGGGAACCCTGTGGGCAAACCTGATGGCCGGCGGAGCGGGTGTCGAGTGGTATCTCGGCTATGACTGCTCCAGCGGTTGGCACGATCATAACTGCCTGGAAGATTTTACGAGAATGGAATGTGTCTGGTCACAGACGCGATATGCCCTGTGGTTCTTCATGGCCCATCATGGTCCGCTGCGCAAGCCGGTACCGTTTCATAACATGCAGCCGGATGACGCACGCGCTTCCGGAACTTATAACTGGTGTTTTTACGGGGCGGATGATGACGGCAAGATGTGCGTGGCGGTCTATCTCCGGGATGCCGGCAGCACCACGGTGAATGTGCCCGCCGCACCGCTGTACAACGTCGGCTGGATGAACGCCAAAACCGGCGTTTGGCAGTATGAAGCGGATATCATAAATCATGCAGGCGGGAATCTCAGTTTTACCTGTCCCTTTACGGATGACGCAGCGCTGCTGCTGTACGACTGGGAGACCATCCCCGACAACGATCCACCGACGCCGAATCCGGCTGAATGGGATATACAGCCGATGGCCATAGATCAAAATACGATTACCATGACAGCTGTGACAGGCGGCGATGCGATCTCGGAACCGGTGCAGTATTATTTCGCGGAAACTTCCGGCAATTGCCACGGTATAGACAGCGGCTGGCAATCCAGTCGCACCTATGAACCGTCTGGCTTGGCTCCGGGAACGGAATACTGCTTTACGGTGAAGATGCGGGATGCCCGCGGCAATGAGACGGCAGCCTCGACCGAAGTATGCGCAACAACCTTGGGAGCTCAGGATACCGAGCCACCCAGTCCGAATCCGGCTGCATTTGAAATTCTCCCTCACGCAGTCAGCGAAACGGAAATTTCAATGAAAGCCGTTGCTGGGACTGACGAAAATGGGCCGGTCTCGTACTATTTTGAAGAGACTTCTGGAAATCCAGGACGCAACGACAGCGGCTGGCAGCTCGAAAATACCTATATCGACACAGGCCTACAGGGAAATACTCCATACAGCTATAAAGTCAAAATGCGTGATTCGGTCTGTAATGAGGGGCAATATTCCGATGTTTTCCTGGCGTGCACTCCGCCACCGTTGGACATTATCCCGGATGAGCAAATCAATTTCCGTGATTTAGAGACGCTGACGGATCACTGGCTGAACCTTGATTGTTGCTTGAACAATCTGTGCGAGGGCACAGACTTGGATGCCAGCGGTTGGGTCGATTTTAAGGATTACGCCATACTGAGTGCAAGCTGGCTGGAAGATTTGGGGCAAACCAACCCCTTCCTTGTTAACTGGTGGAAGCTGGACGAGGATACTTCTGCGGAAGCCACGACCGCGGTTGATTCTGTGGGCGGCAATGACGGCACCATCAATGGCGCAATAACGGTAGTAGGAAAATCTGGAAATGCATTACATTTCGACGGGGCGGATGATACGGTTCAGATAGGCAACTTTTCAACAGCCAATTTGAAGAGTATGACAATTACATTCTGGATAGATCCAGATGTGGGCTTCACAACGACTGGTGACTATAAGCGAGTCATATCAGCCAACGATTGGTGGGAAGCGGTAATGCAGCCGAACTCCGGCTATCTGGGGAACAATTTCTATCAATCCGGGGGGACCTATCCGATAAGTACCGTTGCCCCTCCTGAAGGTGAATGGACGCACGTCGCCATGACATCGGTGCTCGGTACCGCGGGAAGCCCAGGCAAGATGGAAATCTATATCAATGGAGAATTGAACTCGGATGCAAACAATGCGGACGACGATTGGGAGGGTGGTTCGTTCCTGATGGGCTACCGATATGAAGATCCTAGCGGTAAATACTATAAAGGCCTCCTGGACGATGTCCGAATCTACATGCAGGTCCTGACAGAGGAAGAAATTAAGGAGATTATGGAAATTGAATAGAGCCTGTACGCGTTAGTCTATACCGAGACAGTTGGTGCTCAACCTGTCAAACAGTGCAAGGAATCGTATTGACTGACATTTATACCAAATCATCTCAAAGATGATTTTGGGCCTCTTCAGGGCTTTCACTTGAATTCCGAGGCCCTGGAAAAACCATATCCGATAGGTCATGGATTCATCCAACATTGATGCACAACGCACAACAATATGTTAAAGGACCCTGTGTCCACGAGGCGAAGGCTATTGACTTTGCTGCCCCTTGTGTGTTAAAATGGTGTTAAGTAGTCAAGGTGTCGCAATCCTTCCGGTTTCGAGGAGATGCGGCCGAAGTCTGTAGTATAGACAGGTTGCGTAAGAGGATAGAAGGTGCTCAATTCTTCACGGGCCCTGCTGGTGCTTCTGCTGACGACTGTCTCTGTGGCTGGTCTGGCATGGGCAGCCTGCCCGCAAGGGGACTTGACGGGGGACTGCAAGGTCGATTTCGGCGACATGCAGATCCTCACAGACCAGTGGCTGGACCCGGAGGGCAGCCAGGCCGACCTCGATCACCGCAACGGCGTGGAAACGCGGGACTTCGCCTTGTTGGCTGGTAAGTGGCGTCAGAAAGGCATACCCCTGGTCATAAATGAGTTCATGGCGTCCAACAGCAAAACCAAGGCCGATCCGCAGGGCCAATACGACGACTGGATAGAGATATACAACGCAGGCAGCTTCCCTATAGATACCGGCGGGATGCATCTGACGGACAACCTGGACAATCCGACCAAGTGGCAGATTCCCGCCGGTAATCCGACCCTGACGACCATTTTGGCGGGCCACTACCTGTTGATATGGGCGGACAACGACGAGATAGATTATCCTGCCGGCCTGCATGCGGGCTTTGAGCTAAATGCCGACACTGGCGATGAAGTCGGGCTGTTTGACGGCAACGGCGTTTTAATTGACAGCGTTGAGTTTCCGGACCAGACGGCTAATATCTCCTACGGCCGCTACCCCGACGCAAATAACACATGGCGTTTCCTTTCTTCGCCTACACCCGGCAACGCAAATGTCGGAGCATATCTCGGTCAGGTTGCCGACACACAATTCAGCCAAGATCGCGGCTTCTACGATGCGCCCTTCTCCGTAACTCTCGCCACTGAAACAGAGGAAGCCAAGATATACTATACAACCGATGGTAGTAGCCCTCTTGACACGGCCGGTGAGTTTCCAAGAGGGGTGCTGTACGGTTCACCGATCACCATAAACACGACAACATGTCTACGTACGGTTGCTTTTAGGCCGGGCTTCAAACCTACAAATGTGGATGCTCAAACCTACATCTTCCCGAACGACGTGATTCGCCAGCCTGCAAACATCCCCAGCTATCCAAACCCGTGGACCTGGCTGGGCGGAAGTAGCTACGCTTATCACGATTACGAGATGGACCCTGAAGTTGTTAACGACCCCGCCTACAGCCGCATGATTAAGGGTGCGCTCAAGGCGATTCCGACTATGTCTATCGCCTCCGGAAGAGCCGCTATGGACGTATTCTACTGGGGCTCCGGCGAGAGCGTCGTCTCGGTTGAGTTGATACACCCAAATGATCTGCAGAAGAACGTCCAGGCCACATGTGGAGTTGAGCCGCACAGCCATAACCGGATGAAACGGTCGATGAGATTGAATTTCCGCGCCGAGTACGGCGACTCCCGGTTTCGCTCGTCTATTTTCGAGGATGCGCCGCTCAATGGAGACTCGGCTGTGGATGAACTGGACAGAATCGTCCTTCGAGGAGGCAACAATCGATCCTGGGCCAGAGTCTGGAATCCCGAAAGGACAACCTACACGATGGACCAATGGTACCGCGATACGCAGATCGTAATGTCGGGCATAGGCTCGCACGGGACCTTCGTGCATCTATACATCAACGGCTTATACTGGGGGCTCTACAATCCCTGCGAGCGCCCGGACGAGTGGTTCGCCTCGTCATATCTGGGCGGCGAGAGAGAGGACTGGTACGCAGTCAGTCACAGCGGCTCGCACGGAGGCGATGCGTCACGGTTCAACTATCTCAAAGGCGCCCTCAAAGACAAGGACATGTCCGATCCGGCCAACTATGCCGAGATGAAGCAGTACCTCGATGTCGAGGAATACATCGACTACCTGATCCTCACATGGTTCATCGGGATGACGGACTGGCCGGCAGGCAACTGGTGGGGCGGCAATCGCAACGACATACCGGGCCCATTCATGTACTTCGGCTGGGATGCAGAGTGGTCCTGGAAAACAACGCGCGGCCACAATAACGGCTGGGTTCATCCCGACTTCCGGAGCAATCAAAGCGGCGGTGCTACTATCGCCGCTATATGGCACAGCCTCAGGCGCAACCCCGACTTCATGCTCTCGTTCGCCGACCGTGCTTACAAGCACCTGTTCAATGACGGTCCGCTCACCGATGAAAACTGCAAGGTCCGCTACACCGCCCTCAACGACTTTGTTCGCGACGCCGTCGTGGCCGAATCCGCTCGATGGGGGGATACATGCGAGGGACTGGGGCAACCCACGCGAACACGCGATGTCGATTTTGTCTTCGCCGAAAATGAGACCCTGGGGCCGGGTTTTATGACTGGCAACCGGGACAAATTCATCGCATCGCTGAAGAATGAGGGTTACTATCCCGAGTTGGAGCCGCCGCAATTCAATCTTCACGGTGGACACGTTGGCTCTCCTTTCGCTGTCACGCTTTCCAATCCAAACGGCAGTGGAAAGATATACTACACCGTTGACGGCAGCGACCCTCGCGTGCCGGCGGTCTCGACGAGCGCCGGCTCAACGAAGCTGGTCGAAGAGAGCGACGATAAGCGTGTTTTGGTTCCCGTCGGCCCGATAAGCGACAACTGGCGCGGCGGCGGATACTTCAACGATTCGGGGTGGACCTATGTCAGTGGGAATCCGGGCGGCGTGGGATACGAAAGGAGCTCCGGCTACGAGTCGTACATCAGCATCGACCTTGGGGCCGAGATGTACAATACTCAAAACACGTGCTATATCCGTGTTCCGTTCACCGTCGAGGCGGGCCAGTTAGTTGGTTTTGATTCGATGACGCTCAGGATGCGGTACGATGACGGGTTTATTGCGTACATCAACGGGACACAGATCGCGTGGCGCAACTTTGATGGTGTCCCTGCGTGGAATTCCGCCGCCAACAATACCAATCCCGACGCATCAGCCAAGGTTTTCGAGGATGTGGATGTCACTACGTACCTCGGTGCGCTGCGGGCGGGCGACAACATACTTGCCATCCACGGTCTGAACAACGCTGGCAATCAGTCGGACTTCCTGGTTTCCGTCGAACTGGTCGCAGGCAACAGCGGAACGGCTTCCCCCGGCGGCGATGTCGCCCCTACCGCTATCGAATATGCAGGCCCGCGAAGTCTGGGCCAGAGCACACATATCAAGACTCGGACCAAGAGCGGTAGCACCTGGAGTCCTCTGAATGAAGCTGTCTTTGCGGTTGGCCCGGTGGCGGAGAGCCTGCGGATTACCGAGATAATGTACCATCCGCAGGAAACCGGCGACCCCAACGATCCAAACGAGGAGTTCATCGAGCTAAAGAACATCGGAGCCACGGCCATAAACCTCAATCTCGTGAGTTTCACCAACGGCATCGATTTCACTTTCCCCGCTATTGCTCTTTCTCGGGCAGGCGAACCGGGCAACCACGTTGTTGTCGTTAAGGACGTATCGGCGTTCACCGCTGCGCATCCGGGCTTTTCCGGCGTGATAGCCGGCCAGTACACCGGCAGCCTGAACAACGCAGGCGAGCGAATCGAGCTGCAGGACGCATTAGGCCAAACAATTCATAACTTTGCCTACAAGGACGGCTGGCGCAACATTAGCGATGGTCAGGGCTTCTCCTTAACGATAATAGACCCGGCCAACCCGGACCCGAATAACTGGGGGCGGAAGGATTCCTGGCGAGGCAGCGCGTATGTGGGCGGGTCGCCCGGCTGGGACGACTGCGGGATTATTCCCAATCCCGGCGCCATCGTGATTAACGAGCTGCTCGCCCATTCACACGCTGTGGCCCCTGACTGGATAGAGCTGTACAACACAACGGACTCCGATATTGATATCGGCGGCTGGTATCTGAGCGACACGGAGATCGACCCTAAGAAATACAAATTCGCCGACGGGACAAAGATTCGCGCGTATGACTACCTCGTTCTCTATGAAGATGCCAACTTCGGCGAAGCAAGCACGGACCCGTGCAGCATCACGGGCTTCGGCTTCAGCGAGAACGGCGACAATGTGTGCCTGCGCTCCGCGGAGGGCGGCGTACTGACCGGCTACCGCGAGGCGGAGAGCTTCGGGGCCTCATATACGGGCGTATCGTTCGGCAGGTACTTCAAGCGGAGCACCGGCAGTTACAACTCTGTGCCTATGGACTACAACACGCCCGGCTGGGCCAACGCCTATCCGGAAGTTGGGCCGATAGTTATCAACGAGATTATGTACA
>CAYGZM010000155.1:0-8868 GCA_964354365.1 uncultured Pirellulales bacterium
TGTTGGCATTGGTCGGATCGCATGGGTATCATATTGATCGACGCTTGGTTAATAAAAGGAGCTGCAAATGGCCGCAATGAAGAAATTCCTGATGCTGACATTTCTGCTGTCTTTGCCGGCTGCGCTGTGCCGGGCCAAAGACTATCCGTATCGCTGGGTTTATGTCTCGAGGTCTCTGCGGGCGGACAGCGACGTGGTCGACATTGAGGGGATAGTCAAGACCGCATCGAAGCACGGCCTGAATGGGATGGTGCTTGCGGCGGGGCTCGACAGTCTCGATAGGCAGCCGGGCGATTACTTTGTCAGACTCGAGCAGGTAAAGCGAATTTGCGTCGAGCACAACGTTGAGATCATCCCCCTGATTTTCTCGGCGGGATACGGGGGGTCTATCCTCTCTCACGATAAGAACCTTGCGGCGGGGATTCCGGTTGTCGATGCTCTGTTCGTGGTCGAGAATGGCAAAGCTCATCCGGTCGCCGACCCATCCGTGGCGGTTGCAAATGGGGGCTTTGAGGAGTATGAAGGCAGCCGGTTGGCGGGGTACGGATTTCACGACAGGCCGGGCGAGGTCTCGTTCATAGACAAGGAGGTTCTCAAGAGCGGCCGGGCGTCGCTGAGGTTCGAGAACTTCGGCAAGTATGAGCATGGGCACGCACGGGTGATGCAGGAGATCAAGGTCCGGCCAAACCGCTGCTATAGAATAAGCTGCTGGGTGAAGACGGACTCGCTCGAGCCGGGCGGGGCATTCCTGGTGCAGGTGCTGACCGCGGACGGGCGGAGCCTGGCGCCGTGGGACCCGGCGGTCGCGTCCACCTCGGACTGGCGCAAAGTGGTTATGGGTTTCAACAGCCTCGATTACGAGATGGTTAGAATCTATCTCGGAGCCTGGGGCGGAAAGTCGGGGCGGTTTTGGGTGGATGATCTTGGCGTCGAAGAGGTTGGGCTGCTTAACGTGTTGCGGCGCGATGGGACGCCGGTAACGGTCAGGGGCGAGAAGACGGGGACTATTTATGAGGAGGGCAGGGATTTCGCCGAGATAAAGGACCCATCACTCAACTTCAAATTCGATCACGACCCGCCGCCGATAAACATTTTGCCGGGCGGCGGAATCAAAGACGGTGAGCGGCTGCGGGTGAGCTACTATCACGGGATGGGGGTGAACCGGGGGCAGGTTACGATTTGTATGTCGGAGCCTAAGGTCTATGAGATTTGGGGCAAACAAGCTGAGCTGATTCACAAGCACCTCGCCCCCGATAGGTACCTTCTGAGTATGGACGAGGTAAGGGCGGGCGGGGCCTGCCGGGCCTGCAAAGACCGCAAAATGACGATGGCCCAGATATTGGGCGACTGCATCACGAGGCAGGCCGCAATGATCCGCAGGGTGAACCCGAAAGCGGAGGTCTGGACGTGGTCGGACATGCTCGACCCGAATCACAACGCCCACGGCGATTACTATCTTGTTGAGGGGGATTTCAGCGGCTCGTGGAATTACGTTCCAAAGGACCTGGGTATCGTTTGCTGGTATTACGAAAAGCGCAACGAGAGTCTGAAATTCTTCTCGTCTCTCGGGTTTGCGACGGTCGCCGGGGCTTACTACGACGGCGATACGCTTGAGAACCCGAAGGGATGGATCGAGGCACTGGACCGCACGCCGGGCGCGCGCGGGATAATGTACACCACGTGGCAGAATAAGTACGAGCTGCTTGGGGCGTTCGGGGACCTCGTGAGCAGTCGATGATGCAGGGGCGTGCAAGATAGTAATATGTTGTGTGGGCAAGGATAATACGATGAAGGAGTCGCAATACGGCGCGTGTGGTCTTTTTTGCGGGGCGTGTGGGGCGCCGGACTGCGGCGGCTGTCGGAGCGACTTTATAGATGAATGGGTGGAGAAATGCCGGTTCAGGACTTGTGCCAGAGAGAAAGGTATTGATTTCTGCTGCTTCTGCAGCGAATGCCCGTGCACGAAGTTGCACGCGTTTATGAATGATGAATGGCCCCACCACCGGACGATTGAGGCGAATCTTGAGTACATTAAGAGACAGGGCGCCGAAAAGTGGCTGGAGGCTCAGAAGAGAGAATGGTCCTGCACGAATTGCGGCGCGCGGATACAATGGTATCAGAAGCTGTGCAGTTGCGGGCAGGAGCTCAAAGCGTGGGATCTGCCCGGGTGAGATGCGGAAGCATTATTGTGTCGGTCCGCTGAGAACAAGGAGTAATTCTTTCTGAAGGAGTTGTCATTATGAAGCGACGTGGCGTTCTTATCGTTATTGTGTGCACAATTTTCATCGGCGATGCAGTGGCCTTGCAGGGTGCGGCGGATGGTTTTACGCCTCTGTTCAACGGCAAGAATTTCGACGGCTGGGTGAATGTCAACTGCGCGCCGGAGACCTGGACGGTGAAGGATGGAATGGTCGTCTGCACCGGGATTCCGACGGGGGTGCTGCGGACCGAGAAAATGTATGAGAACTACATCCTCGAGCTGGAATGGCGGCATATCAAGGAGGGGGGCAACGCGGGTCTGTTTATCCACTCCGACCCGATCACCGCGCCGGGGCAGCCCTTCACGCGCTCAATCGAAGTGCAGATATTAGACGGGCGCAATACGGAGAACTACACCAGTCACGGCGATGTATTTGCTATTCACGGCTCGACGATGAAGCCGGACAAGCCTCATCCGGGCGGCTGGATGAGGTCTCTTCCAAGCGAACAGAGGTGCAAGTCTGCGGGCCAGTGGAACCATTATCGGCTTGAAAGCCGCGACGGGAAGATCGATCTGTCGGTGAACGGCAAGGTCGTTACCCGCGCATCGGAGGCCAATCCGCGCAAGGGCTATATTTGTCTGGAGTCGGAAGGCAGCGAGGCGCATTTCCGCAACATCCGGATTCAGCAATTGCCCAGCTCCAATCCGCCGGCGGAGATGGTCGCAAAGAAAGATGAAGGCTACCACATTCTTTACAACGGGCTTGACCTTCGCGGCTGGAAAATGGTGGACGGTCACAAAGGACACTGGCAGGCCAAAGATTGGGTTCTCGATTATGACGGAAAGAGCGAGGCAGAAGGTGATAAGAACCTCTGGACAGAGAAGGAATTCGGGAACTTCACGCTCATCGTTGACTGGCGTCTGCCGGGCGAGCGAGAGAGCAGAGACGTACCGGTAATCCTGCCGGATGGGAGCGAGGCGGTCGATGCGGACGGCAAACCGCGGACCGCCACGATAAAGTACGCCGGCGACAGCGGGATTTACCTGCGGGGATCATCGAAGAGCCAGATCAATATCTGGAACTGGCCGGTCGGGTCGGGTGAAATATGGGGATACCGCACGGACAAAAATATGCCGGCGGAGGTGCGACGGGCCGCGACGCCGACGCTCAACGCAGATAATCCGGTCGGCCAATGGAATCGATTCGAGATCACGGCGGTCGGCGATAAGGTGACGGTTGTGCTCAACGGCAAGACAGTTATCAAAGGAGCGAAGCTGCCGGATATGCCGCAAAAGGGTCCTATTGCGCTGCAGCATCACGGCGACCCGCTGCAGTTTGCCAACATCTATATCAAGGAGCTGAATTGACATAAGGGCCTGGTAAGGAACGTGATTATGGCGCATAGAACGAAGGAATCAAAAGCGGGTTATTCACGGCGTGACTTTCTCAAGCGAAGCGGAGGCGCCCTTGCGGGGGCGATGCTGGTTCCGCAGGGCGTGCTGGCCGTCAACACGGCGCCGAAGAAGGTGCGGATAGGCGTGGTTGGCGGCGGGTTCGGTACGTCGTTTCAATGGCACGAGCACCCGGATTGCGTTGTGCAGGCGGTCAGCGACCTGCGCGAGGACAGGCGCAAGGGACTGATGCAGGTCTATAATTGTCCGAAGGCGTACAACTCGCTCGAAGAGCTTGTGCTCGCCAAAGACGTTGACGCCGTCGCCATATTTACCGACGGTCCGCTCCACGTCCAGCACACGGTCGAGGCGATGAAAAACGGCAAGGCTGTGATCTCGGCGGTCCCGGCGGCGTGGGGCACAATCGAGCAGGCGGACCTGCTGGCCGAGACGGTCAAGAAGTACGGGCTGACCTATATGATGGCTGAGACGGGGCACTATCAGCAGTCCACAATTTCGGCGAGGAAATTCTACGAGCAGGGCAAGTTCGGGTCGCTGTACTATTGCGAAGCGGAATATCAGCATCCCGGCCTGGAAGTGCTCTATTACTGGGACGGCAAGCGGACGTGGCGGTACGGCGTTGCCCCGATGCACTACCCGACGCACTGCACCAGCCAGCTTGTCGGCGTCACCGGCGAGCGACTTACCGAAGTAGTCTGCCACGGCTGGGGCGACGATGACCCGGTATTGAAGGACAATGCTTACGGCAACCCGTTCTGGAATGAGTCGGCGATGTTCAGGACCGACCGGGGCAACGCGTTCCGCGTCAATATATGGTGGAAGGGCGCGCACCGAGGCTGCGAGCGGGCGCAGTGGATTGGCGATAAGATGAGCTTTTATGCAAGTCACCCCAACGGCGTAGGCCCTGTTATTATCCGCAGCGGCGAGCAGATGGAAAAAGACGACGCCGGATTTGTCCGCAAGGCCCCGAACTTCGAGCAATATAAGCAGGTCGAGTGGTGGAAGACGGATATGCTGCCTGAGCCGCTGCGCCATAACAGCGGGCACGAAGGCTCGCACACCTTCCTGACGCATGAGTTCGTCGATGCCCTCGTCCACGACCGCCGGCCCGCCACAGACGTTTACGAGTCCCTGGCGTATGCCGTCCCGGGCATAGTTGCGCACCAGTCGGCTCTTAAAAAAGGCGAGCTTTTGAAGATTCCGCAGTACGGCCGCCCCGAGCGGGCGACGCGAAAAACCTGAAACTTCTTTTGATAGGAGGTCCAATTATGCGATTGAATAGTCTATGGGCGGTTTTGGCGGTTGCGTTGCTAACGGCGTCGTTAAGCGGGGCGGCAGAACAAAAAGTCTTTCGTATCGGTATAATCGGGCTTGACACCTCGCACGTCACCGCCTTTACACAAGCTATCAACAACCCGGCCAAGAACTACGGCTGCAAGGTGGTCGCGGGTTATCCGGGCGGGTCGCCGGATATCGATTCATCGCGTAATCGTGTCAAGGGGTACACCGAAGAGCTGCGCGACAAATACGGCGTCGAGATAGTCGATAGCATCGAAGATATGTGCAAGAAGGTTGATGGGGTGCTGTTAGAGAGCGTCGATGGCCGGCCTCATCTAAAGCAGGCAATACCCGTAATGAAGGCCGGCAAACCCTTATTCATCGACAAGCCTATGGCGGGTAATTTGGCGGACGTGATTGAGATATTCCGGCTGGCCAAAGAGAACAACGTGCCGTGCTGGTCGAGCTCGTCTTTGCGATTTGGCCCCGGCGTCATCAACGCCAGAAGCGACCCGAATATCGGCGGAGTGCTTGGGTGCGATGCGTACGGGCCGTGTTCGTTGGAGGAGCATCACCCGGACCTTTACTGGTACGGCGTGCACGGCGTCGAGATACTCTTTACGATTATGGGGCCGGGCTGCCGGACAGTCAGTCGCACGCAGACCCAGGATTTCGAATTGGTCGTGGGCGTATGGGAAGGCGGAAGAATCGGCACTTTCAGGGGGCTGCGGAAGGGCAAGAGCGACTACGGCGCGACGGTCTTCGGCAGCAAGGCCGTAATGCCCGCCGGCCAGTACGCCGGGTATGGCCCTTTGATCGACGAAATCGTCAAGTTCTTTAAGACAGGCAAGCCGCCCGTGCCGCCGGAAGAAACGATAGAGATGTTTGCCTTTATGTCCGCCGCGGATGAATCCAAGGCGAAAGGCGGGGTCGCCGTTTCCATCGCGGAACTCATCGAAAAGGCCAAGCAGGACAATGAGCTTCGCCGTAAGACCCCGGAGAAGTGAGACGCTGTAACAAAACCCAATTCGTTATTCCGAGTGCAGCCTTTGTCATTCCGAGCGCAGTCGAGGAATCTACTCGAATAGCACAGCGAAGCGGCGCCTCATTTTGAAGTCAGGTTTTGTTACAGGCTCTAAATCAAAACAGACGAATTGAAGAAGGATGGGCCAAATGACACGGACTTGCCGGAACAGGATAGAGTATAGAAGAGCAATTGTTTTGTTGGCCGGATTATTTTTGTGCTGCCGGTGCCGGGCTGAGTCGCGGGCCGTGGGTCCGCAGGAGTTTACTGTATGCAACGCGACGATTGCCGTGACGCTCAATGCCGCCGATGGTGCATTATCCGTAACAGACAAGCGCACGGGACAGACGTGGCGGCAGAAATCGACGGACAATGTCAAGGTCATCGAACCGAAGCGCATTGACGGCGGGATAGATCTGACGTGGCGGGCGGACGGACTTGGCGCAGATTTAGAAGCCCAGCTTCGCATAGATGGAGAGAAGCCGGAATTCACGGTGGCGATTTCAGCTAAAGGCGGCCTCAAGGGAACGCTGGGGTATCCCTATCCTTTCGTCTCGCAGAGCGGCGCGTATCTTGTGGTCCCGATGAATGAGGGGATTTCGTATCCGGTGGAGGATGAGTCAATCGAGCCGATGTGGCTTGTCGCTTATGGCGGGCACGGGATATGTATGGCTTTCTGGGGAGTCACCGACGGCGAGTCCGGACATACGGTCATTATCGAAACGCCCGACGATGCGTTGATTCAAATTAACCGGCTTGAAGGCAGGCTGTGCGTTGCGCCGAGGTGGGAATCCCAGAAGGGGGACTTCGGCTACACAAGGAAATTGCGGTACGTCTTCTTCGACAAGGGCGGGCACGTTGCGATGTGCAAGCGTTATCGCCAATACGCACAGGAGGTCGGTAAGCTCAAGACGCTGGACCAAAAACGTCAGGAGAATCCGAACGTGGATTTGCTGATTGGGGCGGTGAACGTCTGGTGCTGGGAGAACGATGCTCTTGCCGTTGTCGGGGAAATGAAGTCCGCCGGGATTGAGCGGATACTCTGGAGCAATCGCGCGTCGCCGGAGGTTATCAAGGCGATGAACGAAATAGATGGGGTCCTGACGAGCAGGTACGACATCTACCAGGACCTGATGGATCCAAATATCGTCAGAGAGAAGCTCCGGGGGTCGCATCCCGACTGGACGCAGGCGGGCTGGCCGAAGGATATCATGCTCGACGACAAGGGCGACTGGCGCAAGGGCTGGCAGGTCAAAGGCAAGGACGGCCAGATGTATCCGTGCGGCGTGCTTTGCGATAAGCAGGCGATCAATTTCGCAAAGCAGCGCGTTCCGGAGGAATTGAAGACCCATCCTTATCGCTGTCGCTTCATCGATACGACGACGGCCTCGCCCTGGCGCGAATGTTATAGTCCGGAGCACCAGATGACGCGGAGTGACAGCCGGCACTGGAAAATGGAGCTGCTGCGCTATATGTCGGAGGATATGAAGTTAGTCACCGGCAGCGAGACGGGCCACGACGCCGCAGTGCCCTTCGTTCACTACTTTGAGGGGATGCTGAGCCTCGGCCCGTACCGGGTTCCCAACTCCGGGCGGGATATGAGCAGAATCTGGGACGAGGTCCCGCAGCGGGTGGCCAAGTTCCAGGTGGGGCACAAATATCGGCTGCCGCTCTGGGAGCTTGTCTATCACGACTGCGTCATCGCGCAGTGGTACTGGGGTGACTACAATAATAAGCTGCCTGCGATATGGCCCAAGCGCGACCTGTTCAATATCCTCTACGGCACGCCGCCGATGTTTATGTTCAATCGGCAGTATTGGAACCAGAACAAAGACCGCTTCGCCATGAGCTACAAGGATGTATGCACCGTCGCCCGCGCGGTAGGTTACGCCGAGATGACCGACCATCGCTTCCTCACGCTGGACAGAGACGTCCAGCAGACCAAGTTCGCCAACGGCGTCGTTGTTACCGTCAACTTCGGCGACAAGCCTTACCGCCTGCCCGACGGTGAACAGGCC
Organism: uncultured Pirellulales bacterium; assembly: GCA_964354365.1. Lineage (GTDB taxonomy): Bacteria > Planctomycetota > Phycisphaerae > Sedimentisphaerales > Anaerobacaceae > CAYGZM01. The sequence continues at coordinate 7,934 of CAYGZM010000155.1, forward strand.
GAGCCGATGAGCTACCGCGTCAGCGGAATGTGAGGGGGCTGTGTCGCGCAATTTCTTGCTCGAATGCTGGGAGAAAATTGAAGAAAATCGCCGGTTCGGGCGTATATTGGATTAGAGTGGTATGCCAGCGGACTCTCTGTGCGACAGAAAGGGCTGGGCGGTTTGAGTATGTCTGAGCAAGATACAAACCTGGTTTTTCGTGAGGTTCAGAGGTGGGGGCTGGGATTTCGGTGTCTGCTGGTAGTTTTTCTTCTATTGGCCGCGGCGGTCGGGGTATTCGCGGGGGTGACGAGCATGAGGCAAGAGCCGATGGAAGTGCCTGACGTTGTGATTGCCGTATCGTGCGGAGTGCTCATACCTTTGGGGATTGCGGCTCTGATTTGGGTGATCAGGCTCGAAACGGAGGTGCGCACCGACGGTTTGTACGTTCGCTACTTCCCATTCCACAGGCGGTTCAGGAGGTTTGGGGCGGAGGAATTGAACGAGTGCTTCGCCCGCAAGTACCGGCCGATACTGGAATACGGCGGATGGGGGATCAGGTGCGTCTGGAAAGGGGGACGCGCTTATAACGTCAGCGGCAATGAAGGCGTGCAACTCGTGTTCAAGAACGGTAAGCGGCTGTTGATCGGTTCCAAGGAAGCTAACGAGCTTGAGGCGGCAATCCGCTCAGTTATGCAACACCATCGGAACTGAGAAACCGCCGTGGGGCTCTCAAGAATATATCCTGTTCAGTTATTTTGGTGTGCGCAGCACACCCAGCCCAAGTTACGCTGTTGGAAGATAATTTCAAGAATTTTCGGGCTAAAATCATCGATGTTGGGCTTCGAATCAGGTTTGATGTGTCCAAACCGGATGTAGTGAAGACTTTTACCAAAAATCTGCGTTATCGCTACTCAAAACCCCGATCCTGCCCGCTAACTGCGTAACTTGGGCTA
>CAYGZM010000156.1:0-8817 GCA_964354365.1 uncultured Pirellulales bacterium
GCCGGCAGTAATAATGGGACTCTCCTCAGTGATCCGCAATTTGTCCCAGGCTGGTCCGGCAACTGCCTTGAATTCGACAGTACCGATTATGTTCGCAATACTAACGCAACGAACCTTCCAACCGGAGCAGGAAATACTTGGACTATCAACATGTTCGTGCGCCCGGATGCTGTGCCCTCGGACTGGGCGGTGATCGGCGGCTTCGGAAATTTATACGACAATGTGAGCCGGGGATCGCGCTACATCACATACGGCGGAACCATCAACTTCTGGGGCCACTGGTTGGACATATACTCCACGACAGATTTTGACATAGGCGCCTGGCAGATGATTACCGCCACCTACGATGGAACAACAATTAGGCTCTACAAAGACGCCCGGCAAATCGGCTCACAATATGCATCACTTGCTGCGGCGGCGGCACACGTCTATCTGGCCCCCTCTAAGTGGGGGGGGAATTTTACCGGCAAAATCGATGAGTTCACTATCTGGGATGGAGCGCTGAGTCCGGCGCAGATTGACGCATTGCAGCAAACATCGGACAAGGTCTATGTCACTGCAACCGATCCCTATCCGGAAGACGGCGCTGCCGGGGTCGATCCCGCGGTTGTCCTGACTTGGAATGCGCCTGCGGACGTCCTAAACCCAACATACAACGTCTATATCTCAGAGGACCAAAACAACCTTGCTTTGATTCGATCAGGCCTTACGCAGACAAGCTTCGATCCTTCCCATCGAGGAAGCGTGCTGCCTTGTGCGACAGATTTCTACTGGCGTGTTGATGTCAACGACCCCAATATTCCGCACGACGCGGTGGTTCATACCGGTGAGGTTTGGACCTTTAGAACAGCCGGTCAGGCGCGGAATCCCAGTCCGGCCAACAATGCCACCGGCGTTAGTCTCGATACTATGCTCGCATGGGACGAGCCGGCAAGCTGTGTTACTTCACCTCTGTACAGCGTATACTTCGGCACGGACCCGCAGAATCTCTCCCAAATAGGGGATGGACAAGCCGCTAAGACCTTCGAGCTTGATGAAGCAGAGATGCAATTCCTCACTGATTACTTCTGGCGTGTGGACGTGACCCACGGCGAAAATACCTACGAGGGCGATGTATGGACCTTTAAGACCGTCTTCCATATCCTGCCCTGGGAGTGGGATGAAAACGGATCGACGCTGATACAGGATTCATTTGATACGCTCAGTGCCGACTGGCAGGAGGTCTATTTGCAGGGAGGCAACTCGGGCGGAAGCGCTTGTCTATCTGACGGCCGGCTGAATCTCTCACTTACCGGCTCAGACAAAATCTACGCCCTTTACAATGTCAATTCCTTTTCCGGGCACTTCTATGCAGAGACAGACTTTGCCGACGATGATTTCTGCGGACTCGCGCTGCTACAAAAAAGTGGGGACGTTCCGGATACGAATAATTTTACCTCCATTCGTGTCAGCAGAAACGCCCAGAACAAGGTCGTAGTCAGCATTCGTGACAGACAGGGCGCAACAGACAACGTCCTGGATAATACCGGCATGGCGAATCTGAGCAGCGTGATGTTTGAGCAGAAACGATATGAACATCTTCTTGACGGCGCCAATACATATTCGGTTCCATACACCAGCACGAACAAGAAGTTCCGCATATTCCGGGATGGTCCTGCGGGATTTTTCCACTTCTACTATGCAGTCAAGGCGAATATCCACGGACAGTGGGCCGAAGGCTGGATGGAGCTTGCCCCCTCGCGAGATTGGGGAATACCAGACAAGGAGTTCCATGTCGCCTTATATGTGCGGTCCGGCGAAAATCCGTCGGCACTGGCAACCTTCGACAACGTGAAGGTCATGCAAAAGCCAACGGAAGATCGCGACGATTCGAACACAGGATTCAAGATCGACCGGCGTGAATATAACTGGTCCGGTTTTTCAGGCGACGCGATAGTGATCAGTTTTGGCGACGATTTTGATTATGACAAAGACTGCAAGTTCGTGTTCTGGTCGGAGAACAACTATGTCCCTGCCTGGCATTTGAACAACCAGCTTCAATACAGTTATGAGTTTCTCGAGACCTGGGGCGGCGGCAACGAGGGCTGCCACGAGCCCATGTCGGACCGGATACTTCGCTGGTCCAACGTCCAAGTCCTCGAAGATAACGATGTTCGCAAGGTCGTGCACTGGAGCTACGTGCTGGCTAATCCGGACTACAAGATACCCGATGACGGTGAAGGCTCGCAGCTTCCGGAGGGGGATGAGTATTGGACCTTCTACCCTGATGGAACAGGTATAAGACGTATCCGCTACACACCCAAACTGGACACGGACTTTCGCAACTGGCATGAGATTACTGAACTGATCGCTATCGCCGGGTCTTTAAGTGAGCCTCAAGACCATCATTCTTACCCCGCGCTTACTGTTATGAACCTCAATGACGACGTGGACAACTATCATCCAAATGCGTCTGACGCCGGTTCATGGAACACTGATACGGCGAATTGGGACCAGATAATAATGGCGACCCATTTTCACAGTGCTCCGGATGCGTTCAGTGTCCTTTCCCAAGACAGCGATATCCCACAGACCTATGCCTTCTACACACTCAAACCCGAAATATCGTGGCATCGCGCCGGGTATCAGTTCGCCCACTGGCCTGTTGGCAAAGAGCCTCTCTACAGCGATACCTTCAAGAGCCACGCTACATGGTCGGCACAGGTTTCAAGTAACGGCTTGATGGGCATAGGCGCGCAAGGTGGAACAGGCTGGAGCAACTACTACCAGGTGGACGATAGAGGCCGTAAATACAGAGAATGGGCATTACTCGTTGGATTGAATCCACCCGGTGACAATGACGCGTTGAAAGACAAGGCCCGCACGTGGCTTCATCCGGGCAGTGTTACAATGCTCGGATCCGACAGCGTCTTTGACGGCATTAACTTCATGCAAAAAGAATTCGTTTTTGACAATATCGGCCACCGGCCCAAATGCAATTTCGTCCTTAATCCGTATCATGCCACAATCAACCCAGCCTTTAGGATAGACAACTGGGGCGAGCGTCCGGTTAAGATGTTCCTCAACGGCCGCCGGCTTTCAAGAGGTAAGGATTTCTGTTGGGCCTGCCGCGCCGGTCGCCTTATTCTCTGGGTCAAAGGACGCTTCGACGCTCCAGCCACATTTGAAATCAGCGGCTGTCCCGATGGCGACCTCGACGACGACTGTGATGTAGATTTCGATGACCTCCAAGACTTTGTCGCAAACTGGCTCACAGACAATGATGATGCCGACTTTGACTGCAGCACTACAGCGAATATGATCGATTTTGCTGCATTGGCGGAGGCCTGGTTGTGTGGCAAGTAGGCAAACGCGCATTTCCAACCACCCCCAGCGACTGCTCCCAAACCCACCAAAAATCGAGCATCCAGTATCTGGCATCCCCCGCCCCCCCTTCACAAGGCCCGCCCCGGTCTCGTTTTTGTCATTCGATCATTCGAATTTAGGGGTTGCGAGGCAGCCATCCCCAAGCCCTTCAGGCTTGAGGCTGCCACCCAGGCGGACGCGATGCCCTTAGTCGCTGCCGGTTTGAGGGATGATCGGCTCCCAGCGGATTTTAGCGGCGCCGAGGGTGGTGCCGGTGGCGTAGGAGAGGTCAACGAGGGCGATTTGATACTCGGCGAGGGCGAGGATTTCCGCGCTCTGGGCGTCGGCGAAGGTAGTCTGGGCCTGGAGGACGTCGGTAGTAGTTCGCAGGCCGATTTCATACTGGCGTTTCTCGGCCTCGTAGAGTCGGCCATCGAGGATTGTTCTTTGCCGGCCGGCGAGGACGCGCTGCCAGTTGGCTTCGAGCTGGTCGATGGCGTTGAGGACTTCAAGCTCTATCGTGGATTCGCGGCCTTCTTTGGAGGCGAGGCGCTGACGTCGGAGGTAGAAGGCCTGGCGGAGGCGGCTCTCGGCGGCTTCGTTGCCGAGGGGGACGAGGAGCTGGAGGCCGAAGCGGTGGTCCTCAAAGCGCTTCTCGAAGAGGAGGTCGTAGGATTTGTCGCGGGTGGGGCCAAGGCCGTTGACGTTGTAGGTGTAGTCGAGGGTGACGAGGGGCAGGGCCTGGTTGTGCATGTAGTCAACGGTGCTGACGTCCTGGGCGATCTGGAGCTCGAGCTCGAGCAATTCCATTCGGCTGTCAAACGCGATTTGCACGAGCTTTTCTTTCTGCAATTCGTACCGGACGGGGTCGGGCTGGGTGGCGGGCACCAGGGTTGTGGGGGTCTGCATTTGGAGGTCGGATTTGTTGAGGGCGCGCTTGAGGTCTCGCTGAGTGTCACGGAGGTTGTTCTCGGCGAGGATGATGGCTTCGAGTCTTTGAGCGACGCCGGCCTCTGCGCGGACGATTTCGACCTGCGCCCTTTCGCCTGAGTCAACAAAGCGGCGCGCCTGCTCGAGCTGGGCCTGTGCGAGGTCGTATTCTTTCTTGCGGACCTCAAGCTCACGTCTTGCGGCGTAGAGGCGCCAATAGAGCCGGTCAACGGCGGCGATGGTTCGAATTACTTCGAGCTTTGTCCTGGCGTCGGTAATCTGGCGGTCATAGGCGGCCAAGCGAATGGCGTGTGTGTTGGCGCGTGTGCCTGCGCCCCGGAGCAGGGGCTGGCTGAGGGAAACAGAGAGATCCGAGCTGTAGGACGGGTTGAAAACCGAGTAAGAGGAGTCGGTTTTTGTGCGATTATCGGCCAGGTCGAAGGTGAGGGTTCCCCCGGTCCGCAGAGGCATCTGAACGCCGAGATCGGCGCGGCCGTAATCGACTTTCGAGCCTGTAATGTCAAGGATGGACCCGATGGGCGTGTCGGACTTGGAGTAAGAGAGGTTGGAGAAGATCGCTGCTTCGAAGCGGGCCTCTTCCTCGCTGATGCGTTCGGCGGCGATTGCGGGGCTGATTAGCTGGGCCTTGAGGTCGAGGTTGTTTTCGAGGGCGAGCGCGCGGCACTGCTCGAGAGTAAACTGGATCTCCGCCGGGGGCGGCTGGTTGGCGTCGGGAACGGGGCGTGTCTGCATCTGGGGCTTGGCGGGTTTGAGGTCGAGGGTCTGTATTTCGCGGAACATCTGCGGGGCGACATTCATTTTATAGAATTTTTCTTCGGGCTGGGGCGGTTGGCAGCCGGTGAGCGAGAAAAGGGCACAAGCGATAAGTGCACAAGACATAAGAGCATCAGGGACAAGCGGGTTTTTGGATGGTCTATTATTCATGTCTTAGGGCCTCAATAGGGTCAAGCCTGGCGGCCTTTATGGCGGGGAACATTCCAAAGAAGATTCCGACGCAGCCGGCAAATCCGAAAGAGATGGCAACCGCCCAGGCGGGTATGTAAGTCAATTCGAGGACGGGATTTATGCTGGAGATAATCATAGTGAGGCATCGGCCGAGGCCGACGCCGACAAGTCCGCCGACAAAACAGAGGACTACGGACTCGATTAAAAACTGGGTGAGGATTGCGGATTTTTTTGCGCCGACGGCCTTTCGCAGACCGATTTCCCTGGTTCGTTCGGATACGGAGACGAGCATGATATTCATAATCCCGACGCCGCCGACGAGCAGCGAGATGCCGACGACGCCGCCGGCAACGAGCGTCACCATCAGGGCTATTTTATTGAAGGTCTCGAGGGCGCTCTGGAGGGACTCGACCCGGAAGGAGTCAGGCTCGTTGGGCTTGATTTTTCGGGTGTTCCGGAGGAAGAACCTGATTTCGGCCTGGGCCTCTTCGAGCACTTCGGGCGATTTGCTGGCAGCGAAGGCCCACATCCAGGGGTCGCCCAGCTTGAAGATGGTTTTGAAGGGGATATAGACCTCGAAATATTCGCGGTCGCTTTCGCCGACGCCCAATTGTGGTCTTGGCTCGATGACGCCGGCGACAACGAAGGGGTTGTGGCCGATTCGAATTGTCTGACCGATGCAGTCGCGGTCGAGGCGAAGCTTGTTCTGGAGCTTTGGGGTAATGATGCATATCTGGCGCGCCTGCATGTCGTCCACGAGGTTGAAGGTCCTGCCGAGGACAACGGGCCTGTTCTCTATTTTGTGGTATGCCGGCTCGATGCCCTGGATTTGGACATTTTCGGCGGACCTGTCGCCGAAAGTGACGGTCCGCGATTCGACGGCGCCGACTCGGCTGAGGTGCTCAACGGAGGGACAATTTTCGAGCAATCCGTCGAGCTGCTCGGGCTGGAATCGGATGGTCCACCAGGATGCGTGCTGCATAGGGCCTTCGTCGGGGCGTCTGGGCGAGATGAAGATGGTGTTGGTTCCGAAGGTCTCGACCTGGGTGAGGACTTTTGCCTTCAGGCCGGTGAGGGCGGCGATTACGGCGGTGACGGAGGCGACGCCGATGACGATGCCGATTGTTGTGAGCACCGAGCGAGTTTTGTTGGCCCAGATTTGCCCGAGGGCGAGATAGACACTCTGATAGAAGAGGCTCAGAAAGACAAAAGGGGCGCGCAGCAAGGCAATCATCCGGCGTCCTCCTTTGCGTTGTTTTCCGGGGGGGATTGTCGGAGCGTGAGCGAGTCGGTGCAAATTCGTCCATCCTTCATACATATTATTCTATTTGCGTGACAGGCGACGCTTTCTTCGTGGGTTACGAGTATGATGGTCTGGCCCTCGCGATGAAGCTGGTCGAATAGCGCGAGGATATCGTCGCTGGTCTTACTGTCGAGATTGCCGGTCGGCTCGTCGGCGAGGAGTATGCTCGGTTTGCAGACGAGGGACCTGGCGATTGCGACTCGCTGCTTTTCGCCGCCTGAGAGCTGGTTCGGCTTGTGCTTGATACGGTCTGCGAGTCCGACGCGTTCGAGGACGGCCTTTGCGCGTTTTCTTCGCGACCACCAGCCATCCGTTGAATAGATCAGAGGCATTTCGACGTTCTTGAGCGCCGAGAGCTGGCCGAGCAGCTCGAAGGACTGGAAGACGAAACCGATTCTTTCGTTTCGAACGCGGGCGAGCGCGGCGTCTGCAAGCCGGGTGGTGTCCCGGCCGTCGAGCTCGTAGGAGCCGGAGGTGGCCCGGTCGAGGCAGCCGAGGACGTTCATAAGCGTGCTTTTGCCGGAGCCGGAGGCGCCCATCACGGCAACGTAGTCGTTCTCCCGGATCTCGAGGTCGATTCCGTCAAGGGCGTGGATTCGCTCAACGCCGACCTTGTATATCCGCGTTACGGCCTGGAGGCGAATTATCAGTCTACGGTTCGTGTCAGCCATTTTTGGGGTTGTTCACGTCGTTTGTATCGGGTTTATTCTTTGCGGTGCGGGGCTTTTCCTTGGCCTTTGCCTCTCTCTCATCGATGATTAGCTGGTCGTGCTTGATGCCCTCGAGGACCTTGTAGGGTCCGACGACTATCTGGTCGTTCTCGGTTATGCCTTGCTCTATTATTGTGTGCGTCAGGTCGCTTCTGCCGATTTTGACCGGGGTTACGACGCCTTTTCCATCGACGTATCGAAAAACAACAGTCGCAAAGGTCTTGTTGGGGTCAACGTTGGGGGATTTTTCGCGGATATCGAGGGGCAGCGAGTCTATCTCTCTGCCGAGGACGGCCTGCGTGGGAAGTTTGAGGACGCCGGTGTGTTTGCGTGTTTCGATGTCAACGTGAGCGGTCAGGCCGGAGTACAGCTTGACGTCGGTAGGCTTTATCAGGATTTCGGTTCTGTAATACTTGGTGCCCGTGAAGGACTTAGTGTGAGATAGTGCGATGGAGTCAACGACTCCGTCGAATTCACGGTCGGGGAAGGCGTCGATGTGGATTTTGGCTTTTTGGGCGGGCTGCAGTTTGGCGACGTCGGACTCATCGACCTGGGCGACGAGGAGCATTTGGGAGAGGTCTCCGACCTCCATTACCACGGTTCCGGGGTTGTTCATAGTTCCGGTGATAACGACCTCGCCGACCTCGGCGTTGATTCGGGTAATCACGCCGTTAATGGGGGACGTGATTGTTGTGTAGCTGAGTGCGTCCTGGGCCTGGTCGATTCTGGCATCGGCGGCTTCAAGGGTGTGGTTCAGGACGGTGATGTTAAGCTCGGCGGATTTTAGGGTGTGCTCAGCGGCGCCGAACTGGGACCTTAGCTCGTCCACGCTGAGCTTGGCCTTTTCGAATACGGCCTGGCTGATGTCGGTGGTGTCGAGGAGCTTTTGCTGGCGTTCGAGGTCGCGTTCGGCCTGCCTGAGAGAGGCTTGGAGTCCTGCGAGGACCTCCTGCTGACTTGCGATCCTGGCGGTATCGACCTCGATCTGCGCGGCCTGTGCGGCTCGTGAGGCCCGAGCCGAGAGGAGCTGACTTTCGAGGTCTTTTGAGTCGAGCTTTACGAGGAGCGAGGGGGGCACCGGCGGGTCGGCGTTGGGGTCGCCGGCGGTCACGGTATCGCCTTCGTCATAGGGCATCTCGACAATGCGTCCGGAGATTTTGGCGCTTATTTCGACGTTTGACTTAGGCTCGATTTCTCCGGGGGCGCTGACGAACTCGACGAGGGAGCCGCGTTCGGGCTTGGCGACGTTGACGATCGTGGGCTTGGCGGCGGAGTAGAACTTGATTTTTACAAGGACTCCGGCGGCGGAGACGACGACCAAAGTGACGATGACCGTTATGATGACGATATGAGACTTCTTCACATTCAGACCTTTCTCTTAGGACAAATCCCCGTCAATGTATCGGTACCAGGGCAACTAATACAATAGACGCCCAATTTGGGGGTTTCTTGCGCTGCCGTGCAAATCAGCTCAGGTGCCGGTTTGCCGGCGCGCAGCCAAAGCCCCTTCATTATAATATAAACGCGGTGCGAATCAAAGAGTTACGTGGATTTGGGGTTTTT
>CAYGZM010000157.1:0-8806 GCA_964354365.1 uncultured Pirellulales bacterium
GCCTTTTGTTCGAGGTCCTTGTAGGCGTTCAATCTTTTCATCATCAGGTCGAAGTTGACTTTATGTCCGTCGAATTCGGGTCCATCGACGCAGACGAACTTCGGCTGGTTGTCGTATTCGATTCGGCAGCCGCCGCACATACCGGTTCCATCGACCATAATTGTATTGAGGGAGACCTGCGTTGGGACGTCGAGCTGCTTTGTGACCTCGCAGCAGAATTTCATCATAATGGCCGGCCCGATGACAAAGGCCTGCTCCGGTTTTGGAGTGCGCTGACAAATCTCCTTTAGCGGCTCGGTTACGAGGGCCTTTCGCCCGTAAGAGCCGTCGTCCGTGGTGATAATCAGCTCGTCGCTGATTTGCGAGAATTCATCTTCGAGTATGAGCAGCTCTTTGTTTCTTGCGCCGAGGATGCTTGTGATTTTGTTGCCGGCGTCTTTCAGGGCCTTTGCGATAGGCAGGAGCGGTGCGTTTCCGATGCCGCCTCCGACGCAGACGACAAAACCGAAGTTCTCAATATGGGTAGGCCGGCCAAGCGGGCCTGCGGCGTTGGCGATTTCGTCTCCCTCCTTCAGGTCGGCCAGCTCGGCGGTGGTCTTGCCGAGCCGCTGCCATATCAGGCGGATAGTGCCTTTTTCAGGGTCGGCGTCCGCGATTGTCAGCGGGATACGCTCGGCGTATTCGTTGTTTATGCTGATGATGACGAATTGGCCGGGCCTTCTTGCGCGGGCGATGAGGGGCGCTTCGACCTGCGCGGTGAAAACGTTCTGCGAGAGCTGCTCTTTGGATACAATTTTGTGCGGCACGATTCTGCTCCGTTACGAGAATATGAGTTCTGCAAAATTGCAGGTAATCAACAAACGATTTTTTCTTTTCCAAGCAGGCCTAACCTGCAATTTTGCAGAAGCCTTTTATGAGAGTTCCAAAGGCGGGTATTATTGCAGGCGGGCAGCCTGGCGTCAAGAGTTGATATTTTGCAAGTTTGTTCTTGACTGACGCTCGAACATCGGTTTTAGTTGTGTTTGGCTGCAAGAAGTTGCAGGAAAAACAGTTTAGGTATTTTGGGAACGGTCAGGGGCGGAACCTTGATTTTGTTGGAAAGGATTTAACGATGAGAACTGTCAGACTTTCGGCACTGTTTCTTGTGTTTGTTTCGACGTTAGTTGTGAGCGGCTGCAATTCGGAACTGAAGAAGCTTCGCATCCAGAACAAGACACAGCAAGACCAGATAAACAAGCTTACGGCGGAGCTGCAGGCGGGCGCTCTACAGCTTGACCAGCTGAAACGACAGCTTGGGGACGCCGAGGCAAAAGGCGGCGTCGAAGTTGATACGCTCAAGCAGCAGATAGCGGCCCTTGAGGGAGACCTTGCCAAGAAGAACGAATTGCTTGCCTCGATGCAGCAGAAGCTGCTTTACGGGACGGCGCTTCCTGCCGAGCTGAGCACTATGCTGGAGGACTTCGCCAAGACGCACAGCGATATAGTCGAATTCGACGCGAATACGGGGATTGTGAAGTTCAAGAGCGATTTGCTGTTTGACAAGGGCAGCGCCAACGTTGCCGCGACGGCGGTGGATGCGGTCAAATCGCTTTGCGGGATTATTAATTCGGAAGAGGGCAAGAAATTCGACATTGTTATTGCGGGGCACACGGACGATATTCCGATTCGCAAGGCCGATACGAAGGCGGAGCATCCTACGAATTGGCACCTGTCGGCGCACCGGGGAATATCGGTGCTCAATGTGATGACAGCGAACCAGGTGAATCCGAAGCGGGTGAGCGTACGCGCATTTGGCGAGTATCGGCCGCTCGAACCGAACACGCCCAACAATGGAGGCAACCCGAAGAACAGACGCGTCGAGATTTACATTGTTCCCGAAGGAGCCTAAGACCGACAGGGCCGATTGAGCTTCGGACAACGACGATGGCAGAGCGCACTCTAATTATTATCAAGCCGGACGGTGTCCAGCGGCACTTGGCCGGCGAGATAGTCGGGCGATTGGAGAAAAAGGGATTCAAGCTCGTTGCGGCAAAGTTCATGCGGATTTCCGATGATCAGGCACGGGGACTGTACTCTGTTCACAAGGGAAAGCCTTTTTACAAGCCACTGGTGGAATATATCTCGTCTGCGCCGGTGTTTTTGACGGTTTGGGAGGCGGATGGAGTCATAAATATGGCCCGCAAGCTGATGGGGGCGACCTTCGGGTTCGAGGCGGAGCCTGGGACTATTCGTGGGGATTTCGGGTCATCGACGCGGTACAACCTCGTGCACGGCTCGGACAGCCTCGAATCGGCTGAGCGGGAGATCGGGCTGTTTTTTCGGCCTGAAGAGATAGTCGATTACGAGCTTGGGGATGGATTTTGGCTTTACGGCAAAAAAGCTTAGTCCGAGAACATAATTTGCTTTGAGATTCGGGGGGCGAGGTATTTTAAGCTCTGCGTGGGATGGAGGCCTGTGTGGACGCGGCGCCCTGCCCAGAGGCGGCAAAGGCCGTTTTTATTGCGGAGGCCGGCTGTATCGGCCGTAGTGCAAAAATACCCTAAAAAACGCAAAAAAAATGTGAAAGTCCGCGCTTTTTTGGCAGAAATGAATAGAAATGCGTGGTCTTCAGAGGCCCTGTCTATTGACCCCGTCGTAGTATTGTAGAGACCGCAATAGAGCTTTTGTCTTGAATAGGGCGCGTCTTTGTGGTAGAATGGCTGGAAACTCTGGACTATCAAGGAGGACGGAATAGATATGAAGAAGATGCTTTTCTCCCTCATGTGTCTGCTGCCGGCTCTTGCGGCGGCGGCAAACGTAATCACCGTTGACTGCATTGACCCGGCGGCGGATTTCGACCGTATCCAGGATGCTATCGATGCGGCGAGCAACGGCGATACGATTCTGGTCAAGCCGTGCACCTACAATGAGAATATCAGGTTCAAGGGCAAGGCCGTCATGCTCACGAGCAAAAACCCCTACATTCAGAGCATTGTCGAGACAACGATAATCACGGCGGGAACGGGTTACGCCGTAAGCTTCGATTCCGCCGAGGGGAGCGGCTCGATAATCACCGGCTTGACGATAACCGGGCGCGGCATTTACTGTAACGGCGCCTCGCCCATGATTACCAGGAACATCATCAAGCAGTGCACGAACAACGCCATTACCGGGGCAAACGGTTCAGCGCCCTTTATCTCAAGCAATACGATAACCTCCAATAGTCCGGGGGGCATCAACAACTGCCACGGACAGATATCCGACAACACGATAACCAACAATCGCAACGGCGGCGCTATTTGGCAGTGCGGCGGCGACATCATCGGCAATGAAATCAGCAACAATGTCAGTGACGGTCACGGCGGGGCGATGTATTTGTGCGGCGGCGCCATCACCGGCAACGTGATTACAGACAATGCAGCAACAACCAACGGCGGAGCGATCTTCGGGGGCAACGGTGCGGTGACGGGCAATTTGATTGTCGGGAATAAATCGGGCAGTCTTGGCGGGGGCCTGTGCGCCCGCAGCGGAGCGATCAGTAATAACATTATCGCCGGGAATCAAGCACAGTACGGGGGCGCAATGGATGGCTGTAGCGGGGGCATGTACAACAATACCATAGTCGGCAATAGAGCGCTGGAAGGCGCCGCGCTATCGTACTGTACCGGCTTTATCAAAAACAACATCATAGCATTCAACAATGCGGGCGATACCGGCGGTATTAAGGGATTGAGCAGCAGCTCGTATAACAGTTTTTGGGAGAACGCGGGCGGCAACTTCGGCGGCGGTGCGTCCGCGGGCGCCGGTGACGTGGAGAGGGACCCCTGCTTTGCGGAGGTCGGCTATTGGGACCCGAACGGCACGCCTGGGAATCCCGGCGATGATTTCTGGGTTGACGGCGATTATCATTTGTTGTCGCAGGCCGGAAGATGGAACCCTTATATTGAGGTGTGGGTTTATGACAGCGTGACGAGCGCGTGCATAGACGCCGGCGACCCGAACTCCGACTGGATGGGCGAGTACTGGCCGCACGGAGAGCGGATAAACGCGGGTCGGTACGGAGACACGGCTGAGGCGAGCATGTCGCTGTTGGATGCCGGCAACGTCGCGGATTTGAATCTGGACGGGCTGGTTGATTTCAGGGACCTGATGCTCTTTGGGCACAAATGGTCGTTGCGACAGCCGCTGTTGCGTGAAGACCTCGATAGAGACGGGCAGGTCGATTTCGTGGATTATGCGGCTTTTGTGGCGAATTGGCAGCCTTTGCCGCTGCCGAGTCCAAATCCGATGACGTGGAAGACGGAGCCTGCCGCGATTTCGGCAAGCGCCGTCACTATGACGGCGAGCGACGCCGTCTCGAGCGACGGCAGCGGAGTGGAGTACTACTTTAAAGAAACCAGCGGCAACCCAGGCGGCAGCGACAGCGGCTGGCAGGCGGAGAAAACTTACACGGATACCGGCCTTAACAGCGGCACGGAGTATTCGTACAGGGTGAAGGTCCGCAACAAGGGCAATCACCTGGAAACCGATTTCTCGCCGATACGGTCGGCAACTACGCTGTCGCCGCCGAATCCGAATCCGATGACCTGGGCGACGGCGCCATACGCGAACTCTTACAACACAATTGCAATGCAGGCTGCTGCTGCGGTCTCGACGGATGGTACGGGGGTCGAATACTTCTTCGACGAAACCAGCGGCAATCCCGGCGGCAGCGACAGCGCGTGGCAGGATAGTGCGAGCTATGCCGATACAGGGCTTTCCGGCGGGGTGAATTACTGCTACCAGGTCAAGGCTCGCAACAAGGGCAATAAGCTGGAGACGCAGCTTTCGGAGCAGCGCTGCGCGACGACTCCCGCGGCCCCGGCCCCGGCGCCGGACCCGATGACGTGGTCGCTGGCGCCGATGGCGACTTCTTACGATAGTATTACGATGGTGGCGGCTACGGCGACGCCCGGCGACGGCAGCAGCGTGGAGTACAAGTTCGAGAGAGTGGGCGGCGGAGGCAGCGGCTGGCAAAGCAGCCCGGTCTATACAGAGACGGGGCTGGCCAAGCAAACTCAATACTGCTACAGGGTAAAAGCCCGCAATACCGGCAATTCGCGTGAGACAGCGTGGTCGGACGCGAGATGCGCAACCACCCCATGCGATGACAGTATCCCACCGTATTTTCCCTATCCCCCGGGTTATTGGGAGATCCAGCCGTGCGAGTGCAAACACAGCGCTTCGAATATGGACTGGTGGGCCGAGATGGCCGCCGGCGAGGCCCAGGATGACAGCGGCTATGTAGAATACTTCTTCGAGTGTGTCGATGACAGCTCAAAGAGCAGCGGCTGGCGGACCAGGAGATGCTACGAAGTCTTCCTCGGCAGGTCGAACCAGGGCTTCAGCTTCCGTGTCAAGGCGCGAGACGCATGCCACAACGAGACGGCCTGGTCGTCCGCAGTCCTGATCCAGCGCTGCTACCCTAACGGCTCCTGCCCCCCGGACGTCTGTGACTGAGCAAAGGGCCGCCCCTTTATTGCCTACGAAGCGCCATACGCCCCGGGGCATGATCACTCGTGGCACGGCCATTCCCTCGACTTCGCTCGGGACAGGCTTGGCCGTGGTCTCACGGGCTGCAAGCCCGTGCCATTATCTCCTTAAGCAGGGGCGCCCTGCAAGCCCGCTGGCGCTTGGGCGGGCAAGCCACGGCGGCAAACAAGCAGCCGTTCGCAGAATGGCATGGCAATTTCCCCTCCGAACTCGCCCGGCGGCGGCCAGGTTTTTCAGATATTTCGCAGCAGAATTTGATTATTGAAGGCTGGAAAAGCGTCTTGTATGATAGGGAATCAGCAGAAGCCTTCTATTTGAATGACGGCAAGGAGCCCGCCACGCCGGGTCTGAGATGACAAAAAAAGAGGACTACGAGGATTTGTTCCCGACAGAGCCTGAACCAACCGGGCAGTTCAATAATGATTATGTCCCGGATGATGCTCTGCCGCTTTGCCCGAAGTGCCTCAAGCCGTGTCGGCCGCTTCAGTATTACTGCGACAGCTGCGGCTCGAACGATGCCATCAATCCGCTCACGCCTTACATTTCTTTTCTGAATATTCGATTCAACTACGACATCTTCTGTACGATGTGGCGGAAGATATGGTGCGAAAAGGAGACGCGAGCAGTCGGCAGGCTGTTTTATCTGTTTATGTTCATTGTGTATGCTCCAATAGTGTTGATGGTTGGCCTGCCGGCGTTTCTGATCTACAAAATCCCTCAAAAACAAGTGCGTAAGGCGATCCTGACAGCGATTGTTGCTACCATAATTGTACTGTTAGTATTATATGCGTTTTCGGGGCCGCCCAAGGCGGTTGTCTCCTTTCCTGTTGATTTTGGGAGATAATACTTGATTTTTTGAGGACGGCGCTGTTACCATTTCCGCTTTGCCCGAAAGAACCGTGCCATTCTGCGAAAGGAACACAATGCACAAGCTCACTTCAACACTTATCAGCGTAGTTGTCGTTCTCGGATTCACAGTTCCTGCGACTCGCGGCTGGACCGCTGCGTCTGGACCCCTCGCCAAAATTACCGTCGAGGCGGGGGAGCATACGCGGGTCGATACGCCGGTTTGCGGATTGTTGGACGGCGTGCCTTTAAGTCTTCCTGGCGCCAGTTACGTGCTGACCGAGGGCAGCGCTTCGGGGCGGAACGTCGTGGCGGCGCAGCTTGAGCCTGGCAGCCCGGCGAAGCTGTGGTTCATCCTCGCCGGCGAAACCAAGCCTGGGACCAAACGCACTTATGAATTTTCAATTCAAGAAAGAAGCGCCAAAGGGCCGGATGCCGGCGTTTCGGTCAGGCAGAGCCAGGATTACTGCGACATACTGTACGGCGATACGAAGGTGTTACGGTACAACCACGCCGTTGTGCCTCCACCGGCCGGGCAGAGCGACCTCTACAAACGCAGCGGCTTTATACATCCTTTGTGGTCGCCGGCCGGCTCGGTGCTGACGAATATCCACGCGCCGGATCATATTCACCATTTAGGAATATGGATGCCGTGGACGCATACGGAGTTCGAGGGTAAATCAGTCGATTTCTGGAATCTCAAAGAGGGGCAGGGTACGGTGCGATTTGTGAAGTACCTTGCGACGACCGATGGGCCGGTGTACGGTGGTTTTCAGGTGGAGCAGGAGCACGTCGCATTGAAGACAGCCGAGGGTGAGAAGGTTGTGCTCAAGGAGGAATGGGACGTTCGAGTCTATAACGTCGGCGGGCCGGGCAAGGGCTACTGGCTTTGGGATTTCAAATCGACGCAGCGCTGCGTTGCTGATAGTCCCTTGCGTCAGGTTGAGTATCGTTACGGCGGATTTGGCTTTCGAGGTGCGGCGGAATGGGACGAGCAGACCGCCGAGTACCTCACCAGCGAGGGCAAGACGCGAAAGGACGGGCACGCCACGCGGGCGCGATGGTGCGATACTTCAGGCAAGATTAAGGAATGGGAGGGCGTGACATTTTACAGTCATCCGGGGAACTTCAGACATCCGGAGCCGATGCGGATATGGCCGGAGGGGCAGGTCTTCTTCAACTGGGCGCCTTCACAGGCCGGCGACTGGGAAATGAAACCCGGCGAGGACCACGTATTCAGGTATCGGCTTTACGTGCACGAGGGAAAGGTCAACGTTGCGGACGCCGAGCGGATATGGGCGGACTACGCAGAGCCGCCTAAGGTGACGATTGAGCCGGGGCTAGCAAGGCCCGATGTTACCGCGGATCGCCCGAAGGATGCGATAGTGCTTTTCGACGGCAAGCATTTTTCGCACTGGACGACCGGCAGCGACAAAGAGATAGGCTGGAAGGTTGCCGATGGCGTGATGACAATTGTGCCCAAGTCCGGCAGCATAATGACTAAGCAGAGCTTCGCTGATTTCAAGATGCACGTTGAGTTCAAGACGCCGCAGCTTCCGCCCGAGGTCAAGGGGCAGGGCAGGGGCAACAGCGGAGTGTATATACAGCGTCGGTATGAAGTTCAAATCCTCGATTCATACGGCCTGGAGCCGAAGAAGAACGAGTGCGCATCAATCTACACGTTCAAGGCCCCGGATAAGAACGTCTGCAAGGAGCCCGGCGAGTGGCAGAGCTACGACATTATCTTCCACGCGGCGCGGTACGAAGGCCAGAAGAAGGTCAAGAACGCCCGGATATCGCTGGTGTACAACGGAGTCCTGGTGCACGACGACGTGGAAGTGCCGAACAAGACTGGCGCAGGCCAGCCGGAAGGGCCTGAGCCTGGGCCGATCTTGCTGCAGGAGCACGGTAACGTGGTGTCGTTCAGGAATGTCTGGATTGTTCCCCTTTGAGAAGCTGAGAAAGTGGGTGAGTAGAGATGTCGCCGTATAGGCCATGTGATCGGCCTTTTAGGATGTGTTCTCTGGCGGCGGGTATGACTTTTGAACCGGCCGGAGTGAGGTGAAATGAGATGGTATTATAAGTGGAAGTTTTCAATTGCGTGGTTAGGGGGCCAAGTTATAATGTTAGAACGCCTTTGGCGTCCCGAGCAAGGTGGGCCTGCTTCTTGGGCGTAAGTCTTTTTACTGAAAACGGTTATGTAGTGATCGTCCTCGGGAAGGAGGAAATTGCAATAAAACAGTGCTCGCAAGCGTTTTTCTCAGTGAAGCGGCGCACTTTATGGAAGGCTTCTGATTCTAAGGCCTCTGCAAAATTGCAGGTTAGGCCTGCTTGGAAAAGAAAAAATCGTTTGTTGATTACCTGCAATTTTGCAGAACTCATTTCTGAATTTTTGGTTCTCACTCATGATATTGGTAAAGGATAACAAGAAAATTGGGCAGTCCGGGGC
>CAYGZM010000158.1:0-8580 GCA_964354365.1 uncultured Pirellulales bacterium
GCTGGCTTGCGGTGCGTTTGGAGTTGTGTGTTTTGGAGTTCTGTACAGGCTTGTGGGGCAGCCGCTGCTGCTGAGCCTGGTTTACTCTCTGGGCGTTTTTAGCTCTATGGCCATAATGGTGAAGCTGTTCTGGGCAATCAGGGCCTGGGATAAGGTGGCGGGCAGCATAGCTCATTTTGGCGTTGTTCTGCTGGTGGTGGCGGCGTTTGCCGGGACCGAGAAGAGCATTGAGATGCCGTTGGCAAAAGGTAAAACACTGCCGCTTAGCGGCTGGGAGTTCAGCTATGAATCATTTGAGACCAAGGTCTCCGGGGGTGTGGAGCAGGCCGGACCCCATATTGCGATGAGAAAGGGCAGTTTGTACAAAAGGCTTTGGCCGCATCGAGACGCTTACCCGGGTAAGCCGGAGCTGGGCAACGTATCCCGGGCCGCGATGAGTACGGGGTGGTTTGAGGATGTCTGTATCTCATTTGGCGGGCTGGCCCCGGACGGCAGCGTCAAAATAGCGGTTAGAGTAAGGCCATTTATGTTCTGGTTATGGCTTGGCGGCGCTCTGATTATCGCGGGCTCGGCCCTGGCCGTCGTGGAAGGAAGGACCGGACGCCAAATAACGGTCGAGTAATCCCTACGCCTGGGCGGAACTCGAAACTGCACTTGGTAGAGAAGGCGGGAGTGGCGGTCGTCGCGTGGGGTCTTATGGGGCCGCATTCGAACATAATTCAAGGGCGAATCCAGCTTGCAGACTATCTGTTTGGCGGCTTGCGGTATTAAACACGTCGTCATTGATTGAGACGTTAGAGAGCCTATCACGAAAGAGAAGAGGCCGGTCAAATGACCGGCCTCTTGGATTCCACGTTGCCTTTCACAAAACACTTATTCACTCAACTTCGGCTATTCCGGCCTGGAGGGAAGCCCACAATCACCTGCAAGCCCGGTCGGCGGCGTTCCGGCCTTCTTTTTCCAGTTGGCGGCGAGAGTGTTCAAATCATCGGTGTAAACACGCCATCCGGTAGTGAGGTACGGCTTGTGGCTTACATCCGCGCAGGGGTTAGCCGGATCCGTGCCGCTGATCTTCTTTTTCCAGTTGGCGGCGAGAATGTTCAAATCATCGGTGTAAACACGCCATCCGGTAGTGAGATACGGCTTACCAGAAGCGTCACCATCGCACTGATAATCACCCAACTGGGTTGGTGGTCGGCCTATTATAGCCGCTGAATTACACCAACAGTCCGGCTTGCCGAACGCCAGCCAGTCAATGTAGGTCGAGTAGGATGATGGGAAGCAGCCGGGCTCGGTGAACAGGATAAACGACATATCCTCGCTCATACCTGTCTGGTCGTAGAGCTCTCTCCATTCCCATCCGGCGCCGGTCGGGTCAATCGTGCCGGCGACAGCATTGTCTATCCTGCCTATGTACTGATGGTTGGTCCAGCCCCACGGATAGATGATCGGCAGCGGGTCCTTATAGACCGCCACCACGCTGAACCAGTAGATGCCCTCTACTTCCTTCTGGCCGAACCAGTTCTCTTTCGGCAGCCGCACCGAGTACCTGAATACCGCTTCCTTGCCGCCAATCTGACCAGGCTCGCCTGTCTCAGGATGCTTGTCGAAGCCGACCATAACCTCATCATAGTTGTAGGCCTTGTACTCCCAGATCGGCTTCTTGTCCGGGTGGCTATACGGCAGATCCACATTTGCCGGCACATCCGGCCAGATTTGCAGCAGGAAGTAATCCGGCTTCACCGGCCGAGGACCCGTCTGGCACGCACAAGCCTCATATCTGTAGCCGATATAAGAGCCCCACCACACAGCAGCCGTTACCGGCGTGTATCTGTGGCACTCCCAGTCATCGGCGACGAGCTGATTGATCAAAATCTCCTGGCGCACTTCCTGAGTCGTTACCTTAAACGCGAGGTCCATCGATTTACCTTCATACCGGTGACCCGCGGGGTACTTAAGCTCTTCCCACGGCGGCGCCGGTGGCATCCAGATCGACTGCCAGACGGCGTCGTCATTCCAACGCTTATCATACTGGCACGTCTTCCATCCGAACCTTGGCCCCTCAAGGGTGCCGCCGCCTATCGGCCGAGCCTCGACGCTCAGCCAGTACACAACTCGCTTACCCGGCGCGCCCTTCTGCGGGAAGGCCTCGGACGGGTTGATGTAGAAGTCGTAACGCCAGCATACAGTGTCGCCAAAGGGTTCAAAGTAAGGTGCACAAGGTACGAAGTAACCCTCATGCAGGTCCCTCGCTTCTACGCTGACCTCAAACTGGCCTGGCTGGAATTCCTTCGTCCACTGCACCGCGCCGGGCATACTATAGCCCGTCGGGCTGGTGCTGGCGGGAATATCGGCGTAAATGCTCAGTCTAAAGACCACGTTTGCAGGGTCCGGGGCAGGTCCGCCTGGAATTGAAGGCAGGATGTCGCGGTACCACGAACCCCAAATATGGATATCTGTAATCGGCCCGCTCGTCTCACACGGGAAGTCATCTGCAAGCCTCTGGGGCCGCCACTTCGCCACATCGGTAATAAAAGTGGCGTCCACGTCGATACCTGCCTCGGTGAGATCCGGGACCTGTTCATACTTGGTCAGCTCCGCCGTCACCGTATGCTCCTGGCCCATCGACTTCACGTCCTCATAGTGCGGCCAGTGACGCAGACCGGTGAAGGGCTGCTCCCACTTGATGTAATTCGGGTCGGTGTCGAGCTCAAAGGCCAGATCGAAGCTTTGCGGTTCTGTGCCGCAGATCGACGCTTCGATCGGAGTGATTGTTGCCGGGTCAAGCACCTGGTCCGGCTTGAGGTCGTCCTGCCGCAGTGAGAATGTCACCCCATCATCCATCCAGTGTGCGGGCCTGGTCTTCCAGCCCCACGGGTAAATAGGTCCAGGGAAGCCGCGATAAACCGCCGAGATGCTGATCCAGAAGACAGTGTCGCCGCCTTGGTTTGCGATATACTTCTCCTGCCAGAAGCACTCTTCGGGCTGGAGCTTGACAAAATACTGGAAGCAGGAGTCGGGAATCATATCCGGATTGGGGAAATGATCCATTCCGACCCAGACCTCTTCGACTCTGTCCGGCTTCACCCGTATCGACCAGAGCAGCTTCTCCGGTCGGCTGTAGGGGTGGATCACGTCAATCGGCGCGTTGGTCCAGAACGCAATCTGCCAGTATTCCGGTTTCTGTCCAGGCGGCGGATTACGCTCGAGCCAGCCTTTGTATGAACCCCACCAGTGAACCGAGGTTATGGGCATTGTGCCGAGGCATCTGAAGTCATCGGCCGCAATCTGCCAAAAGGCCGGTTCTGTCCCCATCTCCTTTGTGGAGAAGGATGGCTCATCCCAGCCGCAATACGTCGGCATTCTGCCGAGCATCGGATCAATCTCAATCGGCGGCTGAGACCACTTCACGTGCTCAACCGGTGGTTTTGGCTCGTAGGGCGCCTCAATGGTCACAACGTAGTCCTCGACCTCGCCATTGGGCGCAGGCCCGTCAAAGCCTATCTGAGGGAACGTTGTGAAGCGCACGCGTACATACGCCTGTGTGCCCGGCACCGCGCCGGCGGGAACCGGGAACGCAAATACGTTGTTACCGAGAACCGACACCACGCTCTGAACCACGTAGTCGTGCGCCTGGCCCCAGCCTCCGTCGCCGTCGAAATCTACCCACGTGCTGATCAGCGCCCCGGCAATTGAAGCGTTTACCGTGATTTGCGCCATCTGGCCCGGTATCATCGGCGTATCGAACGAGACGCCGTCCTCATCGTCACCGTCGAGGTCGGTATCGTCGCCGTCCGCCGCTGCAGTAGGCTGGCCATCGGGATCGGGGTCAACAGTGTTGCCCATATATATTCGCGGATCAATCGTGTGGCTCGCCCCGATCGGCGCCAGCGTCGGATACGTCGGGTCTGGCGCATCGCCCCAGTCAATGTCTGGCGGAGGCGCCGCCTCGCCGGTTATCACGAATGCAAGATCGATCGACTGGGGATGGAGCGGATGTCCCACGGGATACCGCAACTCGGCCCAGCCGCCAGTCGTCGCCGGCCTATAGACTGCGTCGTCGTTCCAGTGCTTCAGCGAGGTCTTCCAGCCGAAGGTGTAATCAGGCTTGAGGCCTGCAGGCACGATGTCTTTGATCTCCAGCCAGTATATTCTGCCTGCCTGCTGCTCCCAAACGTCGGCGTCGGCCATGCAGATGTTGTACTGGTACGCGTTGAAGTGATTCTGCGGGAGGTAGAGCTTTGTGGCCGGGTCGTACCAGTCCTCGACGTTGCTGTCCGCCACCTGGCGAACTGTGTAGGTGCAAGGAGTAAATGTCCGCGTCCACAGCGGCTCGCCGGGATGGCTCCAGGGCTGATCGATGCCAGCCGGGACGTCTGAGTAAATGGTGACCTGGAAGGTGAGGCTTGCCGGACCGCCGGCAGGCAGACAGTCATCGGCAAATGAACCCCAGAAGTGAATGTCGGTGATCGTGCCGGTCTGGCTGCACTTGAAGTCGTCGGCCAGCGGAGTCCAGAACATATCGACATCAACGCCGGTCCGGGTAAGGTCGGGCAACTGCGGGTGGTGCATCTTGTGGTCGTCGCCAACATTCCAGTCGCAGTCGCTGCTCACCGGAGCCGGCTTGACGTGGAGCAGGTAGTCTTCGGTCTCGCCGTCGGTGAATTCTCCATCGCCCGGCCAGCCGCTGCCCATTCTGTTGGGCGTAACTGTGAACCTTGTCCAGATGTATTCCGGATATGGTCCGATCGCAAACGTCCGAGCCACGGGCATAAGTGCTGATAGTTTCCCGCTGTAGCCCGGGGGCACCTGGAAGTCAGCAAGAACGTGCTCCGGAGCGACCGCGCCGCCCAAGCACTGCGGACAGACGATAGCGCCGCTCCACTCGCCGCTCCTGTTCCAGTCCATAAGAACGTTCACGTAAGCCGGTGTGGTGGTGTTATTTGTGACGTGGATATCCACGTCCTTGCCCCAGGTGGCGGCCGTACATACGGTTCCGAGGGAGCCTGTCTGACTGGCCACGCAGGGGACAACCTGCTCCGAGCCGATTGGCCCGACGATCGTGTAGGCCGGCGGAAGAATAAGGCCTGCATCGCCGTCCTGGAAACACTCATCCCGATTGTAGGTGTTCGGGTTGAACATCGGACAGGCTCCGGCGTTGCCTTCGACCTCGAGGTCGAGCTTAGGCCCGAAGAACAATCGTCCCGAGCTGAAGTGTCGAATCCACATCGCCGGCCCGACGTTCATACAGGTCGGAAATGCCCCTATCTTGCAGGTGTCCGGATAAGCCAGAGCGGCCTCCGGGGCGTCGCCGAATTCAGACGCCTGTTTTTCAACTATTCTGATGAAAGTGGCCGCGTGATTGCACTGGTCAACAACCGTCACGCGGATAAAGTACAATCCCGGATCGGGAAGGGGAATCGGAATAGGATCGGGATTGGGGCCTGGGATGGGGTCACCGACTCCTCCGGGGCCACCTTCCTCGGGACATATAATAATCATATGCGAAAATGTCCCCTGGTTGCCGGATGGTCCGTTGAAATTCTCCAGCCAGCCGGTACTGGGAATCAGGTCGCCGTAGCCGATGACGCCGCCGTATGGGTCCATCACATCAACACGAATAGTGCCGTCGGACTGCGGCGTATTGACTATAGAGTTGAATGTCACTGCGTGTCCGCCGTCGCCGGGCCACTGAATTCGCAGCAGCACGTCCTGGCAGCGTTCAAGCTCGTCGCGAGCCGTTTTCCAGTCGAATCCGCCGGAGCGGACGGTGTATCCGCCGCCGTGATCGTCAATCCAGTTCTTAATTCCATTGACCCAGCCGGACCAGGTTGTGCCTTTTTGTCCCATATTCGTTCCCTGGTAACCGGCCAAGCCGTCGGTCAAATCGTCGGCGCTGAGTCCGCCGCAGATGTCGCCGTCGCCCTGCCCTTCAAAATACTTAAGACACGCGGCCGTTGCCGCAGGCGCACAGTGCTGCCCACCGCCATACAGGCGCGCGGGATCCAACTGGTCAACCGTTGGAATTCCCTTGGCGAATTCCACGGGCTTGACTTCAACGTCGATGACAATGTACTGTATGTCTTGAGGATACCTCGGATCGGGATCAACATCGACCATCACCTCGTCGTCCGTCACGACCTGCCAGTCTTGTATGTTCAATAAGACGGCGTCGGGAGGACTTGGGTCGAGCGTAACCTCGGTGAATATGTCGAAGAAACTGTCCACCATCCATCCTTCGGCCTTGACACGTACCATCGTGCAAGCGGTCATCTGCGGAATCTTCGACGGGTCGAGATAGCCGGTCCATCCGTCTCCTTGCGGGCTTTCGCCTCCGTGTGTGTCCAGGATCGGTTCGTTCCCATCGACATCTCTGTAGAAGGGCACCCATTCCGTGCCGTCAAGAGACCAGGAGAATTCAACTCGCTGAATCTGGTCGCAGGGGTCCACTGCCTGGAGATGAACCGGCACGATTCCGTGGGGGCCGATCCATTGGTGCCAGGGCTCGCGGGTGAGCCAGGGGCCTACCTGGAGTGTCGGCCTTTCAATAGGAGGCAAGTGCGGCTTGCCGTTGATGACAAAGGCCATATCATGCATCTGGCGCACAGTTGTGCCGGTCGTTACTTCCGTCCAGTTAATCGTGTCAACCGACCACAAGGCGGGCTTGCCCCAGAGGGGCCCCGGCGGGTCGGTCTTGGAGGTCTTCCATCCTATCCTTTGCGAGATAGTTGGAGGCAGGCCTACCTTGACAACCAGCCAGTAGGTCGTATCCTTCTTCTGGGTGAAGGGTTTGGCAATCTTCGTTATGTTGACCTGGAGGAAGAGATTGTGATCGAAGGGCTTCATCTCCCCGGCGCTCGGGCAGACCCAGCCTTGCTGGCCGGTGCCGTAGAGCCGGAAGGCGACGTCACCTTCTCCGTTCCAAGTCCACAGGCGCTCTCGCGGTCGGCCGGCGCCGTCACTCCAGATGGATACGTCGGGCGCCAGCATGCCAATGTCACCGATCATGTCCTCTCGCCAGGAGACCCAGAAGTGGATGTCATCAATGGGTGCGGTTTTTGTGCACATGAAATCATCTGCGACCCACTGATCGACTACGCAGACATCCCAGCCCTGTGGGTCGGGCAGTTGGGGGAAGTGCATCTTGTGCGGGTCGCCGGGATTCCAATCGCCCAGCGTTGCCGGGCCAATGCCGGCCAACAGGACAATTGCGCACGCAACAAATAACCAATTAAACTTCACGGCTTTCATAGTTCAGTCCTCCAAAAAAAGATGGTTCCTTCCAAATGCAAAGTGCTCCATTTTGTTTTTGTTAGGGGTCGTCCGGCGGCACAGGCCGCAGACTACTGTTGTTTGCTCGTAGGGAAAAACTGTTGAACGGTACAAAGGTACGTCCGAAAATCGAACGCAAAGATGACACAACAACACCATCACAGCCACTCCTTGTTCCACACTTTCTTAATAAGCTATCATACCACAACGACGCCAAAACGAATAGCACAATATTCAAAAAAAACAGCAGAATCGTAAAGATTCTCATTTATGGGACGACGCATTCACTGCTGGGCTTTTTCGCCGCACAAGTTTGCTAACTGCCTGTATATCAAGCAGATACGACGCTGCAAATCGGGGCCGTGGTGTTACTAATCGTAAGTTTTGCTCGGATCGTAGGTCTTCTCAGCGACAAACTCGAGTTTTTTTGCAGCGTCTTTGCTTATGGCCCGATAAAAACACGATTGATAGCCGACGTGGCATTGGCCTGCATCAACGGTCACTTTCAGAATGAGACAATCCTGGTCGCAATCGACCAGAATCTGCTGCACCTTCTGGAGATGTCCGCTTTGTTCGCCCTTTTTCCATAGTCTCCGCCGTGATCTGCTGAAATATGTGGCGTAGCCAGTTCGAATAGTCTGATCGAGCGATTCCTGGTTCATATAGGCGACCATAAGGATTTGTCCTGTCGCCGCATCCTGCGCAATGGCCATGATCAGCCCGTTTTCGTCGAATCTTGGACTGAAATCAAGGCCTTCCTCGATAAACTTGCTTACGCCCACGTCTATGGCCTCCTAAATCAATACTCATAAGGCTTCTGCAAAATTGCAGGGTAGGCCTACTTAGAAAAGAAAAAATCGTTTGTTGATTTTTTCTTTTCAAGGGCAATTTATTGTCTCGTAATCGCTTGGGTAATTATTGAAGAAAATCATAAAAGAGATTTTCTTCAACAATATAGGTCTAACCTGCAATTTTGCAGAACTCATAATACTCATAGCTGCTTGCCAGGGTAGGTTTTAACTGCTATTATCGGCAAAAACAAGGTCATATTTAAGAGAAAGTTGTGTCAGTGGCTGACGGCAAGCCCAATAAGAGAAGGCAAATACTGGTGGCGCTTCGCACTGTCGTGGTCGTCGTTGGCGTCATTGCCGGGGCGGTTTGGCTCTCTAAAGAGGGCAGATGGGCGGAGCTAAAGGCAATTTTCGCCCGGATGAATATGTGGGTTTTTGCGTGCACGCTGGGTATTTTCTCCTTCAGCCAGATTATGGTAGGCCTTCGTTGGTGGCTTCTGCTGCGGACTCAGGGTAT